>JBKCES010000332.1:0-7007 GCA_046304295.1 Cyanobacteriota bacterium | reverse complement strand
TCTTTAAAGCGCAAAAAGGCGTTATTTAATTCCGTGTCCGTTAGCTCAAAACCCAACTCTTTTAGGCGAGTGCGGAAGGCGTTGCGGCCGGAGAGTTTCCCCAAAACAATTTGGTTTTGGGTCAAGCCGATGGACTCGGCGTCCATAATTTCGTAGGTGAGTTTATGTTTGAGCACCCCGTCCTGATGGATGCCGGACTCGTGGGCGAAGGCGTTAGCGCCGACGATGGCTTTGTTGGGCTGGACGGACATGCCCGTTAATTCCGACACCAAGCGGGAGGTACTGTGAATCTGTTTGGTGTCAATGCGGGTTAGGGGTTCCGTGGATTCCGGCGCTCGACCGAGGAAGGGGTTGAAGTAAGAGCGCCGCACATGAAGCGCCATTACTAATTCCTCCAGCGCCGCGTTGCCGGCCCGCTCACCGATGCCGTTAATGGTGCATTCCAACTGGCGAGCGCCGTTTTTGACCGCTTCCAGGAAATTAGCCACCGCTAAGCCTAAATCGTTGTGACCGTGGACAGAAATAATGGCTTGGTCAATATTGGGGACGTTTTCCTTAATGCCCTTAATCAAGGCGCCGAACTCCGCCGGGGTGGTGTAGCCCACGGTGTCGGGGATATTAACGGTGGTGGCGCCGGCGGAGATGGCCCGCTCCAGCACTTGGTAGAGAAATTCCGGGTCGCTCCGGCCCGCGTCCTCCGGGGAAAACTCCACATCCTCAACGAAGGATTTGGCGTAGGCCACCATCTCCGGCACAATGGCTAAAACTTCCGCCCGGCTTTTTTTGAGCTTGTACTCTAAATGAATATCGGAGGTGGCCAAAAAGGTGTGGATACGGGGTTTAGCGGCGGGCTTCAACGCTTCGGCGCAGGTTTGAATATCTTTTTGGGTGGCCCGGGCTAAACCGCAAATGGTGGGCCCCCCCACGGCGCCGACAGTTTCGGCAATCTTTTGCACCGCTTGAAAATCGCCGGGGCTGGCGTAGGGAAACCCCGCTTCGATGACGTCTACCCCTAGGCGGGCCAGGGCACGGGCGATGGTCAGCTTTTCATCAACGGTGAGGGTGGCTCCGGGGGATTGTTCGCCGTCCCGGAGGGTGGTGTCGAAGATGATAACGCGGTCTGGCTGAGTCGTCATGGTTGCCTGGTTCCCCTAGGGGGGTCATGGATAGACAATAATCTTTGCATTATAGGCGACAATTTAGAGAATTGGAGACCGGCGCTTTTCCAGTTTTTTGCAATTTTTCCATGAGATTAACCCCCATGAGCGAATATCAATACTATGAATTTCAGGCGTTAGACCGTTCCCTAACTGCGGCGGAAAGGGAAAAATTGAGCGCGATTTCCAGTCGGGCTAAGATTACCGCCCGCTCGGCGGCGTTTAACTACAGCTACAGCGACCTAGACAGCAACTTCCTCGCTCTACTGGAGCGACATTTTGATGTCGCTTACTACATCGCCAACTGGGGCACTCAACAACTGGCCTTTCGTTTCCCCGCCGGTCTGCTCTCTCCCGAGGAGGTAGATCTCTATTGTTTGGAAGACGTTGTGGAAGTTATTCACAAAAAAGACAACTGGATTCTGAATTGGAACTTCAATCAAGAGGAGGGCTTTTCCTTTTGGATCGAAGGAGAAGGGCGAGTGGACGCCTTGGTCGATCTGCGCCGGGAACTCTTGGCGGGAGATTATCGGCCCCTTTACCTGGCTTGGCTCAAGGGGATTCAAATCCTAGAGGAAGAAGATAAGGATAACCTTCCCGAACCCCCCATTCCCTGCGGTTTGCAAAAGTTATCCGTCGCCCAGAAAGCCTTTGTGGAATTATTTGAGGTCGATCCCTATTTACTCAGCGCCGCGGCCCAACTGAGCCAGCCCCTCGGCGCCGCTTCCGCTCCCTCCTCTAAAACCTTACGCCAGGCGGTTGCCAAACTCTCCCGCTCTGATTGCGACAATTTTTTAGTGCAAATACTTCAGGGTGAAGAAAATATCGGCGCTCAACTGCGAAAAAAACTTCACCCCCATTTACCCAGCGCCGATCAACCGGTGCCGTCCCAGCGAACCTCCGGTCAACTGCTGGAGTTCTCCCGTCAAGCCAAGGAAGCGGAAGAGCGCCGAGCAAAGGAAGCGGCCTATAAAGAGAAAGTTAAGTCCCTCCAGGCGCTAGCGTCGCGAGAACCGAAGCTTTGGGACGAGGTGGATACGTTGTTGCTGGAAAGTAAGCCCCAAAACTACAACCGAGCCGTTACTATCCTCTCCCAACTGCGGGACTTAGCGGAGTATCAAAAAACCTTGCCGGAATTCCAGCGCCGGATGACAAAGATTAGCCAACGCTACCCCAACCGGCGCTCTCTGATTGCTAAGTTCAAAGAAGCCCGGCTGATTTCTTAGATCTCAAAATTATGGTATATACAGTGCTCCCTAAAAACTGTAAAGTACTTAAATGGGGGGTGAACGCAATTCAGTGATTATCCCCCCCAACCCCACTAGACCTCCGGGTATGGCAGGTGTTACAGTAAGCCTGATTTCTTGAGCCTAGCCGAAGCGCGTCTCTCACCAATCTGCAAGCCGCTACAATTGCCAATTTGCTCATTATCGATTGACAGAGGGGTTGACTTAAAGTACATATAATGGTACAATAAAAACTTTCTTTTCTTGTTCATCTTTCGTTTAAAGAATGGGGAGCGCCATAGATTGTCATGACCTTTCAGCGAATTTTTGCGGCGCTTGACCGCTCCGAGCTAGCGCCAGAAGTTTTTACCCAGGCGCTACACTTGGCTCAAAACGGCCAACCCGGTGCGGCACTTAAACTCTTTCACTGTTTACCCCTAGATAGCCAACTGTTGAGTCCCTACGCCAGCGGCGCCGGAGAGGAACTATTAGGCTTCGCCCAGAATCTTCAGGAGCGTCTGCAAGGGGAGAGCCAAGAAATTGGGCGCTGGCTGGGGGACTACGCCCAACAGGCCCAAGCCGCAGGGGTGAAGGCGGAATGGGACTGGGCTATGGGGGAGCCGGGGCGCCAAATTCGGGATCTGGCCCAGCGGTGGGATGCGGATTTAATTATTATCGGGCGCCGGGGTCTGCGGGGTTTCGCTGAAATGGTGTTGGGAAGCGTGAGCAATTACATCGTCCATCACTCGCCCTGCTCCGTTTTGATTATTCAACCGCCCCGCCTCTAGGTCGGGGGTTTCTTCGGCGCCGAGGGCGATTAAGGCGGCTTTCTCCACGGGATTCAAACCCCTAACGGCTCGAATATTCATGCCCTCGTAGGGGCGAGCCAGCCGGACGGCACCAAGGGACTGGGGATACTTTAAATCCCAAACCCGCAGGGTTTCATCGGCGCCGCCGCTGTAGAGGCGTTTTTCCGGTCGGTCTAGAGCAAATACCCAGATCCAATTGTCGTGGCCCGCCCAGGTCTGGAGACAGTCCCCCGTTGTGAGATCCCAGAGTTTGAGGGTTTGGTCGCCGCTACAAGTAATAAACTGGTCGCCCCGGGATAAAAAACGGGCCTGGGTCACCTGTCCCTCGTGGCCGGTGAACGTTCTCACTAATTTACCGCTGGGATTCTCCCAAAGTTTGAGCGTCCAGTCGTCTCCCCCGGTGAGCCAAAAGTGCCCGTCGGGACTAAAAGCGACGGTCCAGACCCGGTCATGGTGCGCTTCGAGACTGGCGAGACAGCGGCCGGAGGGCATCTCCCAGACGCGGATAGCTTGGCTGGAACTCCCCGCCAACAGTTGCCGTCCGTCGGGGCTAACGGCCAGACTCAGCGCCGGCCCCGGACAATCCGTCAGGGTCAGGTGACAATAGCCCTGTTTCCAGTCCCAGAGTTTCACAGTGCCGTCGTGGCTGGCGCTGGCCAACCAGCTTTCCCCCGGCGCCAGAACCACCGCCCAGACCCAGCCTTGATGACCCGTGAGGGTGCGCCGACAGACCCGGTTGCGCCAATCCCAGATTTTAATGGCGCCATCGCTACTGCCGCTGATTAAGGTTTCGCCGTCGGCGCTGAAGGCGAGGGTCAGGAGGCGATTGCGGTGCCCCTGGAGGGTAAACGCTTTTTGGGGTAGGGGGTTGCCCTGCCCTAGGCTCCAGAGGGTAATCGTCTCATTGTCCTGTCCCGTCGCTAACCACTGATTATCCGGGGAGACCGCTAGGGTTTGCAAACACTGGCTATAGCCCCGCAGGCGCCGCAGTCCTTGCCCCTGGGGCAGTTGCCAGAGACAGATGGCCCGGTCGTCGCCGCCGCTGGCCAATCGCTCTCCTTGAGGGTGAAACGCCACGGACCAGAGGGGGCCGTCATGGTCGCCCAACACCTGTAAACAGTCTCCCCGGCGCCAGTCCCAGAGACAGACCCGATGGTCTCCTCCTGCGGTAACGAGAGAGTCGCCGTCGGGACTAAAGGCAAGGTCGAGGATCGGGGCGTTGGGGACGATTTGCCCAATACACTTGCCGCTGGCGGTTTCCCAGATCCGCAGAGCGCCGTCAAAACCGGCGCTGATTAAATGACGCCCGTCGGGACTAGGAGCTACGTCCCAGACGCAGGCTTGATGCCCCTCTAAAGTTCGTAGGCATGTTTTGGTGTTTAAATCCCATAGTTTTAAAGTTCCGTCACCGGAACAGGAAACTAGGGTTTGACTAGCGGGCACAAAGGCGACGGACCAGACGCAGTGGTTGTGTCCCGTCAAGGTGGCGACGCACTCCTCCTCCTCTAGACGCCAAAGTTTAATGGTTCGGTCTTCGCTGGCGCTGGCGATCCAGTTCCCGTCGGGACTGGCCGTTACAGCGGTAATAACGCCTCGATGCCCCCGCCAAATTTGCAGACATTCCCCGGTATAGCCGTCCCAGCGCCGTAGGGTGCGGTCCTGCCCGGCGCTGAGAATAGATTGGCCGTCCGCAGTAAAACAAACAGACCAAACCCAACAAATATGCCCCCGGCTTTCCGCCAGAAGATTGAGTTGGCTATCCCAGAGGTGAATGACGCCGTGGGTGTCGCAGGTAACCAGACGGTCACCCTGGGGGCTAAAGTTAATTTGGATGACGCCGCCAAAAGTTTGGGAGAAGGCGCAGTGTTTAAGTTCGCTGTGGCTAAAATTCACTCTCTGAAGGTTCAGGTCTTGCAGGTTGGCCTGACGAACGTTGAGTCCGGAAAAATCATAGCCTTCGAGGTTAATATCCAGTTCTCGATAGAGATTGAGCAAATTGCCGGGGCCGTAGCCTCCCATTAATCCCAAGTTAGTTTGCAGTTTCCGCAGGAGGTCGTCCAGACGGCTCTGAATTTCCTTCGGGTCCGGCCAGACTTCCCAAAGACGATTCAGAAGCGGCGCGGCGATGAGGCGAACCTGACTGGCTCGGGCCGTTTCGGCGCTGGTGGCTTTGATCAAGGCGTGACTCACAAGGGGACTGTAGTCTCCTCCCAAGAGCGCCCGGGCTACCGTATCCACCAGTTTATCAGTGATGTACTCTAAAATAACGGGTTGGAGAGTAAAGCCCCGAGAGTTGCTTTCCACTAAAGAACGCTGTTGTAAGGATTCCAGGCATTTTAAAAGACGGTGAATATCCACTGGTGGAAACAAGTCATCCTTGAGGGTCTGGGCGCCGACAATTTCGCGATTAATGGCTAACCAGTAGAGCAGTTTTTGCTCCAACTCCGTCAAGCGATTAAATTGACTCTCCAAGAGATAGTAAATCCCTGTAACAATGGAGGCGGATTCCGCCAGTAGGAGTTGACCGTCCCCCCCGAGAACGTCGGTAATGGCGGTGGCTACGATTTTCAGTGCCAAGGGATTACCGCCGTAGTGATGGTGGATATGAGTCTGCTGATCGAGGGTTAACCGTAGGGCTTGCTTGTCCAGTAGAGCCTGACTCGCCTCCCGCTCCAATCCTCTGAGGGTAAGACAGCGGACGGGGAAACCGGCTTCCGTCATCCAGAGTAATTCTAGGGGTTTTTCTCGGGAAGTTAAGATAATGGAGCTACGGTGGACTGAGCTGCCTAGGGCGCTGAGCAATTCCCCATAATTTTCATAGCCCGGACGAAAATGACCCGCTTGATAATGAGCGCCGAAGAGAGTTTCAAAGTTATCGAGAACGACAAGGCAAGATTGAGCTTGCAGAGCCGCTAGCAAATTGGGGAGGGGATCCCCCAGATCCGGCGGTAGGGCCATCAATCTTTGGGGCTGGAGGGCGCTGATAATAGAGCGGATCAACTCCGTCAGGGGGGGGGCGTCCCGTAAACTGCGCCAAATCACTCGCTCAAACTGCGGCTCTATCTGTCGAGCCAGTTGGTAGACCAAGGAAGATTTCCCCATGCCCGCCTGACCGCAAACCCCCACTAACCTGAATTTTTCCTCTATTAACCAACTCGTCAGGGTCTTTAACTCTTCTGCGCGCCCAAAAAAAGACCCCGCTTCCACCGCTTCCTCCCAGAACGACTCTAACTTGGGGAGGGGCGGCGCTGGAGGGGCGAGATTTTCTTGATAGAAAAGAATTTGCCCTAAAAGATTCTTCTTATTAACCTGACGGCCTAATTTTTCTGAAAGAAGGCGCCAAAGGTCGGAGCCGACTCCCTTAAGATAACCTTCGTCGTAGTTCCCTAGATCCGCCATGCCGCTGTAGGACAGCCCTTGCCAGGCGCCTTCAATCACACTTTTTTGGACAGCGTTAAGGGATTGGGGCGCAATAATCCGGGAGACCGAGTCGATAAGCGTCTCTAGATCCATGAAATAACACTATGGTTATCCCCTTAAGTATAATCTAAGATCCTTTCATCCAAGCGGTTGAAGCGAGGTTATCGTTCAGTTAGAACTAAATTTAGTCCTTACGTTCGACTAAAACTGATGGCTGGTATCTGGTATCGGATATCTGATTCCACCCAGCGCCAGCCCCAGAAGGGAAAGACCGGGGCAAAACCGGCGCTCCAACGCCATTGCTCTAGGGTCAGGCTTTGGGACTGAATCTGAGCGCGCCAACGGTCGGGGCAAAAATCTTCGGCGACCAAGTGGATGCCCCACTGGCTCACCTG
>JBKCES010000331.1:0-7237 GCA_046304295.1 Cyanobacteriota bacterium | reverse complement strand
ATTGTATACTAATTCCTTCGGAATTGTTTTCAATATGACATAGTTAGTAAAGTTGGCTATAGAAAGAAATAAAAGCAAGGAAAAATTGATTGATTTTTGAGCATTTTTATCAAAGCTTAAAGAAAAAAATTTATCTGATTTAACGTCTTGATAAGAGAATTGAGAGTCATCGATCTTATATAGCATTTAAACGTGAGTCATGGACAAAGTCCCTGCTAGCTCTTTACCCGTCCGGGTTTTGGTGTCGGTGGCGTTCACGTCTCGTTTGAAAATGCTATAGTCAAGTTTATTTTTTGGAATAGAATGAAAATCACGAAGCTTTTTTATCCCAGCCAAATATGATCCCAGATCTTGTCCAACTGATTTTCCTATTTGACTCATTCTACCCGCCGTATCCTCAAAAGAATTTAGTTGTTCGGTCTTTTCTAGACTATTTGTGTAAGTCCATGTATGTGTAGAGCCAATGATATGATCTTCATAAAAGAAAATTCCCATATCTGGCTGTAAAGCTTGTTTCATTGAAGCTAATGGCCCTTGATGGCTATTAATAAACCAATTTTCTAAAAATTGAGAAATGTCATCTAGTAAACTAAAAGTACCATCGACTTTGTTTTTGTCATCATCAAAAAGCTTTAACCGCATTCTAGAATTCTGTATTATTTTTTCATTGTTTTTAGGTAAGCTAGGTGTACAATGCTTTAAATTGCTTTTGATATACTTATTGGATTCAATTGTAAATAATGATATGTATGGCATGATTCCAAATATAATAATTCCACTTGATTGCTTTTTTGACAGTAATCCAACTAATTGCTCATAAAAACCTACATCTTTCCTGACAAGGTTAATCTCAAGAGATTGAAGTTGCTTTTTAATGTTTTTGGGTGCCATAAGTTTTTAAGTTAATCAAATAAAATTTTTAAGAGTGAGACATTGATTTGCAAGATTATAGCGGTGTCTGCGCTGGTGAAGGCCAATAAAATGGCTAAAATCCTTACTCAATAAGGATTTCAGTGTTCTCACTCGTCTGAATACCGCCATAAGCTCTATACCAATTGACTGATAACATACTCCAAGAGTTCTTGAATGGAACAGGCTATAGGATAACTGTGACCGTCCGAAAATCCACCTACTCGATATGCTCCAAGTAGCTCATTTGGGATTTCTATATTCACAAGTTCTTCAATTTCCATCCCCAACTCAATTGTGTCTAGCTCATCAGCGCCGAGATCCCCCGATATATCAGAATCAAGTTTGATTTGTGCATAGTGTATTTCAAGAGAAGATTCAATTAACTCAAGTATTTTGATCAAATCATTTTCATGTTTATGACTATTTGTTATTTGCTTAACAATACTCAATAAATGGTTTTCTCTGTTTAATTTTGCATTTTCCTCTTCGTCTAACTTTGATTTAATTTCAAGTTCTACTCTTAATAAATCTTGATTTATGGTCTCTATATAGGATTCAATGATATACAAATTTTCGTACCTTAATACTGCCACAAGTTCAAGATTAAAATCTTTCATTGCTTTGTCCATATCGGACAAGATTAGCTGTTTTTCTCTTACCAATAAACTCTGTAATTCTTTTTTAAGCTCAAATATTTTTAGTAGAATACCTTTCTGATCTATCATTTGATGATTAAATACTTGCGCTAGTTTTGCTTCTAGGGACGCTATTTCTTTGCTAATAGATTCTTTTTGGGCTTGAATGCTTTCACGCAAAAGTTTTTCTTGCTCTTGTTTTTGCTTTTCTTGTTCTTTAGCATAAAGGACATAGGCAAATTCTTGGCACTTTTTAATTTTGTTTGTGGTCGTGGCAAAGTCTATTTTTTCTCCAATAGAGGAGTAAATATGGGTTGCAATATCCCATAAGAACTGATCTAGATCAAAATTCTGCCTAATTGAAAAATAACAATCTTTGAGGTTGTTAGCTTCAATAATTTTATCAATTTGCTTGTTAATTAACAATGAAAGGATTTCGTTATTATGATCCTTAAGTTTTTCACTCATTGATATAAACCAGTGTTTATGTGCGAAAGTATGGGTCGACGATTGGTGGCCAGCGCACCGCCTTAGTTTAGCACACTCAATTCTTCGATGCGGTTGATCACGGTAGGCAGGCTGTCGAGAGACAAAGCGCCGGATACTCCCCTGCCGTGGAGACTTAAACTCCAAATTCCAGCGCCGGCCTCTCTCGGTGAGCGAGATCTATGGCAAAATTAAGACTCAGTCCTGCGACGAGAAGCCGGAGGTAGCCACTTTTCCGATGAACATCGCCCTCCTGTGGCTCATAGCTGGCTCTCTCCTCTGTCTGATGGAGTTGGTCTTTCCAGTGGCCTTTGTGGCCATGATGATGGGACTGAGCGCCGTTTTAGTCGGCGCCCTAGCGGGTTTAGTCCCTAGTATTGGCTTTCCTCTACAAATTTTCCTCTGGATTCTCCTTTCCACCCTCTTTGTGATCCTCTCGCGGCGCTTTGTGCCGAAGCGGTCTCAACATCCCCAACTGCGAGACGATTCAGAAGGGGAAGTCCTGAGCGCCATTCTCCCTGGCGAAGGGGGGCGGGTGCTCTACGAAGGCAACTCTTGGCGAGCGGAGTGCCAAGATCCCCAGTTAGAGATCCCGGAGCGGCAAAAGGTTTATATTGTCGGTCGCAAAGGCAATACCTTAATTGTTCTTCCCCTCCAGGCACTCCGGGGCGACCTGTGACACTTAACTCCCCGCTATTTTGGCTTTTGTGTACCAGATTTTGTATTTTTATCAGTGCCGGCGAACTGAAATCTGTCATCTGAAATCTGTCATCTGAAAAGGTTTTCATGGCTCATATTTTTATCAGCACCGGCGAAGTGTCCGGCGACCTCCAGGGTTCCCTCTTGATTAAGGGGTTAACCGCCGAAGCCCAAAACCGGGGTTTGCCCTTAGAAATTACGGCGCTGGGGGGAGACCGCATGGCCGGCGCCGGCGCCGAACTTTTGGCCAACACCGCCGCCATCGGCTCCGTAGGTTTAACGGAATCCCTGCGCTTCATTCTCCCCACTTGGCAAATCCAGCGCCGGGTGAAGGCGTTTCTCAAGGAGCGGCCCATTGATTTACTGATCCTGATCGATTACCTCGGCCCTAATCTGGCCATCGCCCGCTACGCCCGCAGGGTTTATCCCCAGTTAAAAATTTTTTACTATATTGCGCCCCAGGCTTGGGTCTGGTCCCCTAGCGCCGGAGATACCGAACGGTTAGTCTCCGTGATGGATCATTTATTGGCTATTTTCCCCCAGGAGGCCCGCTTTTTCCAAGAACAAGGCGTTCCGGTCACCTGGGTGGGTCATCCCCTTTTAGACCGACTTCAGGGCGCTCCTTCTCGCTTAACCGCTAGAGAAACCCTAGGGCTAAGCGCCGAAACAACCGTGATTACTCTCCTGCCCGCCTCCCGGATTCAGGAAATCCACACTCTTTTACCTTTATTAGCCGCCAGCGCCGGCCAACTCCAGGCTCAGCTTCCCCAAGTCCAATTTCTCCTGCCGGTTTCCCTGCCTACTTACCGGGCCCAAATTGAGGAAATCCTGAAACCCTATGGTTTGAATATCACCCTCCTAGACGGCGCCGACACCTTAACCGCCATCTCCGCCGCCGATTTGGCGCTCTGTAAATCCGGGACGGTCAATCTGGAAATCGCTCTTTTAGGGGTTCCCCAGGTGGTGGTTTATAAAGTCAGCCCCCTGACCCGTTGGGTGGCCCAGCGGATTTTAAAATTTGACGCGCCCTTTGTTTCGCCGGTGAATATTGTGCTCCAAGGGGAGACGGTGCCGGAATTGCTCCAGGACAACGCCACCCCCGACCAGGTCACCGCCGCAGCGCTGGACTTTTTACGCAACTCCCAACGGCGCTCTCAGTTGGCCGCCGATTACCAAGAATTGCGCCAAGCCTTAGGGGAGCCGGGAGTCTGCCAACGGGCCGCCGGGGTGGTTCTCGATTTCCTAGAGTCCCAGACCCAGGGCGACGCACCAACGCCCCAGCTTTAAACCGGCGCCGCCGAGGAGAATGCTTCCCAAGCCGTAGAGCGCCGCCTGGGCGTAAGCCTTTTGTTTGAGCAGTCCCGCCAATTCCAGAGCGTAGGTGGAAAAGGTGGTGTAGGCGCCGAAAAATCCCGCCATGATGAACAGTTGCAGGTCGGGCATTGCCCAAGGGGTTTGGGCAAACCAGGCGGCCGCAGCGCCGATGCCAAAGGAGCCGGAGAGATTAACCGTAAAAGTGCCCCAGGGAAATCGGGCGCCCCAGCGCCGAGCGCAAAATTGACCCACATAGACGCGACCCAGAGCGCCGGGACCGGCGCCGAGGGCAATCCAAAAGAGAGGGGTAAGAGACTCCATTTTGGCCGAGACTAGGGGAGAATGAACAGGCAAAATCGAGGCAACTTTAAGCAAGTGGAGGGATTCACTACCCCGCGCCTTTGCTCTGGGCGTAGCGCCGTTTAAACTCCTGTTGCCGGCACCCGTGATCGACAATGGGGTCGGGATAACCGACGGAGCGGCGTTCCAAGGTGGTTAAGGTTCCCCGGAGCAAATCCCCCGTTTCAAAACTGGCCAACTCCGGGAGCCAGCGCCGGATATAATCCCCTTCCGGGTCGAATTTTTGGGCTTGGGTATAGGGGTTAAAAATCCGCAGGGGTTTGGGATCCATGCCGCTGGAGGCGCTCCACTGCCAGCCGCCGTTGTTGGCGGCTAAATCGCCGTCGTAGAGGGTTTGCATAAAGTGAAGCTCCCCCTGTTGCCAGTTGAGGATCAAATCCTTGGTTAAAAAGCTGGCCACAATCATCCGGCACCGGTTGTGCATCCAGCCAGTTTCCTTTAACTGCCTCAGCGCCGCGTCCACGATGGGATAGCCGGTTTGCCCCTCCCGCCAGGCCTGGAACCCGTCTTCGTTGTCGTCCCAGGGAAAATCCTGAAACGGCGCTCGATAGGGCCCCTGAGCGAGGGCCGGGAAAAAGTAGAGACAGTGTTGATAAAATTCCCGCCAGGCCAATTCCTGTTGCCAGGTTTGAATACTGGCCCGCTCCTCCTCGCTCCGGCTTTGGGCCAGTTTTTCTAAACTCCCTTGCCAGAGCGTCCGAATCCCTAAAACTCCAAACTTGAGGGCGGCGCTCAGTTGGGACGTGCCGTCCAGCGCCGGAAAGTTGCGGTTAATTTGGTAATCCCCCAGGGCGTTTTCGAGAAACCAGGTGAAACGGGTTTGGGCCGCTTCTGTACCCGGCGCTAGGGGGAGGGTTTGGTTGTGGGCGAAGCCTAACGCTTGCAGGCTCGGCAGGGGCAAG
The DNA here is from genome assembly GCA_046304295.1 of Cyanobacteriota bacterium. GTDB lineage: Bacteria > Cyanobacteriota > Cyanobacteriia > Cyanobacteriales > Microcystaceae > Synechocystis. Next base: position 1,929 of record JBKCES010000331.1, on the reverse strand, counting down.
GTTTTAACCCGCGCTAATTCCTCCGCCTCTAAACCCCTTAACCCCCGGGGCGGAGCGTAGGGCGGGGCCTTGGGTTTTTGACTCCAGTTTTTCCAAAAGGCTCCGTAGACCGTGTAGGCTTGCCCCGATTGGGTCAGAATTTCGCCGGGGGAATGAAGCATTTGATCCCAGTGAGTTTCAACCCTAATTCGGCGCTCCCGCAGGGCCGTGGCTACCGCCTGATCCCGTTTTTGGGCATAGGGTTCTGCGTCCAGAGTCCAAACCACCAAGGCGGCACCGAGGATCTCGGCCGTCTGGGGAATTTCTTCTATAGGATTGCCCTGAAGGAGCAGAAGTTGACTGCCCAACTGACGGTATTGGTTTTCTAGATCCTGCAAACACCCCAGCAGATAATCCACTCGACTGGGGGCAATATCCGGCGCTGTGAGAATCTGGGGATCGAGACAGAAAAGCCCGACCAGATGGGAACTTTTCGCTAGCGCCTGAGCCAAGGCCAGATGATCCGTTAGCCGCAGATCCCGGCGGTGCCAGAGAAGAATCAGGGGGGCGATCATAGCAAACAAGGATTGATTCCCTTAGCTTAAGCCATCTTAGGGATTTCTTTAAGAATGGACGTCGTCGCAGACGGTGTGGATATTGATAAAGCGGGTGGTGCGGGGTTTTCCCAAGGCAAGACCTGATCCCCCGGATCGGTAAACTGGTAGGCCAATAACTGCTCTTCGATGTGGAGGAACATCCCCCTTTCAACGCGGGACTGGGCAGTTCGACAGGCTCAAGCATCCTTCGTTACAATTCTTAACAAAGTTCTCAAGATTTAAACAGGTGTTCTGGGTTGGCATGGGTAAAATTATAGTCATTGGCGGCGGGATTGGCGGGCTGACCTGCGGCGCTCTACTGGCAGAAGCGGGTTATGCGGTAACGCTTTACGAACAGGCTCAAGTTTTGGGGGGTTGCGCCTCCACTTTTCGGCGGGGGCCCTTTATCTTCGATGTCGGCGCTACTCAGGTGGCGGGGCTGGAGCCGGGAGGGATTCACTGGCGGGTGTTTCAGCGCCTAGGATTACCCGTTCCCCCTGCGACGGATTGCGACCCGGCCTGCGCCGTCTTTTTGCCCGGCGAAAGCGAACCCATTAACCTCTGGCGAGACCCGGAGCGTTGGCGGGCCGAACGAGAGCACCACTTTCCCGGAAGCGAACCTTTTTGGCGGTTGCTCCAGACTTTGTTTGACGCTAGTTGGCGCTTTCAGGGCCGAGATCCGGTGGTGCCCCCCCGTTCCCCCTGGGATCTGGGACAGTTGCTTCAGGCCTTTGCCCCCGACACTTGGATTACGGCGCCCTTTAGCCTCTTAACCGTGGGGGACGCCCTCCGTTTACTGGGTTTAGGAAGCCAGCGCCGTTTGAAAACCTTTTTAGACCTGCAACTGAAACTCTACTCCCAGGTCGGCGCCGACGAAACCGCCCTGCTCTACGGCGCCACGGCGCTGAGCGTTTCCCAGGCGCCCAAGGGGTTATTTCATCTTCAGGGCAGTATGCAAGTTTTGAGCGATAGCCTAGCGGCGGGGCTGGAAAAATTTAACGGCCGCATTCTCACCCGGCGCCGGGTGGAAAAAATCCACAGCCGGGGGGGCCGGGCGGTAGGGTTAACCGTCCGGGATCTCAAAACTGGGGTAGTCACCCAGGAAAGCGCCGACCAGATTGTGGCCAACGTCACCGTGCAGGATTTGGTGAAATTACTGGATACCGTTCCCTTCGCCTATCAACAACGGGTTTCCCAATTGGCTTCCCCTTCCGGCGCTTTTGTTTTATATCTGGGGGTAACGGATGCCGCCATTTCTCCCGATTGTCCGCCCCATTTGCAATTTCTCTACGACCCCCAGGGGCCCGTGGGGGAAAATAATTCCCTCTTTGTCAGCGTTAGTAAACCGGGGGAC
>JBKCES010000330.1:0-2765 GCA_046304295.1 Cyanobacteriota bacterium | reverse complement strand
CAAAGCCCAGTTTTTGCAATTTTTGGGCGGTGTCGGGAGTCGCCGCCACCCGGCGCTCTTGGGGATAGGTTTCTCTGGGCACCCCCAGACGGAGGGGACGGGTCGGCGCTGGGGGCGCTTGAAGTTGGGGACTGGGCAGGGTTGTGGTCATAAAAGAGCGAAATACAGGTTTCCTGGGAGACTGTGCCTGGATCTTAGACCGATCCCCAGATTTTGAGTCCTTTTTTTTGCTTTTTCCCCGATCCCCAGACAATTTTAGAGGTGGAAAGCGCCGGGACAGGGAGGTTGAGACGCTGTGTTAACCTATGTAAACAGGCGCTAAGCGCCCTGTCGGCCTATATTTTGTCGGTTTATCCACGCTCTTATTCCCTTGAGATCCAGAGGAGGAATTGTTATGTTGACGCGCTTGCTCTCCCCCAAATTTTTAGCCATACTGGCGCTGAGCGGTTCGTTTATCGGCGCTTGGCCCGTTCTGACCTACGCCCAGGGCAACTCCGGTTTCACCATCTTTAGCGGCGTGGAGCGGAAGGATATCCTCGACTACTATCTGCAATATGGCGGCCGCCCCGGTCAGTGGGACCGCTATCAGCTCTACGTCCCGGCCAAAAAACTCAGCCAGGGCGCCCGCAAGTTTTATATCTCCTACCCCGCTAACTTTGACGGTGAATTCGACCCTAAGTCCATTCGTATCCGCACCAAAAATGGGGAAATTCCCGTAGCGGACGCCGTCTGGGATAAGGAAAGCCGTTTCCTAGAAATTAGCCTCGCCCAGGACATTCCCCCCAATACCAAGGTGGATATTGTGCTTTCCAATGTGACGAACCCGAATTTCGGCACCTATTATCTGGTCTGCGACGTCATGGCGTCCGGAGATATTCCCGTCCGTCTCTACGCGGGCACATGGATTGTTAGTATCCAACGCTAGGTTTCCTCAAAGTAATGACCAGTCCCAGTCCCTCCCCGCCTCAACCCCTGCCGGAGCGCCTCTGGGGCGAGCGTTGGCGTTTTGCCTCCCTCAGCGCCGGGGATTTTTTTGACTGTTTTGAGGGGCGCCCCATTCCTTTTTTAAGCCTGCCTCCGGCGCTCCATCCTTTGAGCCTCGGTCTAGCTTCGGATTTGCCTTTACCCGGCGTGATCATTGACGGCGGGCGCCGCGCTCTGGCCTTAGCGCAGTGGTTAGCGGAGATTCAACCCCGCCAGATGGGCTATCAAAGCGCCGATTTAGCCCAGGGTCAGGGGGGCGTAATCCTGACAGACATCCAGGCGCAACGCTGGATTTTGGCCACCTTTAGCGATTTAGAGATGGCCGCCAGCGGCGCTCAGTTCCAACGGCGCCGGGAAATGGCTAAGGGTGTCCATTTTTTGATCGTTCAGCCGGATGACGCCGGGGTGACCTACAGCGGCGTTTGGCTCATGGGGAATTTCTGAAAAACTGCTCACTTTAAACAAGGGTCGAGCCGCCCCGGTTTGATCCCCCCTAGCCCCCCTTGGAAAGGGGGGAAAACTTCTCAAAGTCCCCCTTGCAAAGGGGGATTTAGGGGGATTCACACAGAGGGCTAGGGATTATCCAAACCTCTTCTAGGCTTCAGCGGCAAAGTCCCGTCTTATACTGGTTTAAAGACCCGATTCGTTGACCATCGGGCGCCCGCCCCCTTACCCCCAGATACCCCAAGAGGATAGACAAAATTATGGGACTTTTTGATCGCATTGGCCGAGTTGTCCGGGCTAACCTCAACGATTTGGTCAGTAAAGCCGAAGACCCGGAGAAGGTGCTCGAACAGGCCGTCATCGATATGCAGGAAGATTTGGTGCAACTGCGCCAAGCTGTGGCCCGCACCATCGCCGAGCAGAAACGCACGGAACAGCGCCTCGCCCAGGACACCGCCGAAGCCAAGAAATGGGAAGAGCGGGCCAAGTTGGCGCTGAGCAAGGGAGATGAAAATTTGGCGCGGGAGGCACTGACCCGCAAAAAATCCTTTAGCGAAAGCGCCACGGTTTACCAGACCCAACTAGAGCAACAAAAAGGCACGGTAGATAATCTGCGTCGTAATTTGGTGGCGCTGGAAGGAAAAATCTCCGAGGCCAAGACCAAGAAAAATATGCTCCAGGCTCGGGCTAAAGCCGCCAAAGCTAACGAAGAACTGCAAAAAACCCTGGGCGGCATCGACACCAGCGGCGCCATGGGCGCTTTTGAGCGGATGGAAAACAAGGTTCTAGAAATGGAAGCCACTTCCCAAGCCGTGGGAGAGTTGGGCGGCTTTGGCATCGACCAGCAGTTCGCTCAACTGGAGTCCAGTTCCGGCGTTGAGGACGAGTTGGCTCTGCTCAAGGCCCAGATGAGCGGCGGGACTTTACCCCCGGCGCCGGAGGTTCCCCAACTGCAAGCTAGCCCCGCGGATGCGCCCAAGGTTCAGGACAGCGTGATTGACGCAGAACTGGACGACCTCCGCCGCAAGCTCAACGACCTTTAAAATTACTCGGCGCCGGGGGGATCTTTCCTTTCGGCGCTTTGTTTTTTGCCGGCGCTGGGTTCATAGCTCAAATAAGCAGTGGCAAGTTGGAGAATACCTTGTGGTTTATGCGCCCTAGTGTTTTTCGTTGCAACGCAATTCTCGGATTACATCTATAGCATTTACACGTGAGTCATGGACAAAGTCCCTGCTAGCCCTTTACCCATCCGGGTTTTGGAGTAGGTAGCGTTTACGTCTCGTTTGAAAATGCTATATAGCAGTCACAAGTGAGTTGTAAAATTTTAAATCCCCGAA
>JBKCES010000329.1:0-5328 GCA_046304295.1 Cyanobacteriota bacterium | reverse complement strand
TTGTTGGATACAAGTGGCTCAAGCTCTTACTGCGACTAGTTTTTGGAAAGTTGGCGCCATGACTGACACAAACTCTGAACTTAATGTTAACCCCCTCGGCAAAAAACGCCTCTAGCGCCCGGCCGGTGACCTACAGCCCCGCCTATACCCTGGTGCCAACCTACGAATGCTTTAACCAGTGCCGCTACTGTAACTTTCGGGTCGATCCCGGCCAAGACCAATGGTTGACCCTAGCGAAAGCGGAGGCAATTCTCCTTTCCCTCCGGGGTCAAGGCGTAACCGAGATCCTGATCCTGAGCGGCGAAGTCCATCCCCACTCCTCCCAGCGCCGGGCTTGGATGCGGTTACTGCTTGATTTAGGACAACTGGCTCTGGATTTAGGCTTTTATCCCCACACCAACTGCGGTCCCCTCAGTTACGAAGAAATGGCGGCGCTGAAAGCGGTGAATGTTTCCCTGGGGTTAATGCTGGAGCAAATCAGCGCCGATTTAGCGGTTCATGCCCAGGCACCCAGTAAAGATCCTCAACTACGGTTAGCGCAACTCGTCCAGGCGGGGGAGTTGGGCATTCCCTTTACCACTGGACTTTTATTAGGAATTGGCGAAACCCAAGCGGAGCGCCGGGAGGGACTAAAGGCCATCGCCCGGATTCAGCGCCGCTACGGGCACATTCAAGAGATCATTCTCCAGCCCCATAGCCCAGGGAGTCGGCAAAGTTGGGAGGGAGCACCCTTTAACCTAGAGGAACTGCCGGGCTTAATTGCCGAAGCCAGGGACATTTTACCCCCGGAAACCCGAATTCAGATCCCGCCCAACCTGATCCCCGACGACACCTTACTTTTAGATTGCCTCCGGGCCGGCGCTGAGGATTTAGGGGGCATTGTCCCCAAGGACGAAGTGAACCCCGACTACGGCCACCGTTCTCTCGACCAGTTAAAAACCCTGCTCGCCTCCCAGGGCTGGGCATTAAGGCCGCGACTGCCGGACTATAGACCCTTGCCTGGGTATTCCCCCTAACTTGGCCCCGGTCTCCTTTTTGGTTAGATTTGGAGGCGACGGCCCACCAGGTAATCAGGTAATCAAAAGCCATGTCCAGCAAACTCCATCCCCTCGCCGGTCAGCTCGCTCCCAAGGAAAGTCTGATTGACGTTGACCAACTGCTCCGGGCCTACTACGACGGGCGCCCAGACCCAGAAAATCCTTTAGAACTGATTAGTTTTGGCACCTCCGGCCACCGGGGGTCTTCCTTAAATAACACCTTTAACGAAGCCCATATCCTGGCAGTGTCCCAAGCCGTGGCGGATTACCGCACCGCTCAAGGCATTAACGGCCCCCTCTTTTTGGGGATGGATAGCCACGCCCTGTCGGAGCCGGCCCAAAAAACGGCGCTGGAAGTTCTGGCGGCCAACGGCGTTACTGTCTGTTTAACCACGGTGGAAGATAACCGGAAATACACTCCCACCCCGGCGGTGTCCCACGCCATTTTGAGCTTTAACCAGGGCAAAACCCAGGGACTGGCGGATGGCATTATTATTACCCCTTCCCACAACCCCCCGGCGGACGGGGGCTTTAAATACAATCCTCCCACTGGCGGCCCTGCGGAGCCGGAAATTACCAAATGGATTCAAAGCCGAGCCAACGAATTACTCAAAGGCAATAATTTAGCGGTTAAGCGCCTGCCCTATGAACGGGCCCTAACGGCGCCGACCACCCAGGCGTTTGATTTTGTGACCCCCTACGTCAACGATTTAGAGAAAATCATCGATTTAGAGATTATCCGCTCCAGCGGCATTCATCTCGGCGTCGATCCCCTGGGAAGTTCCAATGTGGGCTACTGGGCACCGATTGCTGAAAAATACGGGCTGAATTTGACGGTGATTAACCCGACGGTGGACCCTACCTTCGCCTTTATGAGCCTGGACTGGGACGGCAAAATTCGTATGGACTGCTCTTCCCCCTACGCCATGGCCGGTTTAATCAAACTGAAGGACGACTACGACATCGCCTTTGGCAACGACACCGACTCCGACCGTCACGGCATTGTCACCCCCAGTCGGGGGTTGATGAATCCCAACCATTTCCTTTCGGTGGCGATTTGGTATCTCTTTACCCATCGCCAACAGTGGTCGGGTCTGAGCGCCGTGGGTAAGACCCTGGTAAGTAGTAGCATGATCGACCGGGTGGCTAAGGAAATCGGGCGCAAGGTCTATGAAGTCCCTGTGGGCTTTAAGTGGTTTGTCAACGGTCTTCTGGACGGCTCCTTTGGCTTTGGCGGCGAAGAAAGCGCCGGGGCCTCCTTCCTCAAGAAAAACGGCGCTGTTTGGACGACGGACAAGGACGGGATCATTATGGATTTGCTGGCGGCGGAAATCACCGCCGTCACCGGCAAAGACCCCGGACTCCATTACCAGGATCTCACAGACCGCCTCGGCAATCCGGTCTATCAACGGGTGGACGCGCCGGCCACGCCGGAGCAAAAAGCCCGGTTAGGGAAACTCTCCCCCAGCGACGTGGAAGCCACCACCCTGGCGGGAGACCCCATCACCGCTAAACTAACCCAGGCGCCGGGGAACCAGGCGCCCATCGGTGGCTTGAAGGTTACCACCGATTCCGGTTGGTTCGCGGCCCGTCCCTCCGGCACGGAAAATGTCTATAAAATCTACGGCGAGAGCTTCAAGGATGAGGCCCATCTCCAGCGCATCTTTAGTGAGGCCGAGGCCATCGTCACCGCCTCCCTAGGAAGCCGCTAGGGGTTGACTGTAGGCGGTGAAACCCGCCTCCTGCAAAGAAGCCAGTGCCGACTCGGGATTATTGACCCAATAATTTTCGCCAAAGCGGATAAAGTGGCGCTCCGGGCCGTCGTTGACAATGGCCACCACGGGCATTTTTGCCTTGCCATTATCGGCGCCCTGGCGCTGGAGAATCGATTTTAACTGGGTCTGAAAACTGGGATTGAGCGCCTGCTGGGGCGTGAGATTAACCATCACCATCCGCACCGTCTCCACGGGTTCTAAATCTTCGACAATGAGCTGAACCCGGTCGTCCCGCTTATCCACCTTGCCCCAGATCATTTGTTGCGAGCCTTCTAATAACTGCTCCCCTAGGCGCTGGAAGTTATCCGGGAAAACGACCCCCTCCGCCTGACCCGACGCATCTTCCAGGGTAATAAAGGCCATGGGGTCGCCTTTTTTGGTGATAATTTTCTTCACCGCCACTAGGATCACCACAGCGCTCACTTTTTGGCGGACTTTATAATTTTCCAAATCCATCAGACTAATGGGAGAGAGCAAACGGGCGGATTTTTGCAAAGATTTGAGGGGGTGTTCAGATACGTAGAAGCCTAAGTGTTCTTTTTCTAATTGTAGTTTTTCCTGAAGCGAAAAATCCGCCACCGCGGGCGCAGACGGCGCTTCCGCAAATTTCTCCCCGCCGCTTTCCGTCTCCGGCGCCGCGGCCTGACTCACCATTTCAAAAATAGTCATCTGCCCTGTTTCTTTATCCTTCGCTTTTTTCTGAGCCCAAGCGATAATTAAATCCAAATCCTGGATCAGTTGATTGCGGTTGCTCTGGAGCCGGTCAAAAGCGCCGCAGTAGATTAAAGTCTCCAACGCCCGACGGTTCACCACCCGCAAATCCACATTTAGACAAAAATGGGCTAGAGATTCAAACGCTCCGCCCGCATCGGTTCTCGCTCTCAAAATCAAGTCGATAGCCCCCTCCCCTAAATTCCGCACCGCCGAGAGACCAAATAAAATGCTTTGTCCTAGGGGCGTAAAGTGTTTCTGAGAGCGGTTAATATCCGGCGGCGCCACGTCAATACCTAACTTGGCGCAATTTTCTCTGTATCTTTCCACCTTCTCTTGGCTATCGCTACTGGCGGTCAACAGCGCCGCCATATATTCCACCGGATAGTTGGCTTTCAGGTAGGCCGTCTGGTAGGTAACGTAGGCGTAGGCGGTAGAGTGGGATTTATTAAAACAATTGGCCGCTACGGTGCCGTTAGCCAGCAGAAAATTATGATTCTCCACTAGACCGAGGTCGTACACCGGTCGGAGTCCTAGGGAGCGACGGCGAATCAGTTTAGCCATAGGACAAAACCTAAAGGAGCAAGTCGGGATCTTAATTAAACCCCATTTGCGCTGAAAAAGGGTCGTAGCCTCGATGTCAGCAGAACCCATCCAACGGAGCCACCCCAAAACCAGAACAAGAGGTCTGGTGCCTGTCCCGTTCTCCGGCGCTAGCAGGCAAAAGTCTGAAAAAAACTAGACGGATTTGCTATACTGAGGGACAAGTTTAGTCTATAAAGACTATAAAAGACTAAACTCAGGATTCCATGACTTTTTCTTTCAAGTGTTTAGGTCTTCTTGTTTGTGTCAGCCTTGCATGGATTTTCCCTCAAACAGTATCTTCAGACGTTGTCTTTGAACCTGAAAACATCAAAGACTACTTTAAATTTGTAACGGCAATAGAGGAAAATTTAGGGATACAGGAAAGTATTGTTGAGCCTTATGATGGCAGTGTGAATACTCCTTGCGGATTAGTGACTTCGATTGCCTATTGCCCCAAAAATCTAACCATTTATTTAAACACAAATGAACTCACTGGCTACCTGAATTCTTACGGGGACAATGCTTTTTATATTCTTCTGTCCCATGAATGGGGTCATCATCTCTTAAACTTAATGAATTATATTGGCCCGGCGATTGGGGAAGAATTAGCCGCTGATTGTATTTCGGGTTATCTGTTTTCTCTATACAATAAATTAAATAATTGGGCAGTGTCAGAAGATGAGATTATAAGGATTGTGACGATGACCTCAGCCGTTGGCGATTATTCCGGTTTTACCGCCAGTCATGGTGTCGCTCAACAGCGAGTATCCTATATATATCGAGGGCTTAAAGGCGCTCAAAATTCTGAAGGATTAGATATTTGTTTACGTTAACCTCTTTTTTGCTGTATAGATCATTTACATTTAGATTGTAAATTGTCCTCTACTATAGCATTTACAAGTGAGTCATGGAGACAGTCCCTGCTAGCCCTTTACCCGTCCCGGTTTTGGAGTAGGTGGCGTTTACGTCTCGTTTGAAAATGCTATATAGCGGTGTCTGCGCTGGCGAGGGACAAATAAGATGGCTGAAACCCTTACTCAGTAAGGAATTCTGTGTTCTCACTCGGGAGAATACCGCTATATAGCATTTACACGTGAGTCATGGACAAAGTCCCTGCTAGCCCTTTACCCATCCGGGTTTTGGAGTAGGTAGCGTTTACGTCTCGTTTGAAAATGCTATATAGCAGTCACAAGTGAGTTGTAAAATTTTAAATCCCCGAA
>JBKCES010000328.1:0-13125 GCA_046304295.1 Cyanobacteriota bacterium | reverse complement strand
GTCCGGCGCTCCCGCAATTCATGACGTTGAGAAAATAAATTTTCTGTTACAAGCCCGTGATATGATGACTTCTGGCTTAGGCTGATCCCCCCTTTGGGCGGGAGCAAACGCCCTTGAGTCAACGCTTCGGGCCGCCCAAGCCGCACTTTTGACTCCCCGGAGTTAAGGTCGGCGCCGGATTAACGCCCTTGGCCATTTCCTCAGACTTCCACCCGGCTGACAGGTTCTACGGTCAGTCTTAACTGGAAAGCATGAGTCCCTATCCAGCCGTCTTTATTGTTCTTCTTCGGCGCCTTGCCAACGGAAGAATAATGGACGATCCCCGAGTTAATCTCACCAAATGACAATGTTAGCTGGTTTGAGCGTCGTAAAATTGTATTCACTAGCGTCCCTGGAAGTGGGTCGTCAGTGGTATTGGGAAATTGGCAACCTCAAGCTCCACGGGCAAACCTTCGCCACCTCCTGGTTCGTCATCGGGGTGTTGGTGATTGCCTCTCTCTTAGCCACCCGCAACCCCCAGCGCATTCCGAGCGGGATTCAAAACCTAATGGAATACGTGCTGGAGTTTCTCCGGGAGTTGGCCCGGAACCAGTTGGGAGAAAAGGAATATCGCCCCTGGCTCCCGTTCATTGGCACTTTATTTCTCTTTATTTTTGTGTCCAACTGGTCCGGCGCTCTGTTGCCTTGGAAGTTGATTGAGATCCCGGCGGGGGCTGAACTAGCCGCTCCCACCAATGATATCAACACCACGGTGGCTTTGGCTCTCCTCACCTCCTTGGCTTACTTCTACGCGGGTTTGAGCAAGAAAGGGTTGGGGTATTTCGCCAATTATGTGCAACCCATTCCCGTTCTTCTGCCCATTAAAATCCTCGAAGATTTTACCAAGCCTCTCTCCCTAAGTTTCCGTCTCTTTGGTAACATTTTGGCGGACGAGTTGGTGGTGGCGGTGCTGGTGCTTTTGGTGCCTCTGTTTGTGCCTCTGCCGCTGATGGCCCTGGGCTTATTCACCAGCGCCATTCAAGCTCTGGTGTTCGCCACCTTAGCTGGCGCCTATATCCATGAAGCCATCGAGTCGGAAGAACACGAAGAGCATTAAAACTTTTCCCCCTGTTCTCCCTATACTTCTATTTTCTAAACCCATCTTTTCTGTTTAACCCAAGGAAAAAATCATCATGAATCCTACTGTTGCCGCCGCTTCTGTTCTCGCCGCCGCCATCGCCGTTGGTTTAGGCGCTATCGGGCCTGGGATCGGTCAAGGGAACGCTTCTGGCCAAGCCGTCGCCGGGATCGCTCGTCAACCCGAAGCGGAAGGCAAAATCCGGGGTACCCTCCTGCTGACCCTCGCCTTCATGGAATCTTTGACCATCTATGGTCTGGTGATTGCGCTGGTGTTGCTGTTTGCTAATCCCTTCGCCTAAGGTTTGGATTTTTGCGCTTTGGAGGACGCGAGGACTCGCGTCTTCTTCCCCTTAGGGGATCTTCCGCCCACATCCGCCATCACAGTGTTTAAAAATGTTTGACTTTGACGCCACCTTGCCCCTCATGGCATTGCAGTTTTTGGTGTTGGCTTTTGTTCTCAACGCCATTTTCTACAAGCCTTTAAATAAGGTTTTGGACGAGCGGGCCGACTATCTACGCCAACAAGATACGGACGCGAAGGAGCGCCTGGAAAAAGCGAAGGCCTTGACGGCGGAATACGAGCAACAAATCACCGACGCTCGGCGCCAGTCCCAGGAGGTCATCGCCTCTGCCCAGACGGAAGCGAGACGGTTAGCCGCGGAGGAAATCGCCGCCGCCCAGGGGGAAGCCCAGGGGCAAAAAGAAGCCGCCGCTCTGGAAATTGAGGCGGAACGCCAATCGGCACTCCGTTCTTTGGAACAAGAGGTGGACGCCCTCAGCCGTCAGATTCTAAATAAATTATTAGGCCCCGAATTAGTTTAACGCGGGTGGATAAACCATTATGTTGAATTCCTGGTTAATCCTAGCGACCGAGGAGGGGGGATTTGGTCTCAATTTAGATTTTTGGGAAGCCAATCTCTTTAACTTAGCCATTTTGCTAGGCATTGTTATTTACTTTGCGCCGAAAACCCTAGGCAAAATCCTGGGAGAGCGCCGCTCGAAAATCGCGGAAGCGTTAACCGAGGCGGAAACTCGTCAGAAAACGGCGGTTCAAACCCTCGCCCAGGAGCAAGAAAAGCTAGCCCAGGCCCAAGCCGAGGCGGAGCGCATCCGTAGCGGCGCCGTCCAAAGGGCAGAGACCGCCAAGGCGGAAATTTTGTCCCAGGCGAAGATCGATGTCCAACGTCTGCGGGAATCCGCCGCCAAGGATCTCGGCGCCGAGCGGGAACGGGTCATCGGAGAACTGAAACGCCGCATCGCCGCCCTGGCCTTAGAAAAAGCCGAAACCGACCTCCGGGGATGCCTGAGCGATAACGTTCAGGATCGGTTAATTGAACGCAGTATCGCTCAACTTGGAGGTCGTTAGATGAAAGGCTCAATGTACAGTAGCGAGATCGCCGATCCCTACGCTCAGGCGCTGATGTCCCTGGCTCAGACAAAACATCTGGGGCAGGAGTTCGCCGATGTCCTTAAATCCTTACTGGACGCGCTGGAGGAAAATCCTGAACTGGATCAGGCTCTATCTAGCCCGGTGGTCAAGGATGAAAACAAGAAAGCCCTCCTGCGGCGGGTTTTACAAGGCGCTAACAGCTACCTGGTGAACTTTATGTTGTTGCTGGTGGACAAGCGCCGGATCATGTTCCTGGCTCCTATCTGCCAGCAATACCTGACCCTCTGGCGGCAGGCCACGAATACTGTGTTAGCGGAAGTGACCTCGGCGCTGAAACTGACGGAATCCCAACGGGAGACGGTGGCGGCCAAGGTCAAGCAACTGACCGGCGCCGAAGCGGTGGAACTGGAAACCGCCATCGACCCCGACATTATCGGCGGCGTGGTGATCAAGGTCGGCTCCCAGGTCTTCGATTCGAGCCTGCGGGGACAGTTGCGGCGGATCGGCCTCAACCTCGGCGGCGCTCTCTAAATCTTTTCCCTTTTTTTAACCCTTTTCGGACCTTCTCAGGAATTCACAACTATGGTTAGCATCAGACCCGACGAAATCAGCAGTATTATCCGGGAACAGATTGAATCCTACGACCAGAGCGTACAGGTCTCCAATGTGGGCACCGTGCTCCAGGTGGGGGACGGCACCGCTCGGATCTATGGACTGGAACAGGTGATGTCCCAGGAGCTTTTGGAGTTTGAAGACGGCACCGTTGGCATCGCCCTCAACCTCGAAGAAGACAACGTCGGCGCCGTGTTGATGGGGAACGGCTTTGGCATTCAGGAAGGAAGCACGGTGAAAACCACCGGCCGCATCGCCCAGATTCCCGTGGGCGATGCCATGGTGGGTCGGGTGGTGGATGCCCTGGCGGCGCCCATCGATGGCAAAGGCCCCATCGCCTCTTCGGAAAACCGCTTAATCGAATCGCCGGCGCCGGGCATTGTGGCCCGGAAATCCGTCTGCGAACCCATGCAAACGGGGATTACCGCCATCGACGCCATGATTCCCATCGGCCGGGGTCAGCGGGAATTAATTATTGGCGACCGCAAAACCGGCAAAACCGCCATCGCCATCGACACGATTATTAACCAGAAATCCGAAGATGTGATCTGCGTCTATGTGGCCATCGGTCAGAAAGCCTCCACCGTGGCTCAGGTGATCGACACCCTGACGGAAAAAGGAGCGATGGACTACACCATCGTCGTGGCCGCCAACGCCAACGACCCCGCCACCCTCCAATATTTGGCCCCCTACACCGGCGCCACCTTGGCGGAATATTTCATGTACAAGGGCAAGAGCACCCTGGTGATCTACGACGATCTTTCCAAGCAAGCCCAAGCCTACCGCCAGATGTCTCTCCTGCTCCGGCGCCCCCCCGGACGGGAAGCCTATCCCGGCGACGTCTTCTACATCCACTCCCGCTTGTTGGAGCGGGCCGCTAAACTCAGCGACGCCCTGGGCGGCGGGAGCATGACAGCGCTACCGGTGATTGAAACCCAAGCCGGGGACGTCTCCGCCTACATTCCCACCAACGTGATCTCCATCACCGACGGTCAGATCTTCTTGACCACCGACCTCTTCAACGCCGGTTTCCGCCCCGCCATTAACGCCGGGATTTCCGTGAGCCGGGTGGGGTCTGCGGCCCAGACCAAAGCCATGAAGAAGGTGGCCGGGAAATTGAAGCTGGAACTGGCCCAGTTCGCCGAGCTGGAAGCCTTCTCCCAATTCGCCTCGGATTTAGACGCAACCACCCAAGCCCAACTGGGTCGGGGCCAGCGCCTGCGTCAACTGCTGAAACAACCCCAAAACTCCCCTCTCTCCGTCTGGGAACAGGTGGCCATTTCCTACGCTGGTTTGAACGGTTATATCGATAAAATCCCCGTGGAAAAAGTGGTGGACTTCGCCGCCGGCCTGCGGGAATACCTGAAAACCAACAAGCCCAAGTATGTGGAAATTCTCTCCACTCAAAAGGCGCTCAGCGAAGAAGCGGAAACCCTCCTCAAGGACGGCATCAAAGAGTTTACCCAGGCCTTCGGCGCTTAGGCTAGCGGCGCTTTCTAGACCCGCCCCCTTCGGCTACGCTCAGGGGGCGACGGGTTCAGGGAGCGGCCTTTCGAGTATTAAATTCATATTCAAAATCCCTAGGGTAAACGCCGATGCCTAACCTCAAAGCCATTCGAGACCGGATTCAGTCCGTTAAAAATACCAAAAAAATCACCGAAGCCATGCGCTTGGTGGCCGCGGCGAAGGTGCGCCGGGCCCAGGAGCAGGTCATCGCCACCCGCCCCTTCGCCGATGCCCTCGCCCAGGTGCTCTATAATCTCCAATCCCGCCTCGCGTTTGCCGACGCCAACTTGCCTCTATTTGAACAACGGGAACCCAAAACCGTGGCCTTGCTGGTGGTTTCCGGCGACCGGGGTCTCTGCGGCGGCTATAACGCCAATGTCATCCGCCGGGCGGAGCAACGCTCCAAAGAATTAACCGCCCAGGGGATTAACGTCCAGTTCGTCCTCGTGGGTCGCAAAGCCACCCAGTACTTCGAGCGCCGGAACGCTACGGTGGCCGCCTCCTACGCCAGTTTGAACCAAATCCCCACGGCGGACGAAGCCGCGGAGATTGCCGATACCTTGGTGTCTCTCTTTATTTCGGAAGCAGTGGATCGGGTGGAATTAATTTATACCCGTTTTGTCTCTTTGATCAGCTCCCAACCCGTGGTGCAGACCCTCTTCCCCTTGACGACCCAGGGGCTGGCGGTGCAGGACGATGAAATTTTCCGTGTCCTCACCCGGGGCGGTAAGTTCCAAGTGGAGCGGGAAAAAGTGTCTTCAGAAGTAACGTCCTTCCCCCAGGATATGATTTTCGAGCAGGACCCCGCCCAAATCCTCGGCGCCCTTCTGCCCCTTTACAACACCAACCAACTTCTGCGGGCGCTTCAGGAATCCGCCGCCAGCGAACTGGCCGCCCGGATGACCGCCATGAGCAACGCCAGCGACAACGCCGGGCAACTGATTGGCTCCCTGACCCTGTCCTACAACAAAGCCCGCCAAGCCGCCATTACTCAGGAACTGCTGGAAGTGGTCGCCGGTGCTAACGCCCTGTAGGTCTAGCTCGGTTTTAAAGTTCAAACGCTCCTAGACTGGGAGCGTTTTTTTATGGTGCGCAACCCTAGTCCCGCATTCAGCGGGTTGGCAGAAGCCTAAAAAAAATTTATGCGTTAAAAACGTGCCTGAAGTGTTGAAGTCTGCTTGCATCCAGTCTAGACGTTGCTCTAGACGGTCAAAATACTGGTCAAATTTGGCGAAGATTTCCTTTAGGTCGGTCTCGATGATTGATTTAAGATAGGGGAAGCCGAAATAAAATATTGTTATCGTAGCCTACCGTGATATTCAGCAAGGAAATAGAAAAACATGCCATTAAAATAGCCATTAAGAAGGGGCGCTGATCCCGAGGAGCAATGACCTCTAACGTCATCAAAATGCAAGATGTTAGAATCAAAATATCGGAAATAAAATTGAAACGAGAAGATAACCAAAATAGTTTAAGTTGTTCTAGGGCTAAGTAAAAGACTGTTAGCGCAACGGAGAACGTGTAATAGATCCAATTAGAACTCTGCCAGAGTAGCCCCTGAAAACGAACATTAAGAAAAATAAAATATAGGAACAGTAAAATACTAAATAATCCAGCCCTGAATTCCCGCCATCCCTCCTTGCCCAGGGTTTGAATATAGTCTTTTTGCTTGGAGACATAGAGAGATTCTTCGCCAGTCAAGAGAATGAGCGCCGAAGAGCTAATCTCAACATTGCTCACCACCAGAAATAAGGCTAAATATCCCCCGACAAAAATTAAAGCTTTTACTAGCTTATTGGGGAAGAGACAGGCTAAGAATAAGGGAATAAAGATAAATGAACTGGAATGAAATAGAAAGGATAGACCATAGAAGAGAAAAGCCAGTAGGTTTCTTCCTCGGAAGATAAAGCCTAAGCCGACAAATACAAGGGAGGTGGAGAGGAGTTGTCTAAGTAGGTAAGTGCCTAGCTCTCCCGCCGTGGAGAAAAAACCGAGGGTAAGTGCCAGTACGGTTGCCTTATCTTCTGGCAAAAATGCCCTAAATAAGAAACGAGAAGCCAATAAAAAGCAGACAATCTCCAAGCCATGAAGCACCCCTAGGGGTAAATTTAGGCTTTTAAATATATAAATTAAACTGGCGTATCCCCCTTCGATGTTTTGGAAAGGTTCTAAACTGATTTCATTGACATCAGCATAAATCTTTTGATAATTGATCATATCAAAAGAGTACAGCGCCGATAGCGAGAACTTAACCCCCGCAACGCCGTAGGCTATCCAGGGTAAAAATTTAAGGTTGGTAAATAAATAGAGAACGAGTAAAGACAGATAAATAAATTCAAAAAAAATGAAAACAACGTCTGAAATTCCATCATTTAAGTTCATAAAAAAATGTTATTTTAGAGAATTTTAGGTAAGAGAGTGTTTGAAAAGTCAGTTCTGACTCCCATTCTGGGGGGGACTGGATTACAGTCCCCCAACGTTAGGGGATTGTTCCACGGAGTTTGTCAAAGTATAGAATGCGGATCGACAGGGATTAAACATCCTCTCAGAATTAAGCCATGACCTGAAGAGTCTGGGTCGTTAGCGCCGCCAGCGCCGCTAAATCCGGGTAAACGGAGTCTATCTCCTCCCGGAGCCAGAGTAAATATTCCACATTACCCGCGGGCCCCTTAAGGGGAGACGGGGTTAGGCCGCCATAACCCCAGCCCAAGGTCTGAGCGCCTTGGCAGACGCCGTCAATGGCCTGGGCTTGGTCTTCGCCGTTGCGAACCACGCCGTTTTTACCCACCTTAGCCCGCCCCACTTCAAACTGGGGTTTGATCAGCAAGACGACTTCTCTGGGGCTAACCAGTACATGCCAGAGAGGTACTAATACCTGAGTCAAAGAAATAAAAGACAGATCCATCACCCCTAAATCCGCGGGCGTTTCGGCGCCGTAGAGGGACTCGGGGGTCAGATGGCGAAAGTTTACCCGTTCTTTGAGAACGACTCGACTATCTTGCCGCAGGCTCCAGGCAACCTGCCCGTAGCCCACATCCACCCCGTAAACCTGGGCGGCGCCAGCCTGAAGCAGACAATCCGTAAAGCCGCCGGTGGAGATTCCCCCGTCCAGACAAACCCGTCCCGCCACGGTAATGGGAAAGACGTCTAAGGCCCGTTGCAGTTTTTCGCCGCCGCGGGAAACAAAGGGCGGTTTTTGAGCCAAGGTTAACTGGGCTTCGGTATTGACTTCGGCGCCGGGCTTATCAATCACCTGTTGGTTGACCCGCACTTCTCCGGCCCGGATTAACCGTTGGGCCAGATTCCGGCTCTCGCACAACTGGCGCTCCACTAGTAACTGGTCTAGACGCTGTTTGGGCATGGGTTACAGGGGATCGAGGAGATCAAAGAGACGAATTTTCATTTCTTCAATCTGATTCAGGGGCGCCACCCCCTTGGGACAGGAGAGTTTACACATTTTGCAATTATTACAGCCCCAAAGACCCTGGGTGCCCTGATTTTGTCGCTCCAGGCGGCGCTGGCCGGCTTGATCTCGGGAATCGAGGAGGTAGCGGTTAACTTTGGCCAGAGCGTGGGGGCCGACAAAACCGCTATTTTTCATCTTGGCGTCGCAGTCGGAATAGCAGGCACCGCAGAGGATACAGTTAGAAACCTGATCCAGTCCAGCTCGTTCCTGGGGGCTTTGGCGAAATTCTTCGGCGCTGGCGGTTTGGGTGTCTGTTCGCAGGAGATAGGGGTCAAAGACGTCGAGGTCGGCCCAAAAGGGGTTCATATCCACGACTAAATCCTTGAGAACTGGCAAGTTTCCCAGGGGAGAAAGGGTGAGTTCCTGATGGTGGGTTTGCCCGTTGCCCTCCAGCCAAGCGAAGGCCTGACCGATACTTTCCTGACAAGCTAAAATGGGACGGTCGTTAACCCGCATGGCGCAACTGCCGCAGATGGCGTTACGACAGTTTTTCCGGTAGGCCACTGTGCCGTCCTGTTCCCATTTGATTTGGTTGAGGGCGTCCAGCAGGGTGTTTTGGGGAGAAAGAGTCAGGGAATAACTCTGAAAGTAAGGCTCTTGGCCCGGTCGCTGGCGCCGAAGACGGAGGGTAATATCCATAGACTTTAGAGGGGAGAGGCGACGCGGTTGTCCCCAGCTCTCCATTCATCATAATCTGTCTATTCCGCGGCGCCGTTGAAATCTCAAAATAGTGTAAGACCGCCAATCTGGCTCCTCTGATGAATGGAAGCGGCACTGGCGGTCTATCCGGGCGTTTAGCGACCCGTGTTTTTAAGCAAACTGTCCCGCAGTTGGGGATAACGGAAGGAATAACCCTGATTCAGCGCCGTCTGGGGGAGAACCTGTTGCCCCTCTAAAACCAGTTGGGCGCCTTCCCCCAGCAGTAATTCCAACGCAAAACCCGGCACCGGCAACCAAGCGGGACGGTTGAGGACTTGCCCCAAAGTTTGGCAAAATTCCGCCATTCTGACGGGGTTCGGCGCCGTAGCGTTAAGGGGGCCGGAAACCCCTTCTGTTTGCAAGGCCCAGAGGATTAAGCCCGTTGCGTCCTCAATATCAATCCAAGAAAACCATTGTTTGCCCGTGCCTAGGGGGCCACCGGCAAAGAGTTGGAAAGGAGGCAGAATTTTCCCTAGGGCGCCGCCGCCAGCGCCGAGGACGATGCCTAAACGGAGTAGCGCCACCCGGATTCCGAGCGTTTGGGCCGCCAGCGCCTCTGTTTCCCAAACCTGACAAACCTGGGCCAGAAAATCTTCCCCCGGCGCCGAAGTTTCGTCAAAACAGGCCGTTTCGCTAGCGCCGTAGTAACCAATGGCGGAGGCGCTGATTAGAACCCTAGGTTTCGGATTCCCCTGGGCTATCGCTTTCACTAAGCGCCGAGTGATGTCCCGACGACTAGCCAAAATGCGCTCCTTATACTCCGGGGTCCAGCGCTCGCTAATGGGTTCCCCCGCTAGATTAATGGCGGCTTGACAGTCTTTTAGCGCCTCTGACCAGGCGTCGGGGTCGGCGACGATCTCTGCCTGGGGAAACTGGGTCTGGGGAAAACAGCGCCGGGCTTTGTCGGCGTCCCGAACGAAAAGAACCAAGGCGTGGCCCGCGGAGGTTAACCGGGGAACCAAGGTCTGGCCAATAAATCCGGTCGCGCCGGTGAGAGCAATTTTCATCGGGTCTAGATTGATATGTCTTCAACTCCACTATAGGCGCTCTTGGGTTCAGCCCCTCTCCCAGTCAGGGGCGGTTTTAGCAGTAAAGGTTTCCAAGGTGAGTATCCATGACTCACCTTGATCTTACCGCCTATTGAGCTCCTGCGGGCATTCCCAGCAGATCCTCAATTTTGGGCATCTCTTCCAGGGGAATCACCCGTCCGGCGTTCTCAAAGCCCGAGATTTGGTCAAAGTTGAGGTAGCGGTAAAGCTCGCCTTTAAAGGGATCGATTTTTTCCTGGACAATAGCCAGATATTCGTCCACCGTGGGAATTTTACCCAATAAAGCGCAGACCGCCGCCAACTCCGCCGAGCCGAGGTAAACCTGGGCGCCTTTGCCCATGCGGTTGTTAAAGTTGCGGGTGGAGGTGGAGAAGACCGTGACGCCGTCCTCCACTCGGGCTTGGTTGCCCATGCAGAGGGAACAGCCGGGCATTTCCGTCCGTGCTCCCGCCGCCGCAAAGACGCCGTAAACCCCTTCTTCCCGCAGTTGTTGTTCGTCCATGCGGGTGGGGGGACAAATCCAAAGAACCGATTTAATGCGACCGGAGCCTTCCAGGATTTTAGCCGCGGCCCGGTAGTGGCCGATGTTGGTCATACAGGAGCCGATAAAGACTTCGTGGATGATGTCTCCGGCGCATTCGGACATGAGCTTGACGTTATCGGGGTCGTTGGGCGCCGCCACAATCGGCTCGGTGATCTCGCTCAGGTTGACCTCAAGGGTGTCCACATACTCGGCGTCCGGGTCGGCGCTCATTAAACTGGGATTGGCTAACCACTGCTCCATCTTGGCGATGCGACGGAGGAGGGTGCGGGCGTCGGTATAACCCCGGGCGATCATATTTTTCATCAGGCTCACATTGGAGCGCAGATATTCCGCCACGGTGGCTTCGCTCAGTTTGATGGTGGAGCCGGAGCAGGAACGCTCGGCGGTGGCATCGGTCAGTTCAAAGGCCTGTTCTACCTTGAGATCTGGCAGACCCTCCATTTCCATAATCCGCCCGTTAAAAACATTAATTTTGTTTTCCTTGCCCACCGTCAGTTTGCCCTGTTGCATCGCCACCCAGGGAATGGCGTTGACAATATCCCGTAGGGTTACCCCCGGTTGCAGTTCGCCGCTAAATTTCACCAACACCGACTCCGGCATATCTAGGGGCATGGCACCCAGCGCCGCGGCAAAGGCTACCAGACCGGAGCCAGCGGGGAAGGAAATCCCTAGGGGGAAACGGGTGTGGGAGTCGCCGCCGGTGCCCACAGTGTCCGGCAGTAACATCCGATTGAGCCAGGAATGGATAATGCCGTCCCCCGGTCGCAGGGCCACGCCGCCCCGGGTGGCGAAAAAGTCCGGCAGGTCTTTGTGGGTTTTAATATCCACCGGCTTGGGATAGGCCGCGGTGTGGCAGAAGGTTTGCAGAACCAAATCGGCACTGAAGCCGAGACAAGCCAATTCTTTTAACTCGTCCCGAGTCATGGGGCCAGTGGTGTCCTGGGATCCCACGGTGGTCATTAGGGGTTCGCAGGCAGTTCCCGGCCGCACGCCCGCTAAGCCGCAGGCCTTACCCACCATTTTTTGGGCCAGGGTGTAACCTTTGCCGGTGTCCGCCGGCGGAGTCGGGCGGGTAAAGAGTTCGCTGGGGGGCAATCCTAGGGCTTCCCGAGTTTTATCCGTCAGCGCCCGGCCAATCAGGAGGGGAATCCGTCCCCCGGCCCGGACTTCGTCCAGAATGGTGTCGGGTTTGAGACTAAAGGTGGTCAGGGTTTCCCCGGCTTCGTTCGTAATTTTCCCCGCGTAGGGATGGATCGTAATCACGTCGCCGGTATTTAACCCATTCACGTCGCACTCAATGGGCAGAGCGCCGGAATCTTCGGCGGTGTTAAAAAAGATAGGCGCGATTTTCCCCCCCAGAATATAGCCGCCGGAGCGTTTGTTGGGCACAAAGGGAATATCGGCGCCGATGTGCCAGAGCACCGAGTTGATGGCGGATTTGCGGGAAGAGCCGGTGCCCACCACATCCCCCACATAGGCCACGGGATAGCCCTTTTCTTTTAACTGGGCGATGGTTTCTAAAGCCTCCGGCATTTTCGATTCCAGCATGGCTAGGGCGTGGAGAGGAATATCCGGGCGGGTGGTGGCGTGGGGCGCCGGGGAGAGGTCGTCGGTGTTGGTCTCGCCGGGCACTTTTAACACGGTGACAGTGATGCTTTCAGGAACCTTGGGCTTGGTGATAAACCAATTGGCTTCCGCCCAGGCGTCAATGACCTGTTTGGCGTAGGGATTGCGCTCGGATAGGTCTAAAACTTCGTTGAAGGCATCGAAGACCAGGAGCGTTTTGCTCAAGGCACCGGCGGCCGCGGAAGCGATATTGGGTCGGGGGGATTTGAGGAGTTCCACCAAGGAGTGAACGTTATACCCCCCCATCATGGTGCCCAGGAGACTCACCGCGCCTTCCGGGGAAATGACGGGACAGGTCGCTTCTCCCTTCGCCAGTGCCGTTAAAAAGCCCGCTTTGACATAGGCCGCCTCATCCACTCCGGGGGGAACCCGGTCCCGTAATAGCAGGAGTAATTCCCCGTTTTCCGCCTCCGGCGGCTTTTTCAGTAATTCGCAGAGTTCCGCCGTTTGCTCGACGCTGAGAGGCAGGGGCGGAATACCGAGTTGACGGCGCTGGGCGGCTTGGCGATGGTAGTCGGCTAACATGGGCGCGGGTTGCTGATGGGACGTTAAAAGGTCGGTTAAGGATTCTATCCTATGCGGAGAGGGAGAACAGTTCCCGGTAAACGGTTTGCTCCCCCCTGAATCCCCCGTAACCGTTTAAGGGTGAACGAAGAAGTGGAGGTTTCAGGGAGAGGAGCAGATGGTGTATGGTAAGAGGGCAAACAAGGATGATAGAGATGAAAGCCAGAGAAATAACTGTTGTCAAGATCAAAGATCAACTATACATTAACAACAGGAACTGAAACATCTTTAAACTTAAGATAATGGGATCTCTGGAGATCGGGCGAGGAACTGTAGCTTATTATACAATTCTGACTTGGACGGTAATGCAGAAAAGCCTATCCAGTAAGGGTTCTGGCTAATTGGCCCCCTGACTACCCGCCTCATTCCCGGAGAGCCATCAAGTAAAAAAGCGTGGACATTGTTCAGTTATCAGTAAGGAGTGAGCAGTGGGCAGAACAAAATAAAGATAGGCGAGTGATTTAACTGTCATATAGCAGGACTAAGTGAATCATGAACAGGCTCCGATTTGCTCCCCCCTTTCCAAGCTACGGTGTACACAGATCTTGGC
>JBKCES010000327.1:0-3914 GCA_046304295.1 Cyanobacteriota bacterium | reverse complement strand
GTTTAGATCTTTGGTGTCGAAGGGGCGGGGTGGGTTTAGCTCTCTAGCGCCGAAGAGACTCACCCCTAACCCCTCCAAGGAGGGGAACTGGAGAAAGAGCTTACCCTTCCATCGTCTTGATAAAACTCGCAATTTTAGTGAGTACAATTTCCGTGTTAAACAGCGCCTCGCTTTCTGTGAAGCGCAACACCGTCACGCCCAACGCTTCTAATCGATTTTGTCGCTCCTTGTCCCTAAGCTGAGCCTGTTCGCCATCATGACTACTACCGTCTATTTCAATCGCTAACATCAAATCCTTACAATAAAAATCGACAATGAACTGATCGATAGGTCGTTGGCGATCAAAATCGAACCCTAGCATTTGTTTGTTTTTTAGCGATTGCCAAAGCTTCGCCTCTCCTGCCGTCATATTTTTGCGGAGTTGACGAGCGCATTCTTTAAGCTTGGGGTTGTAAGGGATGATTCTGCGGGACATAAGCATTGTGAAAAGCTCTAGTTCACAATTTACTATAACTTTCCGGGAGAGACCCACCCCTAACCTCTCCAAGGAGGCGAACCGGAGGAGCGGCGCTGGTAATAAAACACCCCCTCTCGGGAGGGGGCTGGGGGGTGGGTTAACCTAGAGAGCAAACCGGATCTGGAGATGAAACAATGACCGTCGCGCCGAAAATTCACCGCTACAGCAAACAAGTCCTCGGCTTTACCGAAAACTGCAACGGCGCCGCCCTGGAGATGGTCTTAATTCCCGCCGGGGTCTTTTGTATGGGCGCCGCCCCGGATGAGCAGGGTGATGAGGATGAAAAACCGCAACATTTGGTTACCATTCCCCAGCCCTTCCTGATGGGGCGCTATCCTGTCACCCAAGCCCAGTGGCGGGCCGTGGCCAATCTAGAGCCAGTCGCCCTGGAGCTTAATCCAGATCCGTCTCGATTTAAAGGGGAAAATCGACCGGTTGAAAACGTGAGTTGGCGAGAAAGCCTAGAGTTTTGCGCTCGCCTGTCCCGCGAAACCGGCAAAAACTATCGCCTGCCCAGCGAAGCGGAATGGGAATACGCCTGTCGGGCGGTGAGCGGGGAACAGTTATCAGATATCAGATTACAGATATCAGATGACAGTCAGTCAATCTGGCGGGAGTGGATTTCGGGGAAACAACGGCATTTTTCGGAGCGAGAAGAGGCGGAAATTATTACCCTTTGGAATCGCTATTTTTACCAGCCCTTTCATTTTGGCCCCACTCTTTCTACCGAAGTGGCTAATTATGACGGTAACTATACCTATGGGGCGGGAGTAGAGGAAGAGTATCGTCAGGAGACCGTGGAAGTCGGCGCTTTCGGTGCCGCTAACGCTTTTGGCTTGAGTGATCTCCACGGCAATGTTTGGGAATGGTGTCTAGATCCTTGGCACAACAGTTATGAAAATGCCTCCAAGGATGGCGGTGTCTGGGACGAGGGCAATGAGAGCTTATATCAAAATATCCTTAAAAACATGGCTATATTGCTAAAAAGCGATAAAAATCGTGTCATACGCGGCGGTTCTTGGTACCTCGATTCGAGGAATTGCCGTTCGGCTTATCGTTACAACACCAATCCCGACGTCGGTGGCCACAATATCGGTTTTCGAGTGTTGTGCGAGGGTCCCAGACTCTCCTAGCCTATTAACCCACCGTTCGACTGAGCTTGCCGAAGTCCCTAACCCCTCCAAGGAGGGGAACTGGAATAGGAGCAGCGGGTATTCATCCCCTCTCGGGAGGGGCGGAGTGGGTCTAAATCTCTAGCGCCGTTATTGAAATAAGCTAAAGTGAATGCTCAACCCCATCCTTCTCCTCGCAGGCGCCGGAGCCAGTGATGCAGATCATAGCTATTTAAGCGATAGCTCAGGGGATGGGCTACCAAGCGGGCCGTGCTCTCGAATAAGACCTCAATTTCCACGAGGCCGTTTTCCCGCAGGGTTTTCCCCGTGGAGACCAGATCCACAATGGCCTTGGACATGCCGGTAATGGGGCCCAATTCCACAGAGCCAGAGAGGGGAATAATCTCCACCGGCAGGTCTAAACTGCGGAAATGCTCCTGGGCGCAGTGGACAAATTTAGATGCCACCTTGCCGTGGGGAGGCAAATCCACCGAGCGCCGGTAGGGGCTGTTGGCCGGCGCCGCCACGGAGAGACGACAGTGACCGAAGCCCAGATCCGCCAACTGGGCCACCTGGGGTTTTTTCTCCCGCAGGACATCGTAGCCGACAATCCCCAAATGGGCTTGGCCGTACTCCACATAGACCGGTACATCCTGGGCCCGCACCAGTAAGGCTTTAGCGGTCTGGGTCGGATCGGTGATTTGCAGTTGCCGATTTTTGGAATCTAAAAAGAGACTAAAGTCCAGACCCAGATCCTGAAAGCGGCGGATACTGTCCTGAAGCAGAGCGCCTTTGGGGAGAGCGATAGTAAGCATAGGTTAGGACTGGGGCGTTTTTAAAGACCAATTTTCAATAATGCGCTGGCGGGGGCGGGCAATCACTAAAGCGCCGTCCGGGACGTTATGGGTGACCACGGAACCCGCGGCCACCGTGACCCCAGCGCCTAAATTAACCGGCGCCACAAAGACGCTATTGGCGCCGGTTTTGGTGCCGCTCCCGATTTGGGTTAAATGTTTATTCTGGCCGTCGTAGTTAGCGGTAATGGTGCCAGCGCCGACATTGACCCGCTCTCCCAACCGGGCATCTCCCAGGTAGCTGAGGTGGGCAATATTACAACCGGCGCCAACCTGGGTTTTTTTGATTTCCACAAAGTTGCCAATGCGGCAGTTTTCGCCAATCTCCGCCTGACCCCGGACATGGCTATAGGGACCCACCCGACTCTGGGCCTCCACGGCGCTGTCGCTGATTACGGAGTAGAGAATCCGAGCGCCGGCGCCAATTTGACTGTTTTCGATTAAACAACCCGGCCCGATGCGAGCACCGGCGCCGATAACGGTTTTGCCCCGCAGGTGGGTCTCGGGTTCGATAATGGCGTCGGCGCCGATGACCACCGTGTCGTCGATGGTGACACTGGCGGGATCGATCAAGGTCACCCCTGCGGCCATCCACTTTTCCTTAGTGCGATTTTGTAATACCGCCGCCGCCGTCGCCAACTGTTGACGGTCGTTGATGCCTTTAATTTCCTGAAAATCCGCCACATCCACCGCCATCACCCGTTCCAAAACATGGGCGACGTCGGTGAGATAGTATTCCTGTTGGTCGTTGCTGGGGGTGAGTCGGGGCAGAACCTCCGCCAGAGAGGGCCAGTGAAAACAGTAAATCCCGCCGTTTACCCGATGATTTTGGCGCTGGGCCGTGTTGCAGTCCCGGTCTTCCACAATTTGGGTAACCCAGTTTTGACCGTCGCAAAACACCCGGCCGTAGCCCTTCGGATCCGGCAGATGGGCCGTGAGCAGGGTGGCTTGGTTTTGGTGTTGTTGGTGTAGGGTTAGCAGGTTCGCTAGGGTTTCCGCCCGCAGTAACGGCGCGTCGCCATTGAGAACGAGCAAATCTCCCCGATAGTCTTGCAAGTGGGGCAATAACTGTTGAATGGCGTGGCCCGTGCCCAACTGCTCCCGTTGCTCGACAAAGTCTGCCTGGGGATAGTCTTGAAGATGGCTTTTAACCGCCTCAGCCTGATAGCCGACAATAGCGAATAAGCGTTCGGGCTGAAGAGAGTCGCAACTAGCGATCACCCGCTGAATCAAAGAGCGCCCGCCGAGGTTATGGAGAACCTTGGGAAGGGAAGATTTCATGCGGGTGCCTTTCCCCGCCGCCAGGATTGCCACTGCCACCATAAGACGCGCGCCGAGTAGTCCGAGAGGTCAAGGCTCAGTATATCGCTAGAGGGTAGGGGTTAGGTTGGGGGCGACATTCTTAATCGCTTCCGGTTCCCCTCCTTGGCG
>JBKCES010000326.1:0-4939 GCA_046304295.1 Cyanobacteriota bacterium | reverse complement strand
CGACGCCTCCAACCAACGGCAAACCCCCCGTTCCCTCTAGTTCCATCTTCCCTTTTGCCACAGCGCCTGTTACTTTTGCGGCTGTAACGTCATTGTTTCCAACAGCGCCGCGGCGGCGGAGAATTACCTACGACACCTTTTATTAGAAATTGACCAAAAAGCGGCGCTGATTGACCCCCGGCGCCCCACGGTTCAGATTCATTGGGGCGGCGGCACGCCGAATTATTTAAACCTAGAGCAGGTGGAAACCCTGTGGCAAGCCATTAATCAACGGTTTAACCTAGCGCCCCAGGCTGAGGTTTCCATTGAAATTAATCCCCGCTATGTCGATAAAAATTATATTTTCTCCCTCCGAGCTATGGGCTTCAATCGGCTCAGTTTTGGCATTCAAGACTTTGATCCCCAAGTGCAAAAAGCCGTGAATCGAGAACTGTCGGAAGAGCGCCTATTCGAGGTGATGGGTTGGATCAAAGCGGCGGGGTTTGAGAGCGTCAATGTGGATTTAATCTACGGACTGCCCCACCAAACTCAAGCGACTTTTGCGGAAACCGTGGCAAAAACCATCGCCCTCGACCCCAACCGTATCGCCGTTTTTAACTTCGCCTACGTGCCTTGGCTGAAACCGGTGCAAAAAAATATCCCCGAAGCGGAGCTTCCCTCCCCGGAAGAAAAATTAGCTATTTTGAAGCTCACTATTGAGGAATTAACCCAAAATGGCTACCAATTTATCGGTATGGATCACTTTGCCAAACCCGAGGACGAATTGGCCGTCGCCCAGCGCCGGAATGAACTGAAACGCAATTTTCAGGGCTACAGTACCCAACACGATGCGGAACTGATTGGCTTTGGCTTAACGGCCATTAGTATGCTGGAGGACGTTTACGCCCAAAACCACCGGCGCCTCAAGGATTACTATGAAGCGGTGGAGAAGGGTCAATTTCCCTTAGAAAAAGGGATTGCTCTCACAAGCGAGGATAAAATCCGCCGGGAAATTATCATGGAGTTGATGTGTCATTTCCATCTGGATTTCGGCGCCGTTTCCCAGAAGTACGACCTTAATTTCTCGGAAACTTTCGCCCCGGAACTGGCGGATTTGCGGGAGCTAGAACAAGACGGCCTAGCGCAAATCACGGAGCGGTCGTTAACTGCGACCCCTAAAGGGCGCTTGCTGATTCGCAACATCGCCGCTAAATTCGATAGTTACTGCCGCCAAAATCCTTCGGCGCTGGGATCTAAGGCCATTTGAGAGGGGCACTTTTCACTTTTGTAATCTGGACGGGCAGGATCCCATAGGAAAAATCAGCGGAACAGGTATCTTGCCTGTGCGGATCTGAGATGTTCTCGTTGAGTCTCCTTTCGCCGCTCAAAGTCAAGCTACTTGATCTCGATGAAATACTAAATCGTCCCTAAGTAAATCATGAACACGCTAGATTTTGTTCACTACCCATTTAGTTCCGCTATTGAGGAGCACAACCCGTCAATATCATCTGAGCAAGCCCTAGCGCCGGTTCCCCTAAAATTCCCCCCAGCGCCGGGTAAGAGGACGAGGGGGGAATGATGGAAACGTTTCCTGGTTTTCCCTAGACGAGAGCGCCGAGAATATCCGTCGCGTGGGTGTCGGTTTTAACAGTTTCGTATACCTGACTAATGACGCCGGCGCCGTCGATGATATAGGTCACCCGTTTGGAATAACCGCCGCCGTCCACATCGTAGGCCTGACTGATAGCGCCGTCGCTGTCTACCAGCAGTTGGAAGGGGAGACCGTACTTTTCTTTGAACTGTTTATGGGAAGCTTGATCGTCTTGGCTGACACCGAGAACGACAATTTCCTTGCCTTGGTAGGCGTCGTAGTTGTCCCGAAAGCTCTGGGCTTCTTTGGTGCAACCGGGGGTGTCATCCTTGGGATAGAAGTAGAGCACGACGATTTTGCCAGCGAAGTCCGTTAGGGAAACGCTTTGGCCATTGTCGTCCACGGTGTTGAAAGCGGGCGCTGGAGCGCCGACGGCTAGAGTCATAATCCCCTCGAAGTCTTGGGTTAACAGCTTAGATCCTAGGGGGCTGACTGTTAAAAAACAAGGTCGGTTATCTCCCGTTGTCGATGCTAAGGGGTTGTTTAACACGGGTAAATTCCCCGGTTTTATGCCCTCTAGCCCCCCTTTGAAAGGGGGGAACCGCCCTCAAAGTCCCCCTTACCAAGGGGGATTTAGGGGGATTTACGCAGGGCGCCGTAGAACTCGAAGCGTTCCCGCAATTGAGCGCCGTCCAGATCTTGCGTCCAGTATTCAATCAGGGCATGACCAAAGGCCCAAGCGTTGCGGTCTGGGGGCAGGGCGTTATCCATAACCACGGGCCAGAGACTGAGGAGATCAAAGGTAAGGGGGCGCTCCGCCGCATTCAGCAAGCCGAATAACTCCTGGGCCATCTGTAATTTACCAATGGCCACGGGCAACTGCTCCACCGGAATTTGCTCCGCCAACAGGTAGGCCAGGGTGGGGGAGCCGGTGGTTAAAGTGGCGATGAATTTGAGAACCGGGCTTTTCAAAAAGGCCGTTAACCCCTGGGTCGTAGCCATCTGGAGGGTATAGCGCTCGATTAATTTGGCGGCGGCTAGGGCCCGCGCATCCAGATCCGCCAAGAACTGAGCCAAACGGGTTTCCTGCCCCGGGCCAATGGCTTCCACCAAGGTTACCGCCAACCGGTCTAAACCCCAGGCGGCCCGGTTTTGAGCCTCATCGGCGCTGACCAGGGGTAAAATTTGGCCGCAATCCGCGCCGAGGCGCTCGCTTCGATAAGCCAGCGCCTCCCGGATGGCCCGCTCCTTGGGGCGCTCGCCGGTGAGCCAATCGTAGGGAGGATTCCATTCCCGTAGGGGACGGAGACGATCCACCTGGGTAACAACGAGAATCACAGGAATTTCCCTGTTAACTCGGCGCAAATCCCGAAGAAAATCCCCGTCCATCTCCAGCGCCGGATCGAGGGCGGGGGTCAGAAGCAGAATTAAATCAGCCCCCTGGCTACGGTCTAAAACCTCTTGCCGTAGCTCCCGGCGCTGGCTCTGCTCATAGCCGGGACTGTCCCAAAGTTTGAGGATTTCTCCCCCCGGCGCGTGCCATTGGTACTCGGTAAAGTCCGCGGTGTTGGGCAATACATCCGTCAACGCTAGGGCTTTCTGAAAGAGACTATTAATTAAACTGCTTTTGCCGGCGCCGGTGCGACCCACAACGCCTAGAACCAGAGGCGCCTGGGCGATGGTTTGACTATCGGTTCCTTGGGCCAACAGTTCCCGGAGAGTCTGGCTCTTGACCTGAAGCCGTTTTTCCGTTATCGGCGTTAAGAAATCTCCCGCCGGGGTTTCGGCGCTGTAGAGCGCCAAGGCCTGACGGCAGAGATTGCGCAGGATCGTTTCCCGCAAAAGTTGGCTCAGGTTTAGCAATAACTCCGCCTGGGCCCGTTGGGCGCTGCCGTCGCTGGCGAAGCGTGCCGCGGCTTGGACGGGGTTCAGCAACCACTGGCTCCAATACCAGACTTTACCCAGGCGCCGGAGGGTCGGCTCTAAATTTTGATAGGTTTCGTAGGCTCGATAGCCCTGGGCGACGGTGACCTGATTTAAGGTCGGCGCTAGGCTGGCCATCCACTGATCTACATCCTCCAATGTGCCCCGGAGCAGTTGATAGGCGGAGGGAATATAAAGGTTTAGGAGGGGATATTTTTCCTGGGGCGCGTAAATCTGGGCCACGCCTTCCACTAGGGTTAAACAGCGCCGCCCAAAGACGGGCCAATCCTCCCAGAGGGGTTGATCCTCCCGAGCTTCCGTCAACACGGTTTGCAGTAAAGCCTCCACCTGGGGCAGTTTTTCCGACACCTGGGGACTCGCGGTTCCTAGCCCCGCCGACAGGCTGAAATCCTCACCTCCGGCGCTTAAGATGGGGGACGGCGCTGTCCATTTCACCAACAACCAGCGCCAAGCCACAAAGAGCAGGGTAAACACCGCCCAGAGCCAACTGAGACCCCAGCGGTGGATCTGCCAACCGGCGGCACTGAGCAAAAATCCGACCACCAGAATTAGGGGCGTGAGCAGAACAACCCATTGAAGACGACTGAGACGGGGAGCAAGCATAGACGGGCGGGGGAGAAAGAGAGCGGCGCTTCCCTAATTTTGCTAGATTTTAAGCTTGTCCCCCCATTGCATCCCCATGACCTCCCCCCGGCAAGTCGCCTTTCAGGTATTGCGGGACTTAGACCGCCGGGATACCTACCCGGATCTGGCCCTAGACCGGGCGCTGAAACAAACGGCGCTGTCGCCCCAGGACCGGGGTCTGGCCACGGAGTTGATCTATGGCGTCGTCCGACGGCAACGCACCCTCGACGCCCTGATTAGCCAATTTAGCCAACGCCCCAGCGCCCAACAACCCCCGGCGCTCCGGCGCTTGCTCCAGTTAGGGCTGTACCAACTGCGTTATTTAGACCAGATTCCCCCCTCAGCGGCGGTCAATACGGCGGTGGAGTTGGCTAAGGAAAATGGTTTAGGGGGCTTAGGCAAAGTGGTGAACGGAATTTTGCGGGCCTATTTACGTCAGACTGAAGGAGGGCAAGATCCCCTGATGCTCCCGGAGGATCCCGCCCAGCACCTCGGGGTGGAGGAGAGTTTTCCCGACTGGATCGTTAATCTCTTCCTTAAAAAATGGGGAGAAGACCGGGCCCAGGCGCTCTGCCAAGCCTTTAACCAAACGCCGCCCCTCGATCTACGGATTAACCCCCTCAAAACCACTCGGGAGGCGCTTCAAACCCAGTTTGCCGAAGCGGGTATTGACAGCCATCTTTTGCCGGGCCTACCCCAGGCGCTCCGCCTGCCGGGACGGGGCAGTATTCCACAACTGCCGGGCTTTCAGGAGGGACTTTGGACGGTGCAATCGGCGCCGGCTCAGTGGGTCAGCCATTG
>JBKCES010000325.1:0-13323 GCA_046304295.1 Cyanobacteriota bacterium | reverse complement strand
GTTAAACCGCTCTGCTCAGCGATTTTTTTAGATTGATTGCAAAAATCAACCGCCAGGGTTCGAGCCTCTCGGGATAGCCCGCGGAAACTGTCTTTTTGATTGCAAACAATGGGGGGCGGCGTTTTCCCTAAAACACTTTGGAGCTTATCATAGGTGGTCTTTCTTTGAGCTTCGATAGCGACAACGGCTTGGGCGTATTGCTTAATTTGAGTATCGGAAAAACTTTGAGAATAGGCGAAATGACTGAAGAAAAGAGCGGGGGGACGGAGACTCGCTTGTGGGATAATCCCGCCGCAAATCCCTAGGAGCGCTAGGGAATTGACTAAAAAAAACCGACTCAGAACTCGGTTCAAGTCGTGAAAGGGACGGGAGCAAGTAATCATGCACGTCTGGTCGCTCGGGGTGGTAAGCTAGCGAAATCTGGGTAAAGGTCTCTTAACAGTGTTTGAATTATTTTAGGGACTATAAGTTCCTGTTGTCGTCAGGGGCCGGCGCCTTGATCCCCCCTCCTAGAATAGCGGTCGACCGCTTTTGTTCCTCAATGAATATCCCTCTTGACGGCGCCGAGACGGCGCCTTTTGAGCACTCTTCTGTCCTCGGCGCTGAGATGGCCGCGGGACTCACCTTGGAATCTGGGGAAACCTACCTAGACGCCACGGCGGGGGGCGGGGGCCACTGTTTAGGCCTGCTGAGCGTTAATCCTCGGATTAAGCTGATTCTGGTGGATCGCGATCCCCAGGCGCTGGCCGCGGCGCGGGAACGTCTAGCGCCGTTTTTAGAGCAGATCCAGTTTTGGGGGGGCAACTTTGCCGATTTTCCGGGAACGCCCCAAAGTTTAGCCGGTATTATCGCCGATTTAGGGGTTAGTTCCCCCCAGCTCGACCAACCGGAACGGGGCTTTAGTTTTCGTCACTCGGCGCCCCTAGATATGCGGATGGATCCCCGGCAGGCGCTGACGGCCGCAGAGATTGTTAACCATGACAGCGAAACGGATCTGGCCCGGATTTTCTGGGAGTACGGCGAAGAGCGCCTCTCCCGGCGCCTAGCTCGACGCATTGTAGAGCGCCGCCCCTTCCAAACCACGGCGGAGTTGGCCGACGTTATCGCCGGCGCCGTCCCCCCCAAATACCGCTACGGCCGCATCCATCCCGCCACCCGGGTTTTTCAGGCACTCCGCATCGCCGTGAACGATGAACTGGGTTCCCTGACCCGCTTTTTAGAGCAGGCGCCCGATTGGCTCCAACCGGGCGGACGCATTGGGATCATTAGTTTTCATAGTCTCGAAGACCGATTAGTTAAACATCGCTTCCGGGAACATCCCCAACTCAAAGTTCTCACCAAAAAACCGATCCTCGCCAGCGCTGAAGAGTTACAGCGAAATCCTCGCTCTCGCTCCGCTAAACTGCGCTGGGCGGAGCGTTTGTCTTAAACGATGTTTTTTGTTGCTTTAGCCTTATAATTTTTTACCAAACTTGTGGACTTCTTCATCGGGAGCTATTTGGCTTCCAACCAATTAGCGCCGGCCCGAATTTCTACTTTCAGCGGCACGGATAAGGTAACTGCCTGCTCCATCGTGGTTTGAATAGGGGTTTTTAACCGCTCCCACTCCTCCGGGGGCATTTCCAAGACCAGTTCGTCGTGCACCTGGAGTAATAACCGGGCTTGGGTCTCGGCTAATTGCGGCGCTAACTGAACCATGGCGAGTTTAATAATGTCGGCGCTGGAGCCTTGGATGGGGGCGTTGGCCGCGGCCCGGAGCAGTTGGCTATCCTGGTAGCTTAACTCTAGGGCCTCCAAATCAATATTGTCCGGCGCTTGCCCCCGCAGATTCCGGGCCGTTTCGCTGACAAAGTCAAAATA
Source organism: Cyanobacteriota bacterium (assembly GCA_046304295.1). GTDB lineage: Bacteria > Cyanobacteriota > Cyanobacteriia > Cyanobacteriales > Microcystaceae > Synechocystis. The sequence goes on along the minus strand of JBKCES010000325.1, from coordinate 11,463 downwards.
GCGCCGTCGTCCGCAAATAGTTTCCACAAAGCCCTGGCTAAGGGCCTCTTTTTTGGCTTGCTCTAGGTAAGCGAAAACCCCTTGATAAGTCTGGCGATAGCGCCGAATAAATTCCCGCCCTTCCTCGGCGCTGACCCCGGCTTCCCGAGCGAACCGTTGGGCGCCCATGCCGTAGATAACGCCGAAGTTAATGGTTTTGCCTAGATTCCGCTCCTGGGAGGAGACATCTTCCCGATCCAGCAATAACTGGGCTGTGAGACGATGGACGTCGCGACCCGTTCGGTAAGCTTCGATTAACAGGGGTTCCTGGCTCAGGTGGGCGAGAATCCGCAGTTCAATCTGGGAATAGTCTGCGGCCGCCAGGAGCCAACCCGGCGCTGGCAGAAAGGCCCGACGAATCTGGCGGGAAAATTCCGTACGGATGGGGATATTTTGCAGGTTGGGGTTGGAAGAGGAGAGGCGCCCCGTGGCGGTGACGGCCTGGTTAAAGTCCGTGTGCAAGCGCCGAGTTTGGGGATTGACCAAGTTGGGTAAGGCGTCCACATAGGTGGATTTCAGTTTCGCCAAAGTACGGTAGTCCAAAATGTGGTCAATCAGGGGGTGGTCGCCCTGAAGTTTTTCCAAGGCGGCGTGGTCGGTGGAGTAGCCAGTTTTAGTCTTGCGGGACTTTTTGCGGTTCAACCCCAACTTCTCAAACAAAATTTCCCCCAGCGCCTTGGGGGAGTTGAGCTTAAAGGTTTCTCCCGCGGCCTCGTAGGCGGCGCTTTCAATCCGAGCTAGGTCTTGCTCTAACTGTTGGGAGAGGGTCTGCAAATACTCGACGTCGAGGGTAATGCCCCAGTCCTCCATCTGGGCCAAAATCGGCTCCAGGGGCAGTTCCATCGTCTTAAACAGGCGCTCCAGCGCCGGAATTTTTTCTAGTTCTTGAGCCAGAATCTCCCCTAATAAAAAGGTGGTGTGGACGTCGAGACCGCAATAGAGCGCCGCCTTCTGGGGGTCTAGATCCGCTAGGCTTTCCTGCTTGCTCAAACCCAAATCTTTATAACTCAGCGCCGCCAGGTTGGGTAAATAGCGCCGTCCCAGATCCGTCAAATTGTGACTCAACTCCGGTTGCAGGAGATAACTGGCCAGTAACGTGTCAAAGACCACGCCCCCCAGTTCCGCCCCCTGATGCTTCAAAATTAAGCGGTCAAACTTGGCGTTTTGCAAGACCTTGGGATATTGCTCAGAGCTTAAAATCGGAGCTAGGACGGTTAAAACCGCTTCTTTTGGTAACTGCTCCCCGGTTTTATGTCCTAGGGGAATATAGGCCAACTCTTCTGGCCCCCCTCCCCAGGCGCAACCCAGACCAATTAACTCGGCGCTCCAGGGATCTAACCCCGTGGTTTCCGTATCCCAAGCCACTGGCTCCGGCGCTTGTTCTAAAATCGCCACCAACTCCCGCAACTGTTCCGGTTGGCGAATCAACCGCGGCGCTAGGGGAATGGCGTCCCAATTCACCCCGGCGCCGACTTCGGTGGATTTTGGGGTTTGAGCGGCGGCAAACAAAGACAATTGCCCCGGCGCTTGTTCCCCCTTCCCTGAACCCTGAAGTCTGTCATCTGAAATCTGGTTTCTGTCATCTGTCCCCCCCAGCGCCGTTTGCAGACTGGGCAATTTATCGAGGAAAGAATTTAGCTCCAGTTTTTGCAATAGAGGAACCACCGGCACCGGGTCAAAGCCTTGCAGAGTTAGGGCTTCTAGAGGAATTTCTAAGGGAACGTCGGTGACAATGCGGGCCAAGCCTTGGGAATGCAACGCCGATTCCCGTCCTTGTTCCAGTTTCGTTTTCACCGCCCCTTTAAGCTGGTCTAGATTTTTATACACGCTTTCCAGATCGCCGTATTCCCCCAGGAGCTTAACCGCCGTTTTTTCGCCAATGCCCGCCACGCCGGGGATGCTGTCGGATTTATCGCCACAGAGCGCCTTATAGTCCACGATCTGCCGGGGCGTCACCCCCATTTTTTCTAGAACCTGAAGTTCTTGAAACTCGCTGTAGGTCGTCGCAGAACGAGTCAGAGGATTAGAACTGAGGTAGAGGACGCTAATCTGGCGTTGGTCGTCCACCAGTTGAAACAAATCCCGGTCGCCGCTGAGAATTTTTACCCCGTAGCCCGCATCGGCACCTCGCTCCGCCAGGGCGCCGAGAATATCGTCCGCCTCATAGCCGGGGCAAGTCAGCAAAGGTAAATTTAGCACCCCTAGCAGTTGCTGGAGATAGTCCAGATCGACTAAAAAATCCTCGGGAGTCGGCGCTCGGTCGCTTTTATAGTTGGCATCCGCCTCGTGGCGAAAGGTGGGTTCCCGGCGGTCGAAGGCGATGCCCAGCGCCTGGGGTTTCAAGCTCTCTAGGGTTTGTAAAAGAGAATTGAGGAACCCAAAACAGACGCTGGTGGGAATGCCCTGGGCGGTGCGGAGGGGGCCCCTGGCGGTCTTGGCGAAGGCGTAATAGGCTCGAAACGCCAGGGAGTGACCATCCACCAAGAGCAGGAGCGACGACATAGGATTCACAGGAAAGCCAGCAGGAACCGAGAAATTGTGGGATACTGAAAAAGAAAGGACAAGCTTCCCCCTCAGACCGGAAGACCTGTCCTAACAAACTTTAGAGGTATAGGTAACGTTGTTGGGGTTTCCCTAGCAACGTTCTTTTTGTGGATTTGGAGAAGCTAGAAGTCCTCGTCGTCGGCGCCGACTTGTTTCAGATGGATGTGTTTGCGACCGAGGGTAATATCGAATTCATCCCCAGGTTTGAGTCCCATCCGTTTCGTATAGGCAGCGCCGATAAGAAGGTTGCCATTGGATTGGACGCTGATGCGAAAACTAGCCGCGCGTCCGCCCCGACCGTAGCCGTTCCCAGAACTATCGAGATCGATCCCTTCCGCATCAATGAGCGCGTTGAGGAATTTCATCATATTAACCCGGGGCACGCCACGTTTGGTGATGGTGACATAACCGCAGGCTTTGGCTTTTTCTTCCTTGCTCAGGTTGCCCAGTTCGTTAACCTTTTCCTGAAGTTCAACCCCGGTTAGCGGTTGAGCGGGGATATCGGGAGGCAGGGTTTGAGTCATTAAATTATAGGAGGTATAGGTAAAGTAAAGACTGAATCATTCAGTCTCCTTTCCTATCTTACACGGATTAAGTAAAGATTCAACAACCTTGAGGAAAATTTATAGCGTTAATTGGGGTTTTCTGACTCAATGCTTCCCGAGACAGGGAACAGAAACTAAACCGGCGGCACTCCCCTCCCTCAGCCGAGAGCTTCTCGTTACGATACGCTAGAAAGAGAAAGACCCCCAATCCCGAGAAGTTAGGGGAGAGAGCACTCCTTGGAGCGCAATCTCAACCCCCCATCCCTGATACTTGAAAGCCCTCTCCCTAAAGTTAACCAGGCCATGAAGCTCACCGCCAAAAGTCACTATAGCGTCAAGGCTCTCTTGGATCTGAGTCTTCAACCCCATTACGGCCCAGCTTCTGTGAAAGCCATCGCCCAACGGCAGGATGTGCCAGCGCCGTACTTGGAAAAGTTGTTGATGGAAATGCGACGGGCCGGTCTCGTGGTGTCCCTGCGAGGCGTACAAGGGGGCTATCAACTGGCCCGACCCCCCCAGGAGATTTCTCTGGCTCAAATTCTCGGCGCGATTGGCGAAGATTTAGAAGCTTTTCCCGACCTAGAGGCCGACGCCGCCGACACGGCGGATTGGGTCACCCGTAGCCTTTGGCGCCAACTCCAGCAAAAATTTCAGCAGGTGTTTCAGACCATCACCCTGGCGGATCTCTACTACGACGCCCGCAGTTGGCAAGCCTCCCAGGGGCAAGAAAGCAGTTTTATGGTTTGAGTCTTCAGTTATCAGTGAGAAGTTATCGGTTAACAGAGGCTTTTGGGCAAAAATTCCCCTCCGTGGAGGAGTGGCAGGCGTAGCCTGACGGGGTGGGTTGTAGCTGTGAGAACTAACTCACCCCCCAACCCCCTCCCAAGAGGGGGCGTGTACACACAAGTGTCACGATCCCCCCTAACCCCCCTTGAAAAGGGGGGAAAACTTCTCAAAGTCCCCCTTGTAAAGGGGGATTTAGGGGGATCAAATCCAAAATTTAGGTCTTTAGCTAAGATCTGTGTACACCGTAGGGGTTAGGGGGGGTCAAACTATTTGAACCTTTTTGTAATCAGACTCAATCCGCCATGAGCCAACTAGATGCCCTCGCCTCCCTAGAGCGAGAACTGAAAAAACACCCCGACGCGACCTTAAAAAATATCGAGCGGCTCCAAACCGTTCAACACCCCCACACAGCCGCGATGTGTACGGCCATAACGGCACTGTTGCGGGCCTTTCCCGACCGGAAAATTTATCTGATTGTAGAAGCGGAAATCTCTCGCTTGGCTCGACATTCCCGACCAGAAGACTTTGTCGCTTGGATAGAAACCATCGGTATTTTTGTGATTGAGGTCAAAAGTCACACCATCGCCGGCATCAGAAGTTTTGAAAATAGCGTCCCCCAAGTGATTTACGGCGGTCAGGCGACGGGCGACCATGATTTATTAGACCAACCTAAAAGTTTTGCCTACGATCTGAGGACGGATATCGAAAACCTGTTTGAGGCTCAAGACCGGGAATTGCCGGCACTTTACTACGCCGGTTGGCTCCCCAATGTTTCCCCGGAAGATTTGGCGGCAAAATCGGCGACGGTGGCCCTGGATAAAGTTTGGCTGAGCGATATGTTAGAGAAGGAGACCTTTATCCAGCGCCTCGGCGCTTTGAAAAATATCACTCGGGGGACTCGCACGGAGCGGGATTCTTTGGAATTATTTTGCTCTATTTTTGGCGCCACTTCGGGTCTGAAAAGCGACTACTTGCCTAGGGTTGCGCCGGTGGGTTCCATTGGTCAAGCGATTGATCGCAAAAATCAACAGTTAAAACGATTAACCTGGGAACAAGAAACGCTAGCCTTTAGCCCCAATCTGGTTCGGGGGCCTAAAGTGTTCCGGGGCGTGGCCGGAAGCGGTAAGACCGTGGTTTTAGTCAATGCGGTGGCAGAACTATTTATTCGCGCTCAATCCGAACAGGCCAATTCTTTGGGTTTATTCCCTCAAAATCCCTTGCCCCAGGTGTTAGTCCTCTGTTTTAACCGAGCGCTGGTGGGTTATCTTAAAGACCTAATTGTTAAATGCTTCGAGTCTCGCAAGCCCGTCACCCGTTGGACGTTTCCCCATCGCTCTCTGACGGTGATGAATATCGACCGATTAGCCTATTCCTTTGGCAAAAAATATTACCACCAGGGGGATATTCCCCAAACCGTTGCGGATATCCTTAATCATGGGTCTATTCAGCCCAAATATCAGCATATTTTCATCGATGAAGGTCAGGATATCAACCTCGACTGGTATCCTTTAATCCAAGCGTTAGCCGTCGCCGATCCAGAGTTGGGGAAAAGCATTATCGTCTTCTACGACGAAGCTCAGAATATTTACGGCGTCAAGCGCCCTAATGTCGGCGGCGTGCCCCCCTGGGAAACCTTTCTGGGAAGCGTGCCTAACCGGCGGGGACTGAAAACCGTGATGCGAGTCGGGCATCGGAACACCAATCAAATTCTCTCCTTTTCCTTTAACTTATTGCTGGGGAGTTTCGCCGCCAAAGATCCCCAGATGAAGGAATTTGCCGGTTTAAGCGAGTATGAAAAAGAAATTATTCCCCAGGATCCGGCGCTGGCCCATCCCCGGGCCGGTCAGCCCTGCGTGGAACGGATTGACGAGCGCCAAGTGAAAGTCAATTTTGCCGTCCATGATTTTAGCCCCCCTAATGTTCACGCCTTCAATAACGAGACCGATATGCTCTCCGCTTTGGTCAAAAATATCCAAAAGACCATCGACATTCATCAAGATAATGTGGAACCCGCCGATATCCTGATCATGGTTCCCTTTTTAAAACAGGTGACGAAACTGAATCAAGCGTTAAACGGCGCCGGTATCCTGACCCATAGTCCGGTGAAAAACGGGATCTTTGACGGGCGAGATTTGCCGGTCTTCCAAGAGGGTCGAGTCACCGTCAGCACCATTAAATCGGCGAAGGGCTACACCGCCCATGTTTGCCATCTGGTTTACCTCCACAGCTTTGAAAAGGAAAACATGACCAAGGAGGAGATTCAGCAAATGAGAACCCAAATTCATGTCGCTTGCACTCGTTCTTCCCTTTACTTAGACCTCTGGGGAACCCATTGCTCCCTGATCAACGAAGCCCGACAAATTCGCTCTATCGTGGCTTAACGCTCCCCCTCAGCTGAGGGTATAGCACGCCGAAGTCAATCATGAACAGGCGCCGGTTAGCTCCCCCTTTCCGAAGCTACGGCGTACACAGATCTCGGTTAAAGATTCAGTTTTGGGTTTGATCCCCCTAAATCGCCCTTTACAAGGAGGACTTTGAAGGCCGGTTCCCCCCTTTTAAAGGGAGGATCTGGACACTTGTCTGTACACGGTAGCCTTTCCGAAGGAGGGTGGGGGGGATAATCCTGGTCGAGGACGGGGGTTCCCCCCCTTTCCTTAAAGCCTTGCCCAAGTTCCCTAACCGATGACAGATTAGTGCTCCCCTGACGCAAATACGGGTAAAATTCCTCGCTTTTTTCCGGCGCCGACGGTCTCCCAGGGGGACTTCTGTTCAATTTGAGCAAACTTTTGCCAAAGTCCTTGCTAAAAAGTGCCCTATACGCGTAACCGGAGGAAGAACCCCGGATCCCCGAAAGTGGATCACGGAGTGGACAATTCGTCAATCCTTTTGTTACAATATTTAACACAACCCGGTGAGGAGGTCACACCATGGAAGCCAATCTCGTTGAACTTACGATGGAGCAACAGTTTGAGGTCCGACGGATGCGGGACGCCGCCGCCCAAATGAGCCGCGAGCAGGCCCTTGAACTGTTACTGCAAGCCTCTCGTTTGCTGATGATCAAGACCAATGTGGTGCGAGATCTGATGCAACAAACCCCCATTCAGCCCCTGGGCTAAGGAGTCTGACCATGATTAACCAAAACGCCTTTGAACTTTCTATGGAGCAACAGTTTCAACTCCACTGTCTCCAGCAGGAATTCCAGTCCCTCGACCGGGACAGCATCGTCGAGCAATTGCTGGACGCCATGCAACAGATTATGGGACGGGATAACTTGATTCGGGATCTGATGAAAAAGTCCCTGTCTTAGGGGGTCGGCTCTGAACGGGCACCGCGTCTCTGGTTTGGCTTTTTTCCCCAGGGGGGACAAAGAAGCGAGGCTAGGGGGGTGAAAGTGTCCCTGAAATCGGCGCCGGCGGTCGGCTCGGGGTAAAATCAAGTTTTTCGGTTTACCTGGAGAGACAACGCCCATGCTGACGGCTTTTTTCGCCAGCTTAGCCCTCATTTTCGTTTCGGAGTTAGGAGATAAAACTTTCTTTATCGCCGTGATTTTGGCGACTCGCCACCCCCGCTCGGTGGTTCTCGCTGGCGCCGTGAGCGCGCTGGCGGCCATGACTGTCCTGTCGGTTCTTTTGGGTCAAGTTTTTTCCTTTTTGCCCCCTATTTATACCCACTACGCCGCCATTGTTCTCCTGGTTATTTTTGGACTCAAGGCACTCTACGATGCTAGCCAAATGACCCCCGCCTCGACCCAGGAGGTTCTGGAAGAAGCCCAGGAAGCGGTGGAAGCTGAGGAGAAAAAGCTCAAGCTGGGTAATAACAGGGCAATTTTTTTAGAGACTTTCATTCTCACCTTTCTGGCGGAATGGGGCGACCGCACCCAAATCGCCACCATTACCCTTGCCACCGCCAATAATCCCTGGGGCGTCATCCTCGGCGCCGTTTTAGGACATTTTATCTGCGCCCTCATCGCCGTCTGGGGCGGCAGTCTCATCGCTGGGCGCATTTCTGAGCGAACCATTACCTTTACCGGCGGCGCTCTATTTATCGTTTTCGCCGCGCTGAGTTACGTCAAAGGCCCCGGCTAAGGGGTTGTTTAAAAAAGTAAACCTGTTGATTTTATCCCTCCTAGCCCTCACCTCGGCAGGGTCAGTAGGAATCCTGCTCAAATCTCCGTCTTGGGGTATCGACCCTTTTTAAACAACTTCTAGGACGGGGATAAATTTGAAAGACTCTCTCCATTCCTTTCATCATAGATTACATAAGGGAAGGCGTTTTCTTTGGCTTGATACATGGCCATGTCCGCATAATGTAGAAGATTTGAGGGTTTCTTTTGCAGAGTATCAGTAATCACAATGCCGATACTGGTACTGAGGGGAATAGTTTGCTCTTCAAGAAGAACGGGTTGAGCAAGGCTGTTATGAATACGAACAGCGCAATTTTTGGCATCCTCCGCCGACTTAATGCCATTTAAAACAATCATAAATTCATCGCCGCTTAGGCGAGCTACGTGATCATGATGGCGGACGCAGGTCAAAAGTTTATGGGCGATGGCAATGAGAACTTGATCGCCAACCTGATGACCAAAATCATCATTGACTTTTTTAAACTGGTTAATATCTAAAAACAAAAAAGCGAATAAATCCTTCTGATCGATGTTATTTCTCAATGCCAGATCATTAATAAAGTCGAAGAGAGCCCGCCGGTTCGGCAAACCGGTAAGCAGGTCATGACGGGATTCATAGTATAACTTTTCATTAATTTGACGCAGTTGATAAACGTTTTTCACATTGGGATAACTAATATCCAAAAGTAACCAATACCAGCCAACGATATTCCCTTGAATGTTTTTGATCGTCTGAGTTTGGACAGTCACTAGTTTAGGTACCTGAGTAGGAATCTCTAAGCTTAAAAGCATATTATCAATGTTCATACAGGCTAAGTTACCTTCAGATTTTCTTAAATAGTCGCCCATTTTTGTCCGCTCAGATTTATTAATGTATTTCTCTATTTTTTGACCAATTAATTCATTATCTTTCAGTCCGAGAAAATGATAACAATTATGATTTGCGTAGCGAATATTTCCGCCCAAGTCAGTTATCAATATATTACCTGGAATTTGATCGAAAAAAAGTTTATGCTTTTGTTGATTGAACTGAGATTTTTTTAATTGTTGATAAAAGAAATTTTGGTTTTCCTTCAAACTCTCAAGATCATCTAATACTGTTAAATCTTGCGGTTGAACTTCTTGAACCGCAACGCTAATACCCACGGCGCCTTCCTCTTTCAGATCTTCGCAATAACCAGATATTTTTTGATTGGCTTGTTCTCGACTGGCAAAGGGGCCAAAATAATAAGTAACGCAAGGTATCCGGGTACTGATATTCAACCACCAGCCAAAATCAATAGACTCCTTTTCTGAAATGGAAGGGAGAATCTCATGAATGAGATCGGGGGTAGCTCTGTGAATTTTTTCTTCTATCAGAAGCTGTTCTTCCAAAATATATGTGACTAAATTTTTCTTTTGGCTTTGAATATAGTCTTCCTTCAATACTGCGTAACGATTAGGGATTTGACTAAGGACTTTGGCGATCAGTTTTTTACGAAAGTAGGGTACAGATATAGCCATTTGATAAAGACTATCAGAAGCAATGTTAGCTAAATAGCTATCAATTTCTTGTTCGACCAAATCCATGGTTAGATTGACAAGCTTGTACATAAAAGTTGTTCCTGAGTTTCTGTTTTTTTAATGCCCGCCTCACATATAGCGGTCATAAACGATTTATAAAATCTCAAGCCTCCGAACCATTACGGCTAAAGCTTTTTGGCAGAGAGCAATTTACAACCTAGATGTGACTGCTATATTCAGAGCCTAAAGTTTTATGCTGGTTCTATAGCGAGCCTAAGTGAATCACGAACTCTGGTTAACTCCCTCCTTTCCAAGGCGAGGTACTGAGCCTGTCGAAGTAGGGGTTGGGGGGGATCATCACTTGATTGCGTTCACCACCCATTTAGGCCTGCTATAGCAGTATTCAAGCGCATTAAGACACGGGCTTCGGCTACGGTCAGCCCTCGATTGGTTTCTCAACCAAGCAAATACCGCTATGAAAATTTTATAAACTCAACTATACTCGCCTTCCTGTCCTCCAAAAAAAGAAAGGGATGGATAGATTGAAAGCCCTCCATCGCTTAAAGTATAGTTGTTTGATCGACTGGAAACTTACACTTGCAAATTTATTGAAATTTGTTATGAGAAGCACCATTACATTTATAGGGCATTTAAAAAAAATTGTCGGTACGGTTTCAGGCTTAGCGGAGATTGCCATCCCCGTTTTACTCACACAAAATGAGTTAACCTCTTCTGAAACCTAAAAGACGAATAAATTCACCTTGTACTAGCTTGTAACATTCGCAGGATGTTGCTTCTAGCGCTCGATGATTTAGAATAGTAATTTTACCTCTTCGGTACTGAATAATGCCTGCCTTTTGTAAGGTATTAGCGGCAATTGTAACGCCAGAGCGCCGCACCCCTAACATATTAGCGACAAATTCCTGGGTTAGTGGTAATTCGTCCTCTAAAATGCAGTCATGGACAGAGAGTAGCCAGCGGGCTAGGCGCTCTTCAATATTATGTTGACGGTTACAGGCGGCGGTTTGGGACACTTGGGTTAGAAAGGCCTGGGTATACAGAAGCAGTAAATGTCTGAGTTGTTCGGAAGTTTTAAACTCTTCTTGGAGAATTTTGGCGCTAATTTTTATGCTATCACCGGCAACTTGGACAATGGCCCGACTGGAACTTCTTGGACTGCCGAGAATAATGGGCAACCCCACCATGCCCTCATTGCCAATTAGTCCAATCTCTGTGGTGGCGCCGTCTTCCATGATAGAAACGAGAGAGATCATCGCCCGATTAGGAAAATAAGCGAACTCAATGGTCTCGTTGGCTTCGTAAATAATTTGACCGCTATCGAGGCTACAGGTCTGCAAGTGGGGCGCTAAGCGGGAGTAGGCTGACGGAGGCAGCGCTGTCAGGAGTTGATTAATGTGCACAGAGCGAGAACTACTTCAACAAAAATTGATTAAAAGTAGTAAATACTCTAGAGTTAAAACCCCATTTTATCTGTACGCTCCCGTACTTAGATGAAGATAGACGGCGACGCAACAGTCGTTGATCGCCCCGGCGGCTCTTTCTGCGGTTGACGTTTCCTCAAACGCCATCATCTCATGTTTTTCTTCGCCGTTCCCCAGCCTCCGTTTTTTTGCCGCCTCTAGTCGCTAAAAGAAATTTGGAGGGTAACGCTGGCCCGAACGGTCTGTTCCCCGCCGATAACCGGAGTTGGCGGCGCCGCAGATAGGGATTCGGAACGGGCCGCGAAGACGGGACGAGGAGCAACGGGGGGCGGAGCGCCGTCCAGGCTGATTTGCACAATGCTCTGAGCTTGCAATTTTAAAGCGCCGAGAACCGTCTGGGCTTGAGCTTGAGCGTCCGCCGCGGCTTTTTGCAGAGCCGCTTTCTGGGCTGTCGCTAGGGCGGCGTCCGCAGCGATAAAGC
>JBKCES010000324.1:0-4239 GCA_046304295.1 Cyanobacteriota bacterium | reverse complement strand
GTATACACAACTGTCAGAATCCCCCCTAACCCCCCTTGGAAAGGGGGGAACCGGCCTTCAAAGTCCCCCTTGTAAAGGGGGATTTAGGGGGATCAAACCCAAAACTGGGTTTTTAACCCAAGATCTGTGTATGCGGTAGCCAAAGTTGGGGGGTCTGGGGGAGCTTTCTCAACAACTTTTCACTCCACTTATCTCTCATGCCTTGGTTTGTCAAAATTGAGCGGGGCATCGTTCCCAAAGAAACCTTTGATCGTTTTGTCCCCGCCCATCGGGACTATGTCCAGCGCCTGCGGGAAGGGGGACGCCTAGCGCAATCGGGATATTGGGGCCAGCGGGGCGGGGGGATGTTGCTCTTTTGGGCCGACTCCCGAGAGGAAGCTCAAACCCTAGTGGAGCAAGATCCCTTGATCCTTAACCATTGCGTGGAGTACGAACTTCGGGAATGGCGTTTAATCGACCCCGCAGCGCCCTTTACCGAGTCCTAGGCGCAGAGCACTTTGCAAGCCGCCGCGACACCGGCGCCGGGCGCGGCGCTATGGCCCAGACCCATCAACGTGGCCTCCAGCGCCCCAATGCAACTGAGAATATCCCGGTCGCAGACAAAGCCGAGGTGACCAATACGGAAGACCTTGCCTTTCAGGTGATCCTGTCCCCCCGCCAGGGCGATGTCGAACTTTTTCCGCATGGCGGAGCGGATGGCTTCGGCGGAATCGGTGGCAATGGCGGTAATGGCAGGGCTGGCGGCGCCGTCGGGCGCGAAGAGAGATAAGCCGAGGGCCTTAGCCGCAGCCCGGGTGGCTTCGGTGTGGCGCTGGTGGCGGGCGAAAATGGAGTCTAACCCTTCCGCCTGCATCATTTCTAAAGAGGCTTGCAGTCCGTACATCAAATTCACCGGCGGGGTGAAGGGGGAACTGTTCTCGTCCGTGGCTTTTTTGTACTTTTTCAAGTCCAGATAGAACTTGGGCAGTTTGGCGCTCTCGTAGGCTTGCCAGGCTTTGGCGCTGACGGAGACAAAGGCCAGACCGGGGGGAATCATATAGCCCTTTTGGGAGCCGGAACCCACCACGTCCAGACCCCACTCGTCCACCGGCAGATTAATCGCGCCGAGACTGGTGACGGCGTCGACGATCATCAGGGCTTGACCGTGGGCCTTGACGGCAGAGTTAATGGCTTCGAGGTCGTTTAACACCCCGGTGGAAGTTTCCGAGTGGGTAATAATGACGGCCTTAATAGTCTTTTGGCTATCGCTGTCTAGAATCGCTTTAAAGGCCGCAGGGTCGAGGGGCTGGCCCCATTCCGCCCGGACTTCCTCCACCGTTAACCCGTAGGCCTTGCTCACCTTGGCCCAACGGTCGCCAAACTTGCCGTTATTGCCCACTAAAACCCGGTCGCCGGGGCTGAGGAAATTGATAATCCCCGCCTCCATGGCGCCGGTGCCGCTGGCGGTCAGCATCACCACATCGTTTTGGGTCTGGTGGAGCCACTTCAGCCCGGCGGTCAATTCCTCAATCACTTTGCTGAAGTCGCCGCTCCGGTGGCCGATGGGGTGCTTGGCCATGGCCAAAAGGACTTTCTCCGGCACCGGCGTCGGCCCCGGAATCATTAACATTTGCTTATTTTCCATCGTTTTGATCCTCCCTAGGAACTAAAAATGGGCAGTTTAACCCTGGGGTCGCCCCTGGAAATTAGGGGGGTCAAGGGCGCGAGTTTTTACTCTACTACGATTTCTGGGGGAGGAAGCGCCCCCGCCTTGATTCGCTCACCCAGATCCTGTGGTGCCGTTAGGGACTCCTCGTCTCGGGTTTTGAGCAGTCTGACGATTTTGGGTCGGGGAAATGTCACAGTTTATTACCTTGGGGAGGATTCGAGAGGGTCATTCCCTAAAATAAGGGTAAGGTCTAGACTAGCGGCCCAAGTATAATTTACTAACTCAGTCCCCTTTTGATACAGATAAACCTTATGACTCCTTTGAAAACGCAATATCTTGCCCTCCATTGTCACCCCCGCTAAGGCCATGGGCTATTTCGACAAAAACATTGTTGTGTTTATTATTGACGACAATCCCGCCAACCTCAAGGTGTTGAACGGCTTCATGCGCCTTTTGGGCTGGAAAGTCCATGTGGCGCGGGACGGGGAAAGCGGCATTGAAAAGATCCAAAAAGTCCTGCCGGATATCATCTTACTAGATATTCTCATGCCGGGTATCGACGGTTTTGAGACCTGCCGGCGCCTGAAAAGTTTGCCCCTCACCGAGGAAATTCCCATTATTTTTATCACGGCGCTGACAGACACGGATCATATTGTCAAAGGACTAAGTTTAGGCGCTGTGGACTATCTCCACAAACCCCTACGCCGGGAAGAAGTGATTGCTCGTATCAAAACCCAACTGAAAATCCGTCACTTGACCCAGGAACTCCAGCGCCGAAATCAAGACTTACAAACGCAACTGGAAGAAAATCAACGGCAGGCGCTGGCGATTCGCAGTTCTGAAGAAAAATTTCATATCGCCTTTAACTATACGCCCCAGCCGATTCTGATCTGCACCCCCATTCAGGGGAATATTTTAGAAATTAATGATAGTTTTCGCCAATTTTTAGGTCTTCCCAAATCGGAAATTATTGGTAAAACCGATTTAGAGTTAAACCTCTGGCGCTCCCTAGAGCTTCGGCGACAGATCCTCGAAACCCTCCAAATCGGCGACCAAATCCGCAATCAGGAAGCAGAAATTTTTAATCGCGCTGGGGAACTTGCAACAATGCTGGTTTCCGCCGGTCAAATTCGCTTTAATGGCATCCAAGCCTGTTTATTGATCTTTTTAGACATTACCGAACGGCGCCGGACGGAAGAAAAACTGCAAGTGCTTTCTCAAGCCTGCGAGCAAAGCCCCGCCTCCATTGTGATTACCGACGCTGAGGGGAATATTGATTACGTCAACCCCAAGTTTGAAAAAATTTCCGGCTATTCCTTAGCAGAAGTTCACGGGCAAAATCCTCGGGTGCTGAAATCCGGTCACACCTCTTCTCAGGAATATCGCCAACTCTGGGAAACCCTCAGCGCCGGTCAGGAATGGCATGGGGAGTTTCATAATCGTAAAAAAAACGGGGAACTTTATTGGGAAAAAGCCTCTATTTCTCCCATTCGCAACGCCCAGGGACAGATTACCCACTACGTTGCGGTGAAGGAAGATATTACCCGTCAAAAGGAACAAGAAGAACTGCTCTTTTTCCAAGCCAATTATGACGCCATCACGGGGTTGCCTAACCGCACTCTCGGACAAGACCGCCTCAAGCAGGCGCTGGAACATGGGCAACGCCATCAGCATTTGGGGGGCTTTTTGTTTGTGGATTTAGATAATTTCAAAAAAATTAACGACACCCTTGGCCACGATACTGGTGATTTACTGTTGAAGGAAGTGGCCCAGCGCCTAGAGCGAGCCGTTCGCAAATCGGACACCGTCGCTCGCTTGGGAGGCGATGAATTTTTAATCGTAGTTTCCAAGGTCAAAGCCCCCTTAGATTTAGCCGCTATCTCTAAACGAATTTTAGGTTTACTGCGGCAACCCTTTTCTCTCAATTCCCATGAATTATTTATCAAGGGCAGTATCGGCATCGCCATTTTTCCCGAAAACGGTTACGCCCCGGAGGATTTACTCAAAAACGCCGACACCGCCATGTACGCCGCCAAGGCCGACGGGCGAGACACCTTTAAATTTTTCACCGCCCCTATGAACGCCGTGGCCCAAACCCGGCTCCAGTTGGAAACGGAACTCCGTCAGGCCAGAAAGCGCCAGGAGTTCAGACTCTTTTATCAACCCTGTCTAGATCTACAAACCGGGTGCATTATCGGCGCCGAAGGTTTACTCCGGTGGCGGAATCAGACCTTCGGAGAGGTGAGTCCCGAGGACTTTATCCCCCTCGCCGAAGAAACGGGACAAATTATCGATGTGGGCGAATGGATCCTTGAGGAAGCCTGTCGGCAGTTGGCACTCTGGCAATCCCGGCCCGGTTTTCGTATTTTGGGGTTGAATATTTCTCCCCGGCAATTGCGAGACAGTTATTTTCTAGAAATGCTAGAGTCTGTCCTAAAGCTCCATCAGATTAATCCCCAACAGTTAGCCCTAGAAATTACGGAAAATGTCCTCCTCGACCGCCACCCCGACGTTTTTGAAACCCTTGAACAGTTGGGGAAATTAAAGATCCGTTTAGACCTAGATGATTTTGGCACCGGCTATTCTTCCCT
>JBKCES010000323.1:0-18197 GCA_046304295.1 Cyanobacteriota bacterium | reverse complement strand
TGTACACACAAGTGTCACGATCCCCCCTAACCCCCCTTGAAAAGGGGGGAAAACTTCTCAAAGTCCCCCTTGTAAAGGGGGATTTAGGGGGATCAAATCCAAAATTTAGGTCTTTAGCCAAGATCTGTGTACACCGTAGCTCCCAAGAGGGGGCGTTAAGAGCGTGTCGGCATTGGATTGCCTATTTAATCCTGCAAGAGAGGAGCGCTTCAACCCGCTCTACCAGCGCCGCCTCCTTGAAATCTGCTAACTGCTAACTGCTAACTGCTAACTGAATAACTGTTCCCCTGGTTGCAAGCGCCGACCATTGACCCAGTCCCAACCGGATTGGGGCCGTTTGCCGGGGAGTTGCACTTCTCGCAGGAGTAACAGACCGGCACCGGTTTGAATAACGGGGCCGAGGGATTTAAAGCAAGCGACGAGGGTTCCCGGCGCCGCGTCGGTCTGGGGTAGGGTTAAGGCTTCTAAAGCGGAGCTTAAGTCCGGGGGCAAGAGGGGATAATAGTCCGGCTCTAGGGGAACGGCGCTGAGGATTTTCAAGGTTTGCCCTTGCCACTGACTAAAACAGTGGGGATAAAAGCCGCGAATTTGGTGATGGAGGTCGAGAGCGGAGCGAGACCAGGAGAGGGCGAAATCTTCTTTTTTTAAGAGCGGGGCGTAGGTGGCCTGTCCGTCGTCCTGGGGTTCGGGGCTTAACCGGCCTTCCTTTAATTCGATTAGGGTTGTGATTAATAAGTCGGCGCCGATTTGGGCCAAGATTTCAGCTACTTCTTCGGCGTTGGCTAAAAAAGGCACGGCTAACGGCGCTTTCAGCAACATGGCCCCAGTGTCCATACCTTCGTCCATTAACATGGTGGTAATCCCGGTTTCCCGGTCGCCGCGACACAAACTCCACTGAATCGGCGCAGCGCCGCGATAGTGGGGTAGAAGGGAGCCGTGGACGTTAATACATCCCAGGCGGGGCATCGCTAAAACCGCGGGAGATAACAGTTGCCCATAGGCGACCACCACAAAGGCGTCCGCTTGGGTTTCTGCCAATTGGGTTAAGGTTTCCGAACATTTCCGTAAACGGGGCGGTTGCCACACCGGAATTTGGGCTTCCGCCGCCGCCTGTTTCACCGGGGAGGGAATTAATTGCGCCCCT
Organism: Cyanobacteriota bacterium; assembly: GCA_046304295.1. Taxonomy (GTDB): domain Bacteria; phylum Cyanobacteriota; class Cyanobacteriia; order Cyanobacteriales; family Microcystaceae; genus Synechocystis. The sequence continues at coordinate 17,053 of JBKCES010000323.1, read as the reverse complement.
CGACCCCGGCGCCGGTCCGGCTGGGTCACAACCGCAGTCACTTGCATTTCCGAGTGGTTTAACAGCGCCGTCAGGGTGGGAACGGCAAAGTCCGGGGTGCCAAAAAAGACAATTTTCAAGCTCATAGCAAATCGTCCATCAGGGCTAAAATGTCCCGACTGGTCTGGGAGAGCAGGCTCTTCTGGGGTGCGCGTTGACGATGGGCCTGCCAAAGATCCCGGAGAGCGATCAGTTTGAGGCTATTTTCCGTAAAGGTTTGGGCGATGGCCGTCGCGCCGGGGAGATAGCCCGTGGCGCCGAGATCCATGAGCGCCGAGCGCCGGAGTTGTAGCTCCGGCCCTTGTAGCGCTTGGATTAAGCGGTCGCCGTATTGAGGATTCAGAGTCAGTTGATACAGGGCCCGGGCGGCGGCGTATTGAACTTTGGGGGCGAAATGGGTTAAAAACGGCTCAATTTCCGCCAAGGTTTCGACGGCGCCGAGGGAGCCAAGGGCTTCCAGAATCGCTTCGTAGGGTTGCCAAAGGTGGGGTTTATCCGGCTCGGTTTGGGCCGCCGCCACTCCCCCCGCCAGCAGAGCGGTTAAGGGCGCAACGGCTCTGGAGTCCTCCAGCTCCCCTAGGGCCCGGGCCGCGGCCTCTCGCACATAGTAATCGTCGTCCTGGAGGGCCCGGATCAGGGGCGGAACCGCCTGGGGGTAGCCCAGTTTCCCCAGGGCCTTGGCGGCGTTGCGTCGTAAAGGGTAGCCACCGTCGGGGGAGCGGTCCGTTTCGTCCTCTAGGGCTAAAACGAGGGACTCTAGCGCTCGAACGTCTTGTATCCGAGAATGGCCTAGCCACCAGGCCGCGTAATAACGGGCGCTGGTATCTTCGGTCTGTTGGAGGTTGGCTAGGGCCTGCTCCAGGGTGTAGGGAGGGGGAGAATCGCTCATTACCAGCGCTGTTAGAGTCCTTGTTCCCAGTTTAGAGTAGGTTTCCAGAGCGGATCAAAGCCCTTATCCCGGCGCCGAGCGCCCAGGAAAGGGACAATCCCGTCGGGGTTAGGCTTTCCGAGAGTAGTACTCAACCACGAGGAGTTCGTTGATTTGCAGAGCCACCCATTCCCGTTCCACCACGCCATTGACCTTGCCCACCAGGGTATTTTTATCAAATTCCAAATGGCTGGGGAGGTTGGCGAGACCCGGAAATTCCATATTGGTCTGCACCAGTTGACGAGAGCGGTCTCGGTTGCGGACGCTAATCACGTCGCCGGGGCGGCATTGATAACTGGGAATATCCACCGTTTCGCCGTTAACCGTGATGTGGCCGTGGTTCACCAGTTGACGGGCCGCGGGAATTGTCCCGGCCATACCCAAGCGAAAGACCGTGTTATCCAGACGCATTTCCAGCAGTTGCAATAGCGCCTGACCGGTGGAACCCGTGGCCCGGCGGGCTTTCTTAACGTAGCGCACCAGTTGGGTCTCGGTGACGCCGTAGTTGAGTCGTAATTTTTGTTTTTCTTCCAGTCGGATGGCGTATTCCGAGCGTTTTTTCCGGTTTTGACCATGTTGACCAGGGGGATAGGCGCGGCGGGGAGACTTACGGCTCAGACCGGGCAATTCCCCCAGACGGCGGACAATACGTAGACGCGGACCTCTATAACGAGACATATTGGAAAGCTAATCTCCTAATAAATGCTAGATCGGTGGGGCGATCCCAAAACTCTAATTATACCCTATTCCCCCAAATAGGCTTCAAGGACTCGGGGATTTTTTTGAATCTCCGCCGGGGCGCCCTGGGCCAGATTGCGTCCCTCCGCCAGAACCCAGACCTGATGACAGAGGGACATAATCACGTCCATATTGTGCTCGATAATCAAAAAGGAAATCCCTTCCCGGTTCCAGGTGAGGATATGCTCGCAAATCTGCCCAATTAGGGTGGGATTAACCCCCGCGGCCGGCTCGTCCAGCAGAATTAACTTGGGTCGAGTCATCAACGTGCGGGCCATCTCCAGCAATTTTCTTTGGCCTCCAGAGAGCGCCCCGGCGTAGTCGTGGGCCTTGGCCAGCAGTCCCACAGAATCGAGGATCTCCAGTGCCCGCTCCCGATTTTCCCGCTCCTGGTGCCGGATTTGCCGGGCCTTAAACCAGAGGTTAGAAAACTTTTCCCCGGTTTGCCCCTGACTCGCTAAGAGCATATTTTCCAACACCGTCAAGCGGGAGAGTACTCGGGCCACCTGGAAGGTGCGGATACAGCCCCTGCGGGCGATTTGGTGCGGCGGCAGACCGTGAATCGGTTCCCCCTCAAAGAGGACTTGTCCCTGATCCGGGCGGATAAAGTTAGACAGGAGGTTAAATAACGTCGTCTTACCGGCGCCGTTGGGGCCAATCAGTCCGGTAATACTACCAGTTTGCACCTCAATATCGGCGCTGTCCACCGCCACCAGACCGCCAAACTGTTTACAAAGGCCCTGGGCCAGCAAGAGAGGGGAAGCGTTTGTCGCGGTCATGGCTCAATTAAAAGGGGTTGATGTTAGCGCCGCCATCTAAACTGATGACTGATAACTGTCAAGGCATTATTTCCTGAACTCTAGACAAGACAAATAAACTCCCTTCCCCGCCCCGACCAATGCGGAAATCGTCGTCTAAGTAGGTGATATCCAAATAGGGAACCCGACCCTGGGGTCCCCGAGCGGGAACGGTCTTAAATGGATCCAGCGCCGGAGTGGCGAAGCCGCCTAAACGTTGGATAGCGAGGATTCGCTCCAAAAACTCCACATTAATGCGTTTATCCGGCAGAGGGTTATCCTGTTTAGCAATGGTAAAACGAGCCGTCACTTTCACGTAACCGCTGATTAAGCCCAAAGGGTGGCGCACAAAAGCTTGGTTTAAAAAAGACTGTTCCGCCACCTTAATCGCTTGATAAATTTTTCCGACCCGCAACCCCAAAGGCAGTTTGGCCAGCGCCTTAATTTCCCGGGCCGTGGAGTAGCGGAGCCGCCAGATCCCGTCCAATTTTTGGGGGGCGTAGAGGAGGGGATTGAGGGTGGGGTTTTGAGCTTCCACCGCTTGGGTGAGGGTTTCAATCCGTTCCACCGTAGCCGGGGGCAGTTTTAGCGGCGTCAGCGGCGCGTCTTGAATTTGAGCTTGAAGGGGAGCCAGCAGGTCTAGGAGTTGGCGCTTAGGAGCAAGACCGATTAACGTCGCCATCGGTTATTCCTCCCCTTCGGCCTTACTGAGCTTGGACTGAACCAGCTCTAAACGGTTGGGGGCGTCCTCCATCATCTCGGCGAATTTTTCAATTAATTCCCCCGGATAGGCTTCTAAAATGCGGGTAGAGAGGGAAATGCGTCCCTTAAAGTCGTCAATATCCAGCACATAAACCTGAATTTTTTGCCCGTACTCAAAGATGGAGCTTAAATCCCCAATACGAGCGCCGCTAATCTGGGTAATATGCAGTAAGCCCGTCACGCCGTCGAGATCGACAAAAATGCCGTAGGGTTGGAGTTTGACCACCCGCCCTTCCCGGATAACGCCCTTGGCGATCTGACTGAGGGCGCTGGCCTTAAGCAGTTGGCGCTGTGTTAAAACCAGTTTATTGTTTTCTTGATTAACTTCTAAAACGTGCCCTTCCACAATCTGCCCCACTAAACCGTCCATATTTTCCTTTTCCATTAAGTGGGAGCGGGGAATAAAACCCCGCAGACCCCTCACTTCTCCGGTGACGCCGCCCCGGTTGACGCCCGTCACCAGCATTTGCAGGAGCTTTTTGCCCTCCTCCGCCTCGACGATTTCCTCCCAGGCCTGCTGAACTTGAAGCTGGCGCTGGGAGAGCAGGACTTGACCCTCGGCGTTTTGCTCGCTGATCACTAAAAAATCGCCCTCGCTCCCTAGGGGTAGTTCCGTCGCCAAATCCGGTGCCGCATTCAGCCCCACTTCATTCAGGGGCAAAAATCCCGGCGATTTGCCGCCAAAATCCACGTAGGCACCGTCAGACGCGTGTTGGGAAACCTTGCCCCTCACCGTTTGTCCCTTTTCGGCACGGTAGTCGTGCTGGGCTAGCGCCTTGGCAAAGTCATCGTGGGAAAAAGCGGAAGCCATAGGGAAGGGTTCGGGGTAAAGGGCGAAATTTATTGTAACAGGGCGGGGCTTAGACCAGAGCCGGAACCCGTTGGCCCAGATAGGGATAGAGGGGGAAGCGCTCGCAAAGGCGGGCGACCCGTTGTCGGCAGTCTTTTTCGACGGCGGCGTCTTCGGGATTGAGGAGACGGTCGGCGATGATGTCGGCAATTTCGGCGAATTCCGGTGCCCCAAGTCCCCGGGTGGTCATGGCGGGGGAGCCGAGCCGTAAGCCGCTGGTGACGAAGGGAGATTCCGGGTCAAAGGGGACGGTGTTTTTGTTGGCCGTAATTTGGATTTCTCCCACCAAGCGATCCGCCGTTTTCCCCGTCATGCCGATGGAGCGCAGATCCACTAGACAAAGATGGTTGTCGGTGCCGTCGGAGACCAGTTTAAAGCCCCGCTCCTGAAGCTGGCGGCAGAGCGCCTGGGCGTTGGCGATCACCTGACCGGAGTAGGTTTTAAAGTCCGGTTTCAGCGCCTCTCCAAAGGCCGCGGCCTTACCGGCGATGACGTGTTCTAGGGGGCCGCCCTGGGTGCCGGGGAAGACGGCTTTATCCAATTTTTTGCCCAGCTCGGCGTCTTTGGTCAGGATTAAGCCGCCCCTGGGGCCCCGCAGGGTTTTGTGGGTGGTGGTGGTGACGACGTCGCAGTGGGGCAGGGGGCTGGGGTGATGGCCCGTGGCCACTAAACCGGCGATGTGGGCGATGTCCGCCAGCAGGTAAGCGCCGACTTCGTCAGCGATGGCCCGGAATTTCTCAAAGTCAATAATCCGGGGATAGGCGGAGTAACCGCAGATGATTAATTTCGGCTGGGTTTGTAGAGCCAGATCCCGGATCAGGTCATAATCCAGGCGCTCGGTTTCGGGGCTGACGCCGTAATGCTTAGCTTGGAACCATTTCCCGGAGACATTCACCGGGGAGCCGTGGGTCAGGTGTCCGCCGTGGGAAAGATCCATCCCCAAAATTGTGTCCCCCGGTTGTAACAGGGTCAGGAAAACGGCGAAATTAGCCTGGGCGCCGGAGTGGGGCTGAACGTTGGCGTGGGCGGCGCCGAAGAGGGCCTTGGCCCGGTCGATGGCCAACTGCTCCGCTTCGTCCACAAACTCGCAACCGCCGTAGTAGCGCTTACCCGGCAGACCTTCGGCGTATTTATTGGTCAACACCGACCCCTGGGCCGCCATCACCGCCGGGGAGGTAAAGTTTTCGCTGGCAATCAGTTCAATATGGGTTCTTTGGCGCTGGAGTTCTCGCTCGATACTGGCGGCGAGCGCCGGATCGCTTTGAGCTAGCAAATCTAGGGGAGATTGGGTCACGTCGATGACAAGCCTAACAACGGCTGGGGAAAAAACTTGACTTAATTATAAGCATTCCCTTAGAGCCGCAAGCAAGCGTTGATTTTCCGCCGGAGTTCTGACGGCGACCCGGAAGAAGCGGTCTCCTAGTTCGGGGAAACTCAGGCAATCCCGGATCAAAATACGATGATTTTTAAGTAAGGCCTCCTGTAGGGGGGGGACGGAGACGGTGCTGGCCACTAGTAGGAAATTAACGGTGCCGGGAAGAGGGGTTAATCCTGGCAGGGCGCTTAACCCCCGCACTAACTCCGCCCGGGCCGGGGGCAACCAGCGCCAAATTTTCTGGGCAAACTCCTGATCCTCAAGCGCCGCCAACGCCCCGGCTTCCGCTAGGATGCCCACGGGCCAAGGGTCCCGCCAGCTTTGCCATTGCGCTAAAACTTGAGGGGCGGCGCTGGCGAAACCTAAGCGCAGACCAGCTAGGGCGTAGAACTTAGTCAGGGAGCGTAAAATAATGAGATTGGAGAAATTTGGCAACTCCGGTAGTAAACTCTCCTGCTCCGGGGGCGGCAAAAAATCCATAAAGGCCTCGTCCGCCACCACCCAGGCAAAGCGCTCCAACAGGGGCAAAATCTCCCGGCGGGGCAGTAACGCCCCCGTGGGATTGTGGGGGTTATTTAAAATTAGGCCCCGTTGACCGTCTCCTAGCTCCCTCAGTTTTTCCCAGGGAAAGGGGCCCGAGACATCCCAGGCTAAGGTTCGGATGGGAACTGCGGCGCTGCGGAGAGCCCGAAAATAGTCCCCAAAGGCCGGGGTAACGAGGACAACCTCCGAGCAGTCCCCTAACGTCCGGGCCGCCAAGGTCAAAAGTTCTGCCGAGCCGTTCCCCGGCAGAAGCCACTCCGGCGCTAATCCCAGCGCCGCTCCCAAAGCCTGACGCAATGCCCGATACTGGGGGTCGGGGTAGTGGGGCAGTCGAGGCAGAGCTTCTTGGATAGCCCGAATCACCCCGGTTGGGGGGCCAAAGGGGCTCATACTGGCGCTGAAATCCAACAGATCTGCGTCTCGGCAACGGGCCAAGGCCGCCGCCCAGACCCGGTCTCCCCCATGAGTCGGCGCCGCTGAAGCCAACGCTTACTCTTCAGCCTCATCCCCGGAATTGGGGGCGACCTTGTCCTTAAATACCTTACCCGCCGAGAAAGCGGGCACCTTGGTGGCGGGAATCACCATTTTTTCATTGGTTTTCGGGTTGCGCCCCTCCCGCTCCTTCCGCTCCCGGGACTCGAAGGAGCCAAAGCCCACCAGGGTCACCTTCTCCCCTTCGGCGACGGCTTCCATAATGCACTCGATGGCGGCGGTAATCACGGCGTCGGCTTCTCTTTTCGTTACCGAAGCCCGTTCAGCGATAGCATGAATCAGTTCGCCTTTATTCATTGAAGGTTCTCCTAGATGTGGATGGGTGTTGAAGGTTAAGAAATGTTGAGCGGTAGCGTCGGTCTCTGGAGGATTCCCAAAAAAGAAAGGATAGAAGTCTCCAAACCTAGAAATTCGGTGGGGTCAAAGGCTGAAGTCCCGACAGAACCCCTATTTCACTGATTTATTCTAAGGCTAAGCCGGGGAAAGTGGATCGTTTTTTTTCGTTGTCGAGATCCTCAAACGGCGCTTTTTTAAGATTTTGTTATCTTCCGACCTTTCCTTGCGTCGGACATCCGCCGATGGAGGATCGAGTTGTTCTGGGAATAGCGGCGCCGGGTTAAATTCCTTAGCCTAGATCCCTTTCAGCTTGTCGGTAGATGGACGGACGGAGTGATGTCCATCCGGCGTCCCTTGACCTGCTATGCTTAGGGGCGGTCTTCCGCCGTATTTTGACGTTGTTTCCCTATGCCGGCCGTCTGGAACCGCCCCCACATCCTAGAATTGGCTTCCTGGCAACCCTGGGAACTTGATCTGGTTCTCCAAACAGCTTCCAGTTTTCGGGAAGTCCTAGCGGGGCGCACTAAAAAAGTACCGGCCTTGCAGGGGCAGGTGGTGACTAACCTCTTTTTTGAACCCTCTACCCGTACCCGCAGTAGCTTTGAGTTGGCGGCCAAGCGCCTCTCGGCAGACGTGATGAATTTTACGCCGGGGACTTCTTCTATAACTAAAGGGGAAACGATTCTAGACACGGCGAAAACCTACCTAGCGATGGGCGCCGATATTTTAGTGATTCGCCACCAGCAAGCGGGGGCGCCCCAATTCATCGCCGACCAGATGGATGCCCTTCAGGCGGGGGTTAAAATCCTCAACGCCGGGGACGGTCAGCACGAACATCCTTCTCAAGCTCTGTTGGACTTGTTCACTATCGCTTCTCTCTACGACCCGGAAACCCCCCGGTTAGAAACGTTGCGGGGCAAAAAAATCTCCATTGTCGGCGATATTCTCCACTCCAGGGTGGCGCGCTCCAATCTCTGGGCTCTGCTGGCCGCGGGAGTCGATCTCCATTTAGCGGCGCCGCCCACCTTGTTGCCCCAAGCCTTTGGCGGTCTAAAACCGGCGGATTCTCCCGGTTCTTTAACGCTTCACTGGACGCTGGAACCGGCGCTGGAAAACGCAGATTTGGTGATGACTCTGCGTCTGCAAAAAGAACGAATGACGTCTTATCTTCTCACCAGTCTGCGGGAATACCATCAGACCTTTGGCTTAACCGCCCAGCGTCTTGGCGTTTGTCGAGAAGACGTCAGAATTCTCCATCCGGGGCCGGTGAACCGGGGCGTAGAAATTAGCTCCGAGTTGATGGACGATCCCCGTTTGAGTTTGATTCAAGACCAAGTGACCAGCGGGGTGGCGGTTCGGATGGCGCTCTTATATTTAATCGGCACCTATGGCGAGGAAACGCCATGACCTGGGGCCGTCTCTACGGTGTCAGCGTTGGCCCCGGCGACCCGGAACTCTTGACCCTGAAGGCGCTGAGGATTTTGCAAACCGTTCCGGTGGTGGCCTATCCCGCAGGGCGGGGAGGCCAAGCAGGTTTAGCCGAAACCATTATTCAATCCTACCTAGCGCCGGAGCAAATTCGTTTGCCCCTCTGGTTTCCCTACGTGTTTGAGGCCGAAACCTTAGAACCAGCGTGGGAAGAAGCCGCGAGAGAAACGTTCTCATACCTATCCCGGGGGCTAGATGTGGGCTTCGCCTGTGAGGGGGACGGCGGTTTTTACGGGACTTTTAATTACCTAGCCCAAACCCTAGCGCAGAATTATCCCGACCTAGTGATTGAGCGCCTGCCAGGAGTCAGTTCTCCCTGGGCCGCCGCCGCCGCGCTGGGTCTGCCCCTGACCCTTCAGGATCAACGTCTCCTGATTCTGCCGGCGCTTTACTATGCCGACGAGCTAGAGGCGGCGCTGTCCCAAGCGGAGGCGGTAGTGTTGCTCAAAGTCCGCCAGGTCTATCCCCAGGTCTGGCTCTGGTTGCAGGCGCTGGATTTATTAGAGCGGGCGTGGGTGATTGAATGGGCGACAACGCCCCGCCAGAGGATATATCATCCCCTGACGGCCTACCCTGAGTTGGCGTTATCTTATTTCTCCCTGCTTCTCATTAAAACTCACTCTTCTTGAGCCTCATGGTGACTGGCCAGTGCCATTGCCATAAACCGGTCCTGGGCGCTTTGGGCCTCTTCCGGGCGCTCCGGGCGCCGTTGAATATATTTGCCGTTGGGGTGTAGATCCCAGGCGTGACGATTATCCGCTAATAAAACGCCTAAAATTTCCTGAAGCTCCTGTTGAATCTGGGGATCATCAATAGGAGTAATAGCCTCCACCCGACGGCTGAGGTTGCGGGTCATCCAGTCGGCGCTGCCGATGTAAATTTCCTCCTGACCGCCGTTGTGGAAGTAGAAAATGCGGGAATGCTCCAAAAAACGCCCCACTAGACTCATCACCCGAATATTCTCGCTCACCCCCTCTAAGCCGGGGCGCAGACAACAGATGCCCCGTACGATCAGGTCGATCTTGACCCCCGCCTGGGAGGCTTCATAGAGCGCCCGAATGACCGGCGCGTCCACTAGGGCATTCATTTTAGCGACAATGCGGCCGCTGGCGCCGTTGCGACAGTGTTCTGCCTCCCGGTTAATCATCGCCACCATCCGTTCCCGCATATTCACCGGCGCCACTAGCAGTTTTTGGTACTGAGTTTGGCGGGAATAGCCGGTGAGGAAATTAAAGAGATGGGTTAAATCGTCCCCCAATTCTTCCCGACAACTGAGGAGACCCAAATCCGTGTAGAGCTTAGCGGTTTTGGGGTTGTAGTTCCCCGTGCCAATATGGACATAGCGCCGCAGGGCGTCGCCCTCCTGACGCACTACGAGGATGGTTTTGGTGTGGGTTTTGAGGCCGACTAAACCGTAAACGACGTGAACCCCCGATTGTTCTAATTTGCGGGCCCAGGTAATATTATTTTCCTCGTCAAAGCGGGCCTTCAATTCCACCAAGACCGCCACCTGCTTGCCGTTCTCCGCCGCCGCAATCAGGGCGCGAACAATGGGAGAATCCCCGGAGGTGCGGTACAGGGTCATTTTCAGGGTCAGCACATCAGGATCATAGGCCGCCTGGGCAATAAACTGCTGTACTGAGGCACCAAAGGATTGATAAGGATGATGAACTAAAATATCTCCCTGCCGGATGAGGCTGAAAATATCGGTTCCCTCCTGTTGAATCCGGCCGTCCTCGTCCCCGTCCACAATTTCCTTGACCCGCTTCAGGAAACTGGGCACCACTGCGCTCCAAGGCGCATCTTTCAGGTGGGGACAGGGCAGAGAGAGAAAGAAAAAGAGGTCTTTTAAGCCCAATAATCCCTCAATGTCATAAATATCCTGCTCCTGCACGTCCAAATCCGTCCGCAGGCGCTCCCGGATCGGCGCCGGGGTGGAGGCGTGGAGTTCCAGACGGACGGCGGATTTACCCACCCGGCGCTTGCGCAGTTCTTCTTCGATGGCCAGGAGCAAATCGTCGGCTTCATCTTCCTCCACCGCTAGATCGGCGTTGCGGGTCACCCGAAAAGGATGGCATTCTTGAATCACCATCCCCGGAAACAGCGCCTCCAAATTGTGGGCCACCACCTGCTCCAGGGGTACCCCCGTCCAGACCCAATGGGAATCGCCCTGGGGACGGCAGACCTCCGCCGGCAGAGAGACAAAGCGGGGCAAACTTTGAGGCACTTTGACCCGAGCGAAAAGCTCTTCCTCCGTGTCGGGATTGCGCACCACCACGGCTAAATTTAAGCTCAGGTTGGAAATGTAGGGGAAAGGATGACTAGGATCGACGGCTAGAGGGGTTAAAACCGGGAAAATATGCTCTTTAAAAAACTGATGGAGGTAAGCCCGCTCTTCCTGGCTCAGATCCACATAGTTGATCAGATGAATCCCTTCCCGGGCCAATTGGGGCTTGAGGGTATATTCAAAAGCCCGGTCCTGTTCCTGAATCAAAGGCCGCAGGCGCTCGCTAATTTCGTCTAGTTGAGTCTGGGGCCCACGCCCGTCGGGCGTTAGCTTCGTGACTTGAGCTTCCAGTTGTTGCTTGAGCACCGCCACCCGCACCATGAAAAATTCGTCTAGGTTGGAGCTAAAAATCGCTAAAAACTTCAGGCGCTCTAGTAGAGGCGTGCGCTCGTCTAGCCCTTCCGCTAACACGCGGTAGTTAAACGCAATCCAGCTCAGCTCGCGGTTGAAGTAATACTGAGGATCTTTAAGATTGGGGTGAGTCATAACGATCAGGCGGGGGTCTGGAAGGTTGCCCCGATTCTACCCTAGGAGGTTTCGCGCCACGATTATCTTTTGGTTAACCTCGTCTATTCTAAATTAGGTATTAGTGCGTCGACTGCGGGGGGAAGCGATGGATGTTTTGGCCCTACTTTTGGGCGGCCTCCTGGGCTTCGCTCTAGGATTGGGGGAGCGCTGGCGCCTCAAGCGCCGTTTAATCCCTTTTTTGACCTCCCTCGGAGATGCGCCCCAGGTGGCCGGCTCCCTCTCTCTCATTTCCTTGGTGCGTCGAGAACTGGCCTACCTTAAGGAGCGAGAAGCCCGTTTGTCGGAGGAGCGGAACCAGTCCCGTTTGATTTTAGAGCAAGCCCCCTGGGGATATTTGCAAGTCGACGAAGAAAACCATTTGCTCTGGTGCAACCGTCAGGCTCAAAAATGGCTTCAGATTGACCGCTGGGAATCGAGGCAGTACCGTTTACTACTGGAATGGGTGCGGTCGTCCGAGTTGGATCAATTGGTGGAGCGCACTCGTCAGACCCAGACACCCCATATTCAGGAATGGCTTTTTTTTCCGCCCATCAACCCGGAGATGCCTAATCCAGGCAATCTCTCCTCCTGGCTCCTGAAAGGCTATAGCCACCCTTTGCCCCGGGGACAAGTAGCCATTTTTATCGAGAATCTCCAACCCTTGGCGGAACTGCGCCGTAGTCGGAATCAAGTTTTCGCCGATCTGACCCACGAATTGCGCACGCCCCTCACAGCTATTTCTCTAGTGGCCGAAGCCCTCTTTCCCCGCCTTCAAGCACCGGAACAAGCTTGGGTGGGGCAGATGTTGACGGAAACCGAGCGCCTGCGCACCCTAGTGGACGAATGGCTCAGTCTATCTCAAATTACGGAAAATCCGGGGCAGTGCCTCGATTTAGAACATTTGGATCTGCGGGACGTTTTGCTCTCCAGTTGGCAACGCTTGTTACCCTTGGCTCAAGAAAAACAGATTCAACTGGATTACCAAGGCGCCGAGCAGGTCTGGCTCCGGGGCGACCGGGATCGACTCGTCCAAGTGTTTATTAACTTATTTGACAACTGTCTCAAACATAGCCCAGAGAGGGCGGTGATTACCGCCCAGGCTTATCTAGGCGCGTCCCAGGCGCGGGTGGAAGTCTTGGATCAAGGGGCCGGTTTTAACCCCCAGGATCTGCCCTTTATTTTTAACCGACTCTACCGGGGCGATCCCTCCCGCCATCGGGGCCAGTCTCCCCGCTCCGGGAGCGGCTTGGGATTGGCCATTGCTAAAGAAATTATTGAGGCCCATCAGGGAACCCTCGGCGCCGCAAACGATCCCCAAACTGGGGGGGCTTGTTTCATGGTGACGCTACCGATTGTCTAAGGATCTCCCAAGTATTTTCGTAGGTAGGGAGAAAAAACTTCATAGATTAGAGTTAGGGGTTTACCGGCGTGCCAGAACAAATAATGACGCCCCCAAAAGGGGCCCGTTTCTTGAAAGGCGGTTGCTAAAGCGGGTTGATTTCCATAGTACAAACCCTGGACATCCCGATAGAGTTCGCTGTGGAGACGGGACAAACTCTCCCAAATGGGCAAACTGCGATTTTCTAAATACTCATCCACATGGCTGGCGTCCCACCAGGAGACAGCGTAGGCTAGTCGTTGACCCGAGGCGGTTCTTAACCAGACCTGACGTCGGAGCCAAGGACGGGGCACGGCTTCGATTTGGGCCGGCGCCGCCGGATCGGCGTCTTCGACTAGGGACATATCCAAGACGTCAACCTCGGTTTTTTCCCCCGTCAGCAGTTGCAGATGGCGGGTGGGGGAGCCGTCTCCGAGAATTAACATCTGCCAAGCCGGCGCCAATTGTCGGTGGGGTAGTCCGGTTTTTACGGTCTGTTGGTCGCCTTGCCACAGTAGCTCTAGGGTGTGCCAGACGGAAGCCGGTGCCGTTGGGGAGGAATGGGCCAAAGTATAAGTTACAAAAGTTTACACCACCTCTAGGATAACAAAGTCTTTCCCGCCAGCGGGTTACAGCGCCGGGAAGTCGGAATTGCAGGCCAAACGTAAGCGCACCCTCACCTGTCGGGTCTGTCAGGCGGAACTGGAAGAGGATTAATTATATCGTCCTTACTTTGTTATGTTCTATTTTCATCAATCGCTCTTCACAAGAAAATTTACAAAAATTGCTTTAAAAAATACACTCATTTCTCATATTTTCTAATGTTCTTTGACTGACAAGCGGGGAGCATCTCAGATTTGCACAGGCAAGATGATAGTACGCTTTCCAACCTTGGCCCTCACCCCAAATCCCTCTCCCAAAAAGGGAGTAAGGACTTTGATTCCCCTTCTCCCAGAGCGGGATGAGGGCAACAGATAGGCGGCGCTCGCAAAAGTTGGGACGATATCATTAAAATTTATTACTGTTATCTCTATATTGGTTTTAATCCGATGTCAATAGAAAAACAGCGCCAACGGGTGGTTATTCTCGGCGCCGCGGGCCGGGATTTCCACAACTTTAACCAGGTCTATCGCCAGAACCCCGAAGCGGAAGTGGTGGCCTTTACCGCCACCCAAATCAGCGGCATCAGCGGGCGCCGCTATCCCCCCAGCTTGGCGGGGCCTCTCTACCCCAAGGGGATTCCCATTCTGCCCCAGAGCGAGTTGCCGGCGCTCTGCCGGAGTCAAGCCGTTGAGCAGGTGATCCTCGCCTACAGCGATATTAGTCATTTAGCCGCGATGCACCTTGCGTCTCAAATCCTGGCGCTGGGCGCCGATTTTGTCCTACTGGGGCCCGAGAAAACTTATCTGAATAGTCCCATTCCCGTCATCGCCGTCTCTGCCGTCCGCACCGGTTGCGGCAAGTCCCAAACCAGCCGTTGGCTTTCCCGCTGTTTACGGCGCTGGGGTCTGCGGGTGGGGGTGCTCCGGCATCCCATGCCCTACGGCGATCTAGAGCGCCAAGCGGTTCAGTGTTTCGCTTCCCTGGAAGATTTAACCGCGGCGGATTGCACCGTGGAGGAGCGGGAAGAATACGAACCCCATTTGGCGGCGGGGAATCGGGTTTACGCCGGGGTGGATTACGCGGCGATTTTGGCCCAAGCGGCCCGGGAAAACGACCTGATCCTCTGGGACGGCGGCAATAACGATTTCCCCTTTATTCGACCTGACCTCCATCTGGCACTGGTCGATCCCCTCCGACCCGGGGACGAAAGCCGTTACCATCCGGGGGAAACCGTGCTCCGTCTGGCGGATATTGTCATTATCCCTAAAGTGGACAGCGCCGACCCGGAGGCGGTGGCGACTCTAACCGCAAACATCGCGGCGCTCAATCCTGCGGCGCCCATTATCCAGGGATGTTCCCCCATCCAACTGGAGCGGGCGGAATCCGTCCGGGGCAAAAAAGTGTTAGTGATCGAAGACGGCCCCACCACCACCCACGGCGGCATGGGCTACGGCGCCGGTTATGTGGCGGCGCTCCGGGCTGGCGCCGGGGAAATTGTCGATCCCCGACCCTGGGCGGCGCCGGCCATCGCAGAGGTTTACCAAGCCTATCCCCACCTGGAGGCGGTTTTACCCGCCATGGGCTACTCCCCGGAACAATTGGCGGCGCTGGCGGAGACCATCAACCGAGTGGAGGCGGATCTGGTGGTCTCCGGCACCCCCAGCGACCTCGGCTCCTTAGTTCAGGTCAATAAACCGATTCTCCGGGCCCGCTACGAATTTGCCGAAGCCCAGCCCCCGGCGCTGGAGTCGGCACTTCAGGCTTTTCTACAACGGGTGAACTTGCTCAAAAATCCCTGATTGTCCGCGCCCCTCCCTTGTCTATACTGGAATCTGCGCTCTTCCCCTAGGAGTTAACCCATGTCCGCTGAATTTTTTGATTGTCTGAAGCATAAATATGCCTATGTAGCCATTGGCGAATTTAAGCCGGGGCGTTTCGCCGAAGCCCAGCGCCTTTACGAAAAGGCTGTTTCCACCTACAAAGAGGGGTTTCAGGGCGCCTTTTTGTTGCAAAAGCCCAACTCCGACGAAGGCATCGCCGTTATTCTTTGGGACAAAATCGAAGATATGGACGCCAATAAAACGGCGCTCCACGAGGAAATTTTAGAGCAAATGACCCCCTTATTTGCCCAGCCCCCGGTGACGGAGTTTTACGAAGTCTGTAGCGAAATTGGCGGCTTTGCTCAGCCGGATTAAATAGGGTATCCTGATATTTCCGTTTAACTGGAACATAAACCATGGATACTGTTATCGACATCAATCAAGCCTCCCCCTTTATCACTGCGATTATTAATAATCTCAGTGATTTTGGCTTTAAACTCCTCGGCGGTGCCCTGTTGTGGTGGTTTGGCAACTGGGTGATTCGGCTGGGGATGACTCTGCTGGGTAAGGCGATGAAGCGCCAGCTATTGGATCAAACCATCGCCGCCTATACCCTCAATATGTTGGGGATTGTCCTGAAAATCGTTTTGGTCGTGGCGATTTTAGGCTTTTTTGGCGTTGAAACTACCTCTTTTGCGGCGCTGTTGGCGGCGGCGGGCGTGGCCATCGGCGCCGCTTGGGGCGGATTACTGGCTAATTTTGCCGCGGGGGTGTTTTTAATTCTCTTTCGTCCCTTCGGCGTGGGGGATTTTATCAGCGCCGGGGGAGTGACGGGAACCGTGGAAGAAATGGGTCTGTTTGTGACAAGTTTTAATACCCTCGATAATGTCAAAACTATTGTGGGCAATAATGCTCTCTTTGCCGGCACCATTCAAAACTTTTCGGCTAATCCCTACCGACGGGTGGATTTAGTAGCTCAACTGGATAACTCGGTGGATCACAACGACGCCATCGCTCGCCTCAAAGGCAGGTTGCAAACCATCCCCAACGTGGAAACCAACCCTGCGCCGGAAGTGGATATTTTGGAATTTACCCTAGCGGGCCCGGTTCTGGCCGTGCGTCCCTATTGCCACAACGACCACTATTGGCAGGTCTATTTTGAGACCAATAAAGCGATCCGCGAGGTCTGCGGAGAGGCGGGTTATCCGGCGCCGGAAACCCATTACCGCATCCGTCAAGCCGCCTAATGGTTCGGCTCCACCGAGAGCATGAAGATCGCCCTCTTCGGCGCCAGCGCCGATCCCCCGACCCTGGCCCACCGGCAGATCCTGCTTTGGTTAGCCCAACGCTACGACCGGGTGGCCGCTTGGGCGGCGGACAATCCCTTTAAACCGGAGCAAAGTCCCTTAGACCAGCGCCGGGTGCTGTTGCAAGTCCTAGTCGCGGATTTAGGTTACGACCACGTTCAGGTTTACCCCGAATTGGGAGAGCGCCGGAGTTTACTGAGCGTCAGGCGGGCTAAGGGGATCTGGGGAGAAGGGGCGGAGTATCATTTAGTGGTAGGGTCGGATCTGGTGGGGCAAATCCCCCGCTGGTATCAGGCCCCGAACCTTCTCGCCGCAGTGACTCTAATTATTTTTCCCCGGCCCGGTTATCCGCCCCAAAGCGAAGCGCTGGCAACCCTGACGGAGTTGGGGGGACGCTACTGCTGGTTAGACGCAGAGATTCCCGCCCTTTCCTCCTCCGACTATCGCCAGACCCATAACCCGGCGCTGGTTCCCCCGGCGGTTCTAGACTACATTCAACGCCATCGCCTCTATCATTTTTCCGGCCATGACCGCCCCAACCCCTAAGCCCCTGGCCGACTTCAAAGTGGGGGTGGATAATGTCATTTTTTCGGTGGATATTCACCTCCGGCGCTTGTTGGTGTTATTAATCAAGCGCCGGGAAGCGCCCTTTGCGGATCAGTGGAGTTTTCCCGGCACCTTAGTCCGACAGGGAGAATCCCTAGAAGCCGCGGCCCAACGGGTTTTGTTTGAAAAAATTCAGACCCAAAATCTCTACCTAGAGCAACTTTATAGCTTTGGCGGCCCCGGCCGGGATCCAAGGG
>JBKCES010000322.1:0-9785 GCA_046304295.1 Cyanobacteriota bacterium | reverse complement strand
CATCAAGTGCGGGAAGGCAATTTCCGGGCGGCGCTGGCGGCAATCCAAAAGCTAGACGGCATTAAAGCCATCGCCAGCGTGCTCCGGGTTCTCTCCCTCGAAGGGGTTTAAATGAGGGCGCCGCAGTTCTGGGGCCTAGCTCTCTACTTGAGTTTAGGAATCAGCCCCGGCCAAGCCCAAACGCCCCCCGTCATCCGCGTTGAATGTCCCAAACCGGCGCTCTCCCGCCTCCAAAAGCATCGCGTTAAAAAAGGGCAAACCCTAGCGAGTATCGCCGCCCAGTATCAACTGGTTCCCCAAAGCTTAATTAATTTCAATCCCCAACTGAAAAAGCAGGCGCCCCGCCCCGGTGAGACCCTGTTGATTCCTCCCTTTAACGGCCAACGAGTCTCCGTTCCCCCCGGCGGCGCTTGGAAGGATCTGGCCAAACAATACGGCATTCGGGCCGACCTCCTCTTTGAAATTAACGGTTGCCAGCGCCAACCCAAGGAGGTCTTTATTCCGGGGATCGCCAGTTTACCGAAGACGTCCAAGGCGGTAAATTACACCGGTTTAAGTCAATTTCCCCTAGAGGCGGCGCCCCAACTTCTGCTGGATTACGGTTGGCAAAAAGACGCTGCGGGGCAAGCCTTTTTCCATAGCGGCGTGGATTTAGCGGCGCCGGTGGGAACTCCAGTTTTAGCCTCTGCGGACGGCGTCGTGATTTTAGTCAGCCAGGAAGGCCCCTACGGCTCCCTAGTGGTGATCGACCACGGCAACGGCTGGCAGACCCGTTACGCTCATCTGGGGCGCTTTGGCGTGCCGGTGGATCAGCCGGTGCGGGCGGGAACGGTCATCGGCTATGTGGGTCAAACCGGCCGCCCGGATATGACCCAGCCCCATCTTCATTTTGAAGTCCGTGTCCAGTCCCCGGCGGGATGGATGGCCCAGGATCCAAAACTTCATCTGCCCCGTTAATTCCGTCGCCCCATCCTCACAACAGAGGGGGAAGTTAATCGGCGCCTGTTCATAATTCACTTAGGCTGACTATATCAATCCTGGTAACGCTCCAGTCGGCGCTCCTGCTCCTGGATAATTTGGGCCATTTTCAGGATCGCTCCGGCCAGGGCGCCGAATTCGTTGGGGCGGGTGGCGATTTCCTCTAGCCCCAGTTGGTCGGCCTTAAAATTATTGTGCTCGATGGCGGCCAAAATGGCGGCGGTGACGTAATAAATTTGAGCCAAATCCTCGACGCTCTGGTGGTGGCGGGTCTCGAAGGCGGACAAAACCTGGTTATAGCGGGCGGCGATGTGACCCACCTCCGTAAAGGGTTCCACCGGCGCTCGTAGGCTCAGATCATGGGTACGGGCCTGATGATCCATCACCTCGAATAAGTCGTAGGTTTCTGTTTTCGCCTGGTGCTCGGAGATATTTAAGCCCAACTCCTCCTCCTCTGGGGAGATCCGCAGGGGATAGACCTTGCCCAGGGTCGTTAACGTCAGCCAAGTTGCGCCATAGGCCCACAGCCCGCAAACTAGAATCCCCAGCAGTTGCACTAAAACCTGTTGCCAACGGTTTAGCCCTGTATCGAGAACGCTTAACTCCCCAAACAGCGCCACGCACAGGGTTCCCCAAACCCCGGCGGCGCCGTGGACCGCCACGCCGTCCACCGCATCGTCAATCCGTCGATATTGCAAATATTGAGCGCAGAGCAGGGCCGCCGCCGCCCCCGTTAAGCCGATGATCACCGCCAGGGGCGTGGTCGCGCCATTAGCGCCGGGAGTAATGGCCACCAAGCCCGCTAGGGAGCCGTTAACGAGGGTTTCCACTCGCACCACTTTTTCCTGAACCCAGCCGAGAATTAGGGCGCCGATCATCCCGCCGGCGCCGGCCATAACGGTATTTAAAATAATGCCGGGGGTCTGGTCGTTCAAGGCTAAGGAACTACCGCCGTTAAAGCCAATCCAACCAAACCAGAGCAGAAAAGCGCCGAGGACGGAGAAGGGCATATTCGATCCCTGAAGTCGGGCCGTGGCTTCAAAGCGCCCCCGACGAGCGCCGATCAAGTTAACAACCGCCAGCCCCACCCAGGCGCCTAAACTATGAACCGCGGTGCCCCCGGCGAAATCCCGGAAACCGAGGCGCGCCAACCAACCCCCCCCGGTGGTTACGCCTGCGAACTCCCCGTGTTGATTCCAGACCCAATGGCCAAAGAGGGGATAAATGAACCCGGACACCAAACTGGCGATAAGCAGATAAGCTCCGAACTTGAGGCGCTCCGCCGCAATGCCGGAAATAATCGTGGTGGCGGTGCCGCAAAACATGACCTGGAAGAGGAAAAAAACCGCCAGATTCATCGGCTGGGACAGCGCCGGAAAAAACGCTACCTGACCCCACAGGCCCCCCTGGGAAGCGCCGAACATGAGGGCAAAGCCAAAGCTCCAAAACAAGAGCGCCGAAATGCCAAAATCCGCCAGGTTTTTAATCGCTACGTTAATACTATTTTTGGAGCGGGTCATGCCGGATTCCAGGCACATAAACCCCGCCTGCATCAAGAAGACCAGCCCGGAGCAGAGCAGTAGCCAGAGGGTGTCGAGCATGGAGATTATCCGACTAAGGGCGGCGCGTGGAGGTGTTTGCGATGGCAGTCGTAGCGGTCGGCGAAGCGGGGAATTTCTTGACGGTGCCCAATGACGATCAAGGTGTCCTGTTGGTTGAGAATTTGGGAGGGGTGGGGGTGGAGGAGGGTGCGGCCGTCGGCCCGGCGCAGGGCGATGACAATAAAGGCGCCTTGACTGCGGACTTCGATTTCCATAATCGTGCGCCCCAGCAGGGGGGAGTGGGGCAAGACCATCAATTCGTCTAACTGAACTTCAATATTGGCCAACAGATCATTGAGATAGCCCCGCTCATCGGGCCGGTTAATCACATCTCGCAGATTGGATTGGGTGATTAAATTAGCCATCTGAATAGCGCCGACGGTGAGGGGGAGAATGACCCGGTTGGCGCCTGCTAAGCGCAATTTCCGCTCCGTTTCCGGCACTTCCCCCCGAGCGAGGATCACCAACTCCGGGTTCAATTCCCGAGCGGTGAGGGTGATAAAAACATTGGTCGCGTCCTCCGGCAGAACCGTCGCCAGGGTTCTGGCCCGCATAATGCCCACGGCGTGGAGCTGTTCCTCCCGGGTGGCGTCGCCGCAGTAGCCCAGATAGCCCAATTTTTCCGCCTGCTCGATGGGAAAGGGTTGATTGTCCACCACCACAAAGGGCAGGTTAGCCTCCGCCAACTGTTTAGCTAAGACCTGCCCCATGCGGCCAAAGCCGCAAACAATGACATGGTCGCTCAGTTGGGCGATTTGTCTCTGCCGTTGCTGGGTGTCCAGCGCCCGATGAATTTCCCCTTCCGTCACCATCTGCACAAATCCCCCCACAATATAGACCGCCGAGGTTGTCCCGGAAATAATGACCCCAATGGTAAAAAGGCGCTCTTCCGCTGTCTCCAGGGGCCGTACCTCCCCGTAACCTACCCCAAAAATGGTGATGATCACCATGTAGAATGCTTCTAGGGTCGTCCACCCAAAATAGGTATAGCCTAGGGTTGAGAAGATCAGGGTGGCGAGAAAAAAGAGCGCCCCCAACTTGAGACGGTGGGTCGAGTCGGACATCTAGGCGCCTAGGGGCAATGGACACTCAACACTAGGTTCTAACTCGAAGAGCGCCGATAAACTGTTAATTACGACACCATCTAAGGCGGGTTGGGGGAGATAATCATTGGATTACGCTCACCCCCACTTGGGTACGATATACGTAGACACAAAACCATGTTAATCAGAAATATTAACAAGTTCTTTGGTCGGAAAAGAACACAGCTATATAGATCTAAAATTTTATATTTTCTGTGCTTGCAAAAATAAACCGGCGCTGTTAAAAGTTACGTTGACAGCGCCGGCGTTTCCCTCGGATCGGGTTCAAGCACCCGCACCCGCAAATCTTGGTAAAAAACCGCCTGACTAAGGGACACCTTTGATTGAGAACTGAGCAACAATAGCGCCCAGAATACCCCCACCCGGTCTAAACCCTCGGGGGAGTCTTGCTCGGCCCTCCACTGGGCTAGCAGGGTGTCCAAATCCACGTCCTCCGGGGAATCAGGGGAATCGTCGCCGTAACGGGACTGGAGAAATTGCTCCAACTGGGCCGCCACCTCCGTCAAGTTTTCCTGATGGGCCAACTCCGTAATCAGTTGCAGGGCTTCCCTGCGGGACTGGGGCCGATTGCGTTTGACCTTCCGGGGCTGAGCCTCGTTCTTCTCAATCTCCGCCGCAATTTCTTGAATTTCCTCAATCAGTTCTTGTAGTGTCACCCGGCGCTTTTGCAGGGGCGGAACCGCCGTCCGGCGCCGTAAGCGTCGTTCGAGGTTAGCCGGTAGCCCAAGCGCCGCGGCGCCGTCTTCTTCCTCTAGTTCTAAAATGTCCTCCTCCGGCGCCGGGGGGGATTCTAACCGCTCTAGGGTGTCCGCTTTATAACGCACCAGCAGGGAGGCCCAGAGAAAAGCCTGACCGGAGCGGGGCAGGTGGCGCTGCTGGTAAGCCAGATCTAAACTATCTAAAATGCCTAAATCCTGTAAAAAGCGATCCATCACCTCGATCACCGCCACATCCCAGGGGTCGATTTCCCCCCGCTCCGCCATTTCCAGGAGGCTGGCAATCACTTCTTGATGGGCGCTGGCTGTCATAGCAAAGATGAGAAGAGAATTAAAAGGAAAAGGGGTTAGAGGTTAAGCTATTTCTGCATTTTTTCTAAAATGGCCACGGCGCTGGGGGATTGGCGGGTAAAGTAGTTAAAAATGAGCAGTTTAAATAATGAGTCTAAAAGCACGGGCACAGTGGCGATAAAGAGAAAAATAAATGTCCGATTTTCCGTTAACCC
Organism: Cyanobacteriota bacterium; assembly: GCA_046304295.1. Taxonomy (GTDB): domain Bacteria; phylum Cyanobacteriota; class Cyanobacteriia; order Cyanobacteriales; family Microcystaceae; genus Synechocystis. Next base: position 4,881 of record JBKCES010000322.1, on the reverse strand, counting down.
CACGTGGGCCATCAAGCTTCCTAAAATGACCTCCCAACCTTCGGCCGAGTGAAAGCCCACAAAGACGTCGGTGAGAAGGATAAAAATGAAGACATTTGCGACGTCGCTTAAACCTAAGAAAGAGCGACTGATAAAGCGCCGGGTCATTAGGGCTTGTTTTTTAAAAATAATCACCAATAAGGCGAAAGTCGCCAGCGCCGTGAGATCCGCTAGGACGTTTTTCAACCCATCCTGGGTTCTCCGAGCGGCGCCGAGCAGAATTTCCTTGGCTTTCTCTTGCAACTTTTCTCGTTTTAACTCCGGGGAATTTTCCGGTAAAATTCCCAGTAACTCTTGAATTTCTAAACTTTCTTTAAAGGTGACAAACTCTTCTAAATATTCCTGAGCGATTTCTTTATTAAACTCAATTTCTTCCACAGCTACCGAGTGAATTTTAAAATGATCCACTAGGGGGCTGTAGATAATATTTTTGAAAAAAATTTGCGTCGCCAAGGGAACAAGAACGAGCAAAATTAAAAAACGAATCCCCGCCTTACGATCCTGTCGGGCGATGCGAAACTCCCGCAGAAGCGCCGCTTCTTCCGCTTCTTTAGCCGGGGACGAGGGGGCTTTGGCTCCCCAGGGGTTCAGCCGTAAACTCTTCGACGCTTCGGTTGCCGTTAAGCTTTCTGCCTCGGCTTCTAGGAAAAGTTCCGGTGCCGTCTCGTCTCGATACTTACCAATAACAGATTCAATCAAATTAAGACGCTCTAAAATTTCCTCCTGCCGGGGCGCGAGCCGTTCCCCGTCTCCCAGATTTTTAAGCCAGAGATTAGCGGTTTGAAATTGCCAGAGGTTCCAGCGCACTTGCCGCAATTCCCGGTCCAGATCCGCCTTGAAGTATTGATAAACGCCCAGCCCTAGCCCGGAGTCCGGCTCGATCCGGCGCCCTTGAAACTGGTCTTGCTCCAGTCGTCGGATCGCTAAGGCCCCCTGGTAAGCTCGGTCTAAGCTGAAACTGCAACGAGTCCCAACCCAATGATCCAGACGAATCCGCCAAGGGGAGTCAGCCATAGCGCGGTTGGAGGGCTAGGAGCGCCGGGGAAAGCGCCGTTTTTGCAGAAATTCTGGAATATCCAAACTCGGAGTCTGGGGTTCTGGCTCCGGGGTCACCTCTTCCGGCGGCGCTTCAAAAACCGTGGGGGGGGAAAGAATCTCCGGCTTTTTAACGGCGCTCTTAGCGGCTCTGGTTTCGCCGGTAAAGCCCGTGGCGATGACGGTAATCCGCATTTCTCCCTGAAGGCGCTCGTCAATCACGGCGCCGAAGATAATATTTGCGTTCTCGTCCACCACGTCGTAAATGGTTTCCGCCGCCGTGTTCACCTCGTGGAGGGTCAGGTCGTGGCCGCCGGTGATGTTAAAGACCACTCCCCGGGCTCCTTCGATGGAGGATTCCAACAGGGGCGAAGCGATGGCCGCCGTGGCGGCTTCCTTGGCCCGGGACTTGCCGGAGCCGACCCCAATGCCCATCAGCGCCGAGCCAGCGTCCGCCATCACCGCCCGCACGTCGGCGAAATCCACATTCACTAAACCGGGGATGGTAATAATGTCGGAAATGCCCTGCACCCCCTGGCGCAAAACGTCATCCGCCACCCGGAAAGCTTCCTGGAGAGGCGTTTCCGCCGGGATCACCGTCAGCAGTTGATTATTGGGGATGACAATCAAGGTATCCACCCGAGACTGCAAGGCCGCGATGCCTTCCTCCGCCTGATTGGCCCGGCGCCGGCCTTCAAAGGTAAAGGGGCGGGTAATGATCCCCACCGTCAGACAGCCCATCTCCTTGGCGATTTCGGCCACAATCGGCGCCGCTCCCGTGCCGGTGCCCCCCCCCATACCGGCGGTGATAAAGACTAAATCCGTATGCTCCAGCGCCTTGGCGATTTCGTCCCGAGATTCTTCTGCGGCCTTCTGACCAATGGCCGGATTCCCCCCGGCGCCCAGCCCTCGGGTCAGCTTTTGACCGATTTGCAATCTTTGGGGCGCCGCCGCCTGAACCAGAGCTTGGGAATCGGTATTGATAGCCCAAAACTCCACGCCGGAAACTCCTGTGCTAATCATCCGATTCACGGCGTTACAACCGCCGCCGCCAACGCCGACAACCTTAATTTGGGCGACACTACTGGGCACGATTTGACTACTCCTAAGATCAATGGGGGCGACGGAAGGGCTATCGACGGAAGTAGAATACACAACCGGATCCTCCGCCGAAGCGAAAAGGTCTTCTAGGCTCTCCGCGTCTTCCAGGGGGTCGGCGCCGGCGGTACTGAGATGATTTTGAGCCCAATCATTATCGAGTGTCATTGTAAATAGGAGAGTTCAGGGAGAGCAAAGGAGAGGCTAAGCGCCGCGGAAGCCGATCAAATTTTAAAGTTAAGGAGAGTTAAAGGGCGGGAACCCCCGGCAGAGCCAAGGGGTCAAGGCGACTTTCCTAAACTCGCCGCAAGTAATTATATAAAGATAAAAGAGTTCGTCCCTAGACTAGAAAGAATAGGGGCGTTTGTCAATAGAAGACCCTCAACATCTGACCTCGACCCCGAGAGTTGCCCAAATATTATCACGGTTCTTTAACTTTCGGCGCCGGCGCTAAACGGAGACTCGGCGTTTGGGGATTGCTCAGGTCAAGGAAGCCGACTCGATGGGAGGGCACCCGGCTGGGGAGCTGGCGGAGTTGAGCTAGGGCGGTCAACTGTTGGGGGAATTGGGATAAATCGGAACCCAGATGGACGGAGCCGAGGGCAGTGGTTAAGGTCAGGTTACTGGGGTTGTTGCCATTAATGAGGGTGATTTTCACGGGGGAATCCCGGATCAGGGGATAATTTTTTTGCCAAAAGGATTTGTATTGGGAGTCGTAACCTAGAAAGACCGGCGTTTGCGGCAATTTTTTCTGGGTTTCCGGTCGAGTGTAAAGCTTGGCCGGAATAAACACTCCCTCCTGATCCAAATATCCCTTCGTCCCGCCCTGTTGCGCCGCGGCCACCGGTCGGCGCTCCCGCACATAGACCGTTAATTGGGCCGGAAATAACTGGCGGGAGACTTCGGCGCGGGCCAGCGCCGGATTGTGAGCAATCTGACGGGCCAATTGGGGGGTGGAGAGTTGCCAGATGGCCTGGGGAAATTGGAGGGGAAGCGCTTGGTAAAGGGTCGGCTCGGAGAGGCGCTCTTGCCCCTGGAAACGAATTTGGCTTTGCTCCCGAATCGTCCACTCCGGCCAACTCATCACCCACACCAGGGCGCCCACAAATCCCCCCAGGCAGAAAAAGCGCCACAACGCTTGGCGGCCCCGGCGGCGGCGCTGGCTATCGAGGTGGGAGCGGCGAGTTTTGAGCGATTCGGACACAACGGCTTCCGTCATGGGTGGAGTAGGTTCCCTTTCTCTGAAATGTTATAACTGGATTAAGTTGACTCTCTCCAGCCCAACGAGTTTATTTTTTTTATCATTCTTCACAATTCCCGCGGGTAAAGATTATGGCGAAACAGACACGGGGCTTAATACTCGGTACTACAGCCCTACTTTTGGCGACGGTGGCCGTGACGGGGGTGGGACTCCGTCTAGCCCGTTCCCAGGCCTTTTTTCAGGATAATCCCAAGGAGTTGGTGGACGAAGTTTGGCAGATTGTCAATCGCACCTATGTGGACGGCACCTTTAACGGCGAAGACTGGCGGGCGGTGCGGAAAACCTATCTAGAAAAAGAGTATAAAAATCCAGAAGAAGCCTACGTCGCCATCCGGGAAATGCTAGAAACCCTCGACGATCCCTACACTCGCTTTATGGACCCGACGGAGTATCAAGCCATGCGCATCGATACCTCTGGGGAGTTAACCGGGGTGGGGATTCAACTGGCCCAGGATCAGGAGACAAAAAAACTCGTGGTGGTGGCGCCGATTGAAGATACTCCGGCCTACCGAGCCGGGATTTTAGCGAAGGACGAGATTATTAAAATCGACGGCAAATCCACTAAGGGCATGGAAGTGGACGACGCGGTGAAGCTGATTCGGGGCAAACCCGGCACCAGCGTTACCCTGACGATTCTGCGGGAGAAAAAAGCCATCGACTACACCCTCACCCGGGCCCGCATTGAAATCCATCCCGTGCGGGCGGAGGTGAAAACGACTCCCATCGGCGCCGTGGGTTACATTCGTCTGAATCAATTCAGCGCCCAGGCGGCGGAGGAAATGAAGACAGCCATCGAGGATTTGGAGAAAAAGGGCGTCCAGGGCTACATTTTGGATCTACGCTCCAATCCCGGCGGCTTGCTCTACACCAGCATCGACATTACCCGCTATTGGCTCAAGGAAGGCAAGATTGTCTCCACCGTTGACCGCCGGGGCGAGGTGGAGCAACAAAGCGCCAATCAGCAAAACCTGACGGACAAACCCCTGGTGATTCTGGTGGACGGCGGCTCCGCCAGCGCCAGCGAAATTGTTTCCGGCGCGCTTCAGGATCAGAAACGGGCCAAACTGGTCGGCACCAAAACCTTCGGCAAGGGGCTGGTGCAATCCGTGCGGGAACTGGGAGACGGCTCCGGCCTAGCGGTGACCATCGCTAAGTACCTGACCCCCAGCGGTCGGGATATTAATAAACACGGCATTGAGCCGGATATCATCATCGAACTCACGGACGCCCAACGGAAAGAACTACAAAAGAGCCGGGATAAAATCGGCACCACCGCCGATCCTCAGTACGCCAAGGCCTACGAAATTCTCAAACAGGAGATTCTGGTGCAACAGGGGCAACCAGGTCAAAACACGGCGGCGAAAACGGCGCCGTAGAAGAGAGTTGAGAAGTCCTAAGCTCTTCTGAGGAATCCCCCTAAATCCCCCTTTGCAAGGGGGACTTTGAGG
>JBKCES010000321.1:0-3097 GCA_046304295.1 Cyanobacteriota bacterium | reverse complement strand
AAAATTCAGTTAATCCCGAACCACGCGCCGAATCACCTCCCCTGCGGCGCTGACCACCTCCAGGCTCAAGGGCATTTTCCCAGCGGCGTGGGTGGAGCAACTGAGGCAGGGGTCGTAACAACGAATCCCCGCTTCCACTCGGTTCAGGAATCCTTCCTGGACGTCGTTATTGCGGATGTAATGTTTGGCGATCTGGGCCACGGTTTTATTCATGGCTAGGTTATTATTCCCCGTGGCGATGATCAGGTTGACCTTTTGGATCAATCCGTCCTGATCCACTTTGTAGTGATGGAACAACGTCCCCCGGGGCGCTTCGCTGACACCCACCGCCTCTAGGCAGTTAATTCCCGCCCGGGCCCGACAGTGGGGAGAGAGAATATCCGGGTCGTCCATCAGGCGCTCGATGGCTTCCAGACAGGCGAGGATTTCCACCAGTCGCGCGTAGTGGTAGAGGAAGGAGGAGGTCATAACGGGGCCAAAGCGCTGGCGCAGTTCCGTCAACTCCCGGTCCGCCTCCGGGGTGCCGATCTGGTTACAGACATTGAGGCGAGCTAGGGGGCCGACCCGATAAATGCCGTCGGGATAGCCCAAGGGCTTGTAGTAGGGAAATTTTAAATAAGACCATTTTTCCACGGATTCGCCGATGAAGTCCTGGTAATCGTCTTCGCTCAGGTTATCCGCCACGATATTGCCGGCGCTGTCGGTGAAGCGCAGATGGCCGCCGTAATGCTCCCACTCGCCGTTTTTACCCACCAGCCCCATAAACAGAGAGGGAAATTGGCCGAACTCCGCCACTTCCGTGGGCATCTTCTCCACCAGGGACTTAAATAAATTCAGCGCCGTGTAGAGGGTTTCCTTTGATTCCGGCAAACGGTCGATGATCCAAGCCCGACCCTCCTCCGACAGGGGAGAGCGGACGCCCCCCGGCACGGACCAAGCGGAGTGAATTTTCTTGGCGCCGAGAAGTTCGATCACGGTTTGCCCAAACTGCCGCAGGCGAATACCGGCCCGGGCTAAATCGGGATCTGCGGCGATCAGTCCAAAGACGTTGCGGGTGGCGGGATCGCTGTCCCAGCCCAGCAGAAAATCGGGACTGCTGAGGTGGAAAAAACTGAGGGCGTGGGATTGGGTAATTTGCCCCAGGTTCATCAAGCGCCGTAATTTCTCCCCGGCGGGAGGCACCTTCACCGCTAGGATTTTATCCCCGGTTTTGGCCGCGCAGAGGAGGTGGCTCACGGGACAAATACCGCAAATCCGAGCGGTAATGCCGGCCATCTCCCACATGGGGCGCCCTTCGCAAAATTTTTCAAAGCCGCGGTACTCCACCACATGGAAGCGGGCATCGTCCACATTGCCCTGGTCGTTGAGGAAAACGGAAATCTTGGCGTGGCCTTCAATGCGAGTAACGGGGTCGATAACAATGGTTTGGGGCATGGGGATTAGCTCCTAGGGAGGGGACTACCCGCCATTCTAGGCAACTTTCCGATCAAGAGCGCCGGTTACGCTCCAGAAGCGCCGCAGGTTGCGATGGGCGGTTAAGCCTTCTATGATGGGGGACGGCTCTTTAATCACGCTTATTTTGAGTAAGCGAATCCGGTGACTCAGCCTCCCCCCCCCGATCTTCCCCGATCGTCTGTTTCTATTCTCGGCCCGCCCTGAGCAATTTCTCTGTAGCAACCAGGGGGCGCCGAAATTTGCCCATCATAAACACACCTTAGGTTGCTAGGACTTATGACTCAATCTCCCCCGGCGCCCACCCCCGAATTTCTCCAGCGGTCTTTTGCCGTTAACGACCCGGAAGAGGAGGAGGAAGATTATTTCGATTATTTCTACGACGAGCCGGGGAGCGAGCCGGGAACCCTCAGTATTGAGCCGGACGCCCACCCCTCCCGCATTATTTTGATCGACTACAGTCCGGATCACGCTATCCGTAAGTCCGATTTGACGCCCAACGCCCTGCGGCCTTACCTGGGAACCAACACAGTCTCTTGGATGGATATTCAGGGTTTGGGGAGCGAAGAAGTACTGAAACAGGTGGGAGAAATCTTTAAGCTCCACCCCCTGCTATTAGAGGATGTGGTCAACGTGCCCCAGCGAGCCAAGATTGAGGATTACCACGACCATGTCATGATCCTCGCCCACCGGGTCAAACCCAACCCCGAAGAAGACGGCTTCGAGAGCGAGCAGGTGAGTTTCGTCCTTGGCAAGCGCTATTTATTAACCTTCCAGGAAGGCGACATTACCGATTTTGACCCCGTCCGCAACCGCATTCGGGCCAATCAGGGACGGGTCTGCCACGAAGGCGCTGATTATTTGGTTTACCTCCTCTTGGATATGCTCATTGACGAGTATTTTCCCCTCCTAGAGGACTACGAAGAACGGATTGAGGCGCTAGAAGACACCATTATTCGCAATCCCAACGGGCAATTGATGGAAGAGATCTATCATATCCGCCGAGAACTTTTGGCTCTACGGCGCTTGATTTGGCCCCTCCGTCATGTAATGAACGTGCTCCTCCGGGATAGCAACACGTTAGTGAGTCCCGAGGTGCGGGTCTATTTTCGGGACTGCTACGACCATATTATTCAGGTGTTGGATATTATCGAAGCCTATCGAGAATTAGCCTCCAGTTTGATGGAAGTTTACATGACTTCTATGAGCAATAAAATGAACGAAGTGATGAAATTTCTCACCGTCATTTCCACCATTTTTATTCCCCTCACCTTCATCGCCGGGGTCTATGGCATGAACTTTGAAAATATGCCGGAATTGAAATCTCCTTGGGGTTATTGGGCCACCTGGGCGGTGATGATCGCCATCGCCGGCGGCTCCTTGATTTTCTTCTGGCGCCGGGGTTGGTTGAGTCCGTCCTATGTGATCAAAGAGGATGTATGAGCTACATTAAGTAGAAATTCGAAGTTTCCGGCTCCCCTCCTTGGAGGGGTTAGGGACTTCGGCAGGTTCAGTCGAACGGTGGGTTAGCGCTCAAGGTTTAGAACCCACCCCCCGGCGCCCTCCCTCGGAGGGTGAGTTAAGCCACAGTTGCTAATGTAGAAGAGATTTACCAAGCTTTGGGTTTAAATTTCTCATCATTGAG
>JBKCES010000320.1:0-2848 GCA_046304295.1 Cyanobacteriota bacterium | reverse complement strand
ATCTAGGGGCAGGGGGGACAGCGCCGGGGCGTGGGCGCAGGGAATTTGAAACTGGCGGACGATGAGGTGGGAAATGACCGCCTCGGCGCCGGAGAGGGGATCGACACCTTTGCCCTGGCGGTAGTGCTGGAGGGTTAATTGATCGACATCGTCGGGAAAACGGGCCACCACGGCGATTGCGGTGGCTTTGGCTTGAGTGATCAGGCGCTCCGCCGCTCGCAATAAACTATCGGGATTGGCGAGGGCGCCCCAGCTACTACCGGAGTCCGTCAGCCGCAATTCTACTTCCAGGGGCGCGTCGGTGAGGACGTAGTCCGTTAGGGTTAATCCCAGGGTGGCCCGGGTTGCCTCCGCCGCTTGCAGTTGACGGATTCTGAGATCTTCTTCAATACCCCGGTCTAAAATCAGACCAATTCTATTATTTTGAACCGGCGCTAGCCCCCAATTTCCCTGGGCAAACTGGTCGAGGGCGTACCCTTCCACATAGAGGGCGTTAGCAATGGGCCAATAGAGTTGAGCGCCGTTGAGGACATTGGGGTGAGTAATCAGATAGTCGCAAATAGAACTCATGGCCCGGGCCACCGGCAGAGCGTCCCCTGCGTAGCCCCCAATAGCGGCGCCGATGCCCGTGGGGATAATGAGGGCGACGGTGTAGGGCGAGGCGTTCATCTAGGCTCGGGTGACCACCGCTTCTAAGGTCGCCGTTTGTTTCTCTAAATCCAGTTCGGCGATGGCCCAACGCAGGGGTTCCCCCTGTTGGCCGAGGGTTGCCTCAATCCTTTGCCGGAGCGCCTCGGGGGTTTCCTGAAGGGGAATTTCGGCAGTGATAAAATGGGTGGTCATGGCAAAATTTCGGCTTGGGGAGTTAGCCCTTAGATCTTACCACCGCGCCGAAGGAGATGGCCGAGCAATCTATGGCGCTCCCCATGCTTTAGACAACAATTAAAATAAGCATATCAAAACTAAGTAAAATATGAACAGGCTCAGGTTAACGCCTCCGATCTTTTAGTGCAAGAAGGTTAAGTCTGGTTTTGTCACAAAACGAATTTCCTGCGGAGAATCCGGCTCTCTATGGGGCGAATCAGAGTCAAGAGTACGTTACTGCAATCCCCGGAGAGCCGCACCTAATAAAATAATCGTCATTGGGGCTGCCAAGCTAGGAAATCTCGTCTAATCTAGAAAATGAGACTTCTAAATTACAGGAGATAGGTTATGGATCAGCCTGTCGCTCAACGAGATACTCACGCCTGGATTATTCAAGTCTGGGCCTTCTTCGTGGTCGCCATCGTAGCCATGGGATTCAGCATTATTTCCCTGCCGACGGATCGTCCCATCGACAACTGGATGAAGGGACAACTCGGTATCACCTTCCTCTTTGCCGTCAGTTCTTCCTTTACCCTCGCCAAGACCATCCGCGACAATCACGAGGCCACTAAGTTGGTGGCCCGTATTGACGAAGCCCGGGTGGAGAAAATCCTCGCCGAGCACCATCCCCTCAAGTAGAAAGCCTAAACCAGCGCCGAAGCGGGGTTGTGAACCCCTTGATATCTGATAACTGATATCTGAAACCTGTCCTACGGTGCTTTGGGGGCGTCGGCGTTGATAATGGCGGCGCCGTCCTGGAGGTTGACCAACCCAGAGGTAATCACCCGTTCCCCCGGCTCCAGACCGGTCTTAACCTGATAGCGGTTCCCCTGAAGCGGCCCCAAGGTCACGGGCCGCTGTTGGGCGACGAGTTGGGGTTTTCCCGTCTTTTTGTCCTTGCCCTCTTGAACCACATAGACAAAGGTCTCCCCCCCAATCCGAGAAACCGCGGTGGTCGGCGCCAGCAGTCCGGTCTGCCGGTTCCAAAGGATGCGAGCCTCCACCAATTGTTGGTTCAGGAGATTAGCTCCGGGGTTGGTGAAACTGGCCTTGGCTAAAACCGTCTGGGCGTCGCTATCCACGTTGGCGGCAATAAAACTAATTTGTCCCGTCGCCTTGGCTTTTCCCTGGGCGTTGAGGAGTTGCACCGCCAAGCCCCGCCGTAGTTGGGGCGCGAGATCTAGGGGCACCTGCAAGTTAACGTCGAGGCTTTGGTTCTCCGTCAAGGTGGTCAGGGTTTCCCCCGCTTGTACATAATCGCCAACTTTTACCGGGATCGCCCCCACCGCGCCGCTAAAGGGCGCTTGAATATTCCGTTTTTGGAGACTCACCTGAAGGGTGTCGAGGCGGGCTTGGGATTCCTGCACCGCCGCCCGGGCCCGGGCAATTTCTTCGGGCCGAGCCCCCCGCTCCAGCCGGCTTAAGGCTTGGCGGGACTGCTCCACCTCCGCCCCTAGACTTTCAATCTCGGCGCCGCGGCTTTTTTGCAGTTGGGAGAGGCGCCGTTGGGCCGATTCTAAATTCGCTAACGCCTGACGTTGCTCCTTGAGTTGTTGGTCGTAGCTATCTAAAGACACCACCCCCTCATCCCGTAATTTCTGAAAGCGCCGCACCCGCTCCTGGGCCAGTTCCGCCTCCGCCTCGGCCGCCCGGATTTGGGCTTGAGCCTGGGCGATTTCCTCCGGGCTGGAGCCTTTTTTGGCGTTGGTTAGACGAGCTTGGGCCGCCTGTAAGTTAGCTCGGGCGCCGGCGATATCCTCGGAACGGCTCCCGGCTTCCAACTCCGCCAGCGCCGCCCGATTGCGAGCCAGATCCGCCTGGGCCTGTTGGCGCTCGGTTTGCAGGCTCTGGTCGTCCAGGGTCATCAACACCTGCCCCTGAAGGACAATGTCCCCTTCCTGAACCAAAATGGCTGTCACCCGTCCTTCCCCCTCCGCGGTAATGGCGCTGGCCCGGTCCGCCTCTAGGGCGCCCACTAGGGTGG
>JBKCES010000319.1:0-7536 GCA_046304295.1 Cyanobacteriota bacterium | reverse complement strand
GCCACGCCCAAACCGGCGCCGGTTAAACCACAACGGCTAGAGGCGGAACCCACAGCTCCCCGCTCCCAGACTCCCCAACCTGCGCCGGTCGCCCCCAAGGTTGCGGAAAAGCCGGCTCTAAGGGCACCCGTCAAGCCCAAGGTAGAACTCCAGCGACCCAAACCGCCCCAGCCGGAAGAAGACGACAATTTACCGGAACTGTTGGAGTTCCCCCTCCATAAAAAAGCCGCGGCGCCCAAGGATGACAACGGCGTCGACGGCGCTTTAGACGTCCCGGAAGGAGAAAAACCAAAACTCAAGCGCCCCACGCCCCCGAAAGCGCCGGTTAAGAAGAGCAAATGGCAGGAAGAAGAAGAGGAAGAGCGGGCCAAAGCCAAGCTGGCGGCCAAGGGCAAACGCCGGGCCGCCGCGGTGGAAGACGACGATGATCTCGATCTCGATCCCGACGCCTCTCTTCAGCCCACCCTAGTTAGTCTGTCCATTGCTCGGCCCCCGAAACCCAAATCTATGGCTAAAGCTCCCTCCGCTCCGGCGCCGACGGCCAGCAAAGTCAAAAAACCCACTCCCAAAGGGGAAGCCAGTGCCGCCCGGAGCCGCAACGAGCGCCGAGACCGTAAGGAAGTGGCCCAACGACCGGACAGTATTGTCCTCGACCGCAGTTTGACAGTGCGGGAATTGGCCGAATTACTCAAGGTGCCGGAAACCGACATTATCCGCAACCTCTTTACCAAGGGCATCGCCATCCAGATTAACCAGACCCTGGACGAAGACACCGCCCGTATGGTGGCGGAGGAATTTGAGGTGCTGGTGGAAAGCGGCGAAGAACAGGCCGCGGCCACTAAGGTCACAGAAATGCTGGATGTGGGTGACCTGGAAAACCTGGTGCGCCGGCCGCCGGTGGTGACCATTATGGGCCACGTCGATCACGGGAAAACTACCCTCCTAGACTCCATTCGCCAAACCAAGGTGGCCCAGGGCGAAGCCGGGGGCATTACCCAGCACATCGGCGCTTACCACGTGGAAACGGAGCATAACGGCCAGACCGAGCAGATTGTCTTTTTGGACACCCCCGGTCACGAAGCCTTTACCGCCATGCGGGCCCGGGGCGCTCGGGTCACGGACATCGCTATTCTGGTGGTGGCCGCAGACGATGGCGTCCAACCTCAAACAAGGGAGGCCATCAGCCATGCTCGGGCCGCGGAAGTGCCCCTGATTGTGGCCATCAACAAAGTGGATAAACCGGAGTCCAACCCGGACCGGATCAAACAGGAACTCTCGGAACTGGGTCTGGTTTCGGAGGAATGGGGCGGCGACACCATTATGGTGCCGGTGAGCGCCCTTAAGGGTCAAAACCTAGACGGCCTGTTAGAAATGATCCTGCTGGTGTCGGAGATGGAAGAACTCTCCGCCAATCCCGACCGTCCGGCCCGGGGCACCGTTATCGAAGCCCACCTGGATCGGGCCCGGGGCCCCGTGGCCACCTTGTTGGTGCAAAACGGCACCCTGAAAGTAGGAGACGCCATTGTCGTCGGCGCCGTCTTTGGCAAAATCCGGGCCATGGTGGACGACCGGGGCGACAAAGTGGATGCCGCCACCCCCTCCTTTGCGGTGGAAATCCTCGGTCTCAACGAAGTGCCCGCCGCCGGGGATGAGTTTGAGGTCTATCTCAACGAGAAAGAAGGCAAAGCCATCGCCGAAGAGCGGGCCATGAGCAACCGCCACACCCGTCTGCAACAGGCCGCCACCTCCCGCAAGGTCACCCTCAGCACCCTCTCGGCTCAGGCCCAGGAAGGGGAGTTGAAGGAACTCAACTTGATCCTCAAGGCCGACGTTCAAGGCTCCGTGGAAGCGATTATCGGCGCATTGCAACAACTGCCCCAAAACGAGGTGCAAATTCGGGTCTTACTGTCGGCGCCGGGAGAAATCACGGAAACCGACGTGGATCTCGCCGCGGCTAGCGGCGCCGTGGTGGTGGGCTTCAATACGACTCTCGCCAGCGGCGCCCGCCAAACGGCGGACCAGGAGGGAGTCGATATTCGTGAATACGATATTATCTACAAACTTCTGGACGATATTCAGGGCGCCATGGAAGGTCTCCTCGACCCCGAAGAGATCGAATCGGCGCTGGGTCAGGCGGAAGTGCGGGCCGTCTTCCCCGTAGGTCGAGGCACGGTGGCGGGCTGTTATGTCCAGTCGGGCAAAATTATCCGCAACCGCAATCTCCGAGTGCGTCGTAAGGGCGAAATCATCTACCAGGGTATGATCGATTCCCTTAAACGGATGAAGGAAGATGCCCGGGAGGTCAACGCCGGTTACGAGTGCGGCATCGGCGTTTCCAAATTCAACGACTGGCAGGAAGGCGACATCATCGAAGCCTACGAAATGTCCATGAAGCGCCGGAGTCTCAGCGGCTAGGGTTAATCCGTCTCCTCCTCTTGTCTTCAGGAGGGGGAACTGTAGCGGGAATCAGTATTCCCCTCCTTGGGAGGCTACCGTGTATACACAACTGTCAGAATCCCCCCTAACCCCCCTTGGAAAGGGGGGAATCGGCTTCAAAGTCCCCCTTGCAAAGGGGGACTTTGGGGGATAAAGCCCTAAACTGAGTCTTTAATCGAGATCTGTGTACACCGTAATTGACCTGTTCTTGAAAACGCCTAGCTCATCCTCCGAGGAAGCGAAACAGGAGCTTCAAGAAAGGCGCTAATCTTGCGCTACTTCTGGCTCACAACCCGGATATTTTCCGGCGGCTGAAGCAGTTTCACAGTATTGCCCGCGACAGCCACCAGATGATGGAGTCCTGTTTGGTCGGCGGTGGAGATGATATCCACTCGCTCGTTTTTGAGCTTGAGAAATTCGAGAAACCGCTCTAGAGAAAAGGTTCCATCCGGCCGCCGGGACATTCCGTTTTGGGTAAACTCCCGCAGACGGCGCCAGAGTTTGGGCCAGATGGGGGAAATGGTCGCTAAATCCGCGGGACTGTTGAGCGTCACCCCCGTTAAACTGGCGTCCGCGGGCCAATACCCCCGGTTGTTTTGCCGTGCCTCTTCTAGCGCCGCATTAAATTGACGCCGCAAATCCGCAAACAGCGTATCGTAATACAAAGGATAAGCAAAGCCTTTAAGCATTTGTCCATAGTTAACCGATTGCTGGAGAAGTGCCGCGTCTAAAAATAGGGAAGCGCCGTCGGCGCTGGGCGCCGGGCCGGAGAAGAGAAAACTCACGGGACGTCCCGCTTGCCCATCCGTTGACCGGGAGAGAATATAGCCTTCCGGCTCGGGATTGCTTTCGGCGTCGAAACCGATTAGCTCCAGCAGACTCTCCTTACTCTGTTCCGCTAGGGGAGAAAGGGCTTCCTTTTCGATGGAGTCGATGCCTTCCAACCGTAACTGCGCCGTATTTTGGGTGGGGCCGCCGGCGCTGAGATTGACCTTCCGCCCCTCCAAGCGCAACCAGAGGGCGGGATCTTGAGCTTGAAAACGAACCGAATCGCCGTCGGGGCGCCCCAGTTGGGGTTTAAATCGACCTTGGATGAGAATGAAGGGCATGGTTTAATTCTTCCAATTAAGCAACAGGTTTAATGTAACGAGGATAAAAGGTGCGCATACTGCGGTCGTCAGGACTGCGAAACATTTCTAAGCGATAGAGATGACCGTTAATTTCCGCCTCCTTCGGCGCCATTGCCTCGGCGATAAAACGCACTGTGCCCAGCGCCATCAGTCCTTCAATGCTCGGCCCGACCCAAAAACCGCCAATGGGTTTGGTTAATTTACGGGTGGTTTTCTTTTGATAATCAAAAGCCCGCCAGACAAAGGAGAGGGTGACGCTTTCGGGGGTGTTTTCCGGGGTTCCTTTGAGAGCGAGCACATCGATTAAATCCATTTCTTCGTCGTCAAAAAGAAAATTTTCGTCTAAGTAGTACTTGTACCAGAAATGATAGCCTTGAACCTTTCCCTGCTTCTGCTCACCGACAATAACATGCTCAAAGCCGCTCAGATCTCGGTTTTTGCCGCTATCAAAAGGTTCAAACCAGATGGTTTCCAACTGGCGCCACCATTGGTTTTCGCTGATGGCTCGCCCGATGCGCTCCGAGACGTACTCCCGCGCCCGCAACATCGGGTCGGTGTTGATAATGGTCTCAATGAACTCCTGCACCTCTTCTTCCTCGTCGGCGCCGGTGGTTTCCGGCTTGGTCTGGTCGAGGACATAGTTGTTGAAGAGTTTTTCCGCCAGATCGTAGGTCGTCCGCTTGCTTTCGGGAATCGAGACCTCCGGCAGAAGTTTATGATCCTTATCCCCGGCGATTTGCTCATCGACGATGACATACCCTTTGGCTTGTTGCGCTTCGCTCAGGGTTTCTCCTTGGGCGAAGGCCTGAATGCCATTTTGCTTCAGGTCGAGATCCCAGATTTCCTGATAGATGTTAGACATTGTCGTTCGCTCCTAATCGAGTTTAAACAAAAAAGCTCCGGCCTTAGACGAGAGCCATCGTCTCACGGGTTTTGATAAAAATAGTATTTCTTAATCTTTTTTTTAGATTGAGCCGCTAAGGCTAGCAAAGAGATGAGTATAATTAACGGCGTCGAGATTGTGAGACGCTCCGCCACGCCCTATGGTTAATTTCAAGCAGTTTTTCCGCGCCACCGCTCCCGATAAATCCCTCGACATTCAGATCCCGGAACAGGCCGAAATGTATGTGGATTTTACGGAGGTTCGGGGGGGCGAGACGATTCGCACGATCCGCAATGGGATTAACCTGTCTGAAGATGATTGGAAAAGTATTTTATTTACCGGGCATATTGGCTGTGGCAAAACCACGGAGCTGTTAAAACTCAAGGCTCAGCTAGAGGAAGATGGATGGCAGGTGATTTATCTCCAGTCGGACGACTATCTGGAGGTGAGCGATGTGGATATTGTTGACGTCTTATTGGCCATTGCCACGGGTATTATCGAGGGGCTGGAGGCCGCCAGTCTCCAGTTACAGCCCCAGGGAATGCAGAAGTTATTACAAGACGTTTGGCAGGTTTTTAACGCCGAGGTTACCGGCATCAATCTTGACCTAGATAAAACGCCCCTAGGGAAAGTGATGCCGTTAGGAAAACTGGGAATGAAAAAGGACGGCGATAACTTTTCTCTTTCCTTGGCCTTTGCGGAAATCACGGCTAAAGCTAAACAAGATTCTCGATTGCGGGAGCAATTGAACCGCTACCTAGCGCCGAAGAAGACCGAACTGATTAAGGGGATTAACGAGGAATTGCTGAAACCGGCCAGCGCCGCCCTCCAGAAACAGGGAAAAGAAGGTTTGGTGACCATCGTTGATAACTTAGACCGAATTACCAATACGCCAAAACCCTGGGGAATATCCCAGCAAGAGTATCTTTTCGCGGATCAGGGGCAGTTTTTAACTCAACTGGACTGTCACGTCGTTTACACCATGCCCCTCTCCTTGATGTATTCCCCCGCCTATAACCTCGTGACTCAGCGCTTTGGGCAAGATGTTAAGGTTTTGCCGATGGTGCAAATCTTGGAGCGGGACGGCGCTTTGCATCGTCCAGGATTGGCCAAACTGCAAGAAATGTCCTTAAAGCGGGCTTGTCTGGGTTGCGCTCCAGGAGAAAGCGAAAGCCTAATTGGCGAAATTTTTGGCTCAGCGGACTTATTGCAGGAGATGTGCCGTCTCAGCGGCGGTCATGTTCGGGATTTACTGCGGCTCTTGAACGCCTGGATCATCGAAGAAGGGCAGTTGCCCCTGTCTCAAGCGGCGCTTCAAAAAGTCGTAGTCGGTATGAGGGACAGCATGGCCCGAGCGATTTCCGCCAAGGAGTTAGAGGCTCTGCGGGAAGTCGCCGTAACCCAACGGGTCAGCGACGACGAGGGCTATCAGATGCTTATTCGAGGGCGTTATGTCTGTGAATTTATGGACGAGCGCGGCTCTTGGTGTTGCGTCAATCCTATTTTAGAGTCTCTTCTCCAGTAAAGCGCACATGTCAAAATCCCCCCTAGCCCCCCTTTGAAAGCTACCGTGTGTACACAACTGTCAAAATCCCCCCTAACCCCCCTTGAAAAGGAGGGAACCGGCTTCAAAGTCCCCCTTGCAAAGGGGGATTTAGGGGGATAAAACCTCAAGCTATAGTTTTCCATGTGAATGGGGTTTAAAATCGTTATTAATTCGTCTCTCCTTCAACGTTTATGGCCTTATCGCCGGAACTCGAAGCCGATCTCAAAAAACTAGCCTTCACCGTAGAAATGGCGGAGGGAGAATTTAGGCTAGTTTTTGCCCACTGTAACTATGTGTTACTTCAACAGCAGTTGGCAGACCGATTAGAAGAGCTAACGGGAATTGTTACCTTGCGCCTCCAGCCGGGGGAGCGGACGTTAGCGGAGGTCTTGGAACTGTTACGGCGCCGGGGCGGCTCTTTGCCGCCGGGGGTTCAAGTCCTGGGGATGGAGCGAATGGGGGATTTACCGGGAGGATTGGCCAAACTGGATCAAACCCGGGATCAATTACAGACTCAGTTTCCTTTGCCCATTGTGGTTTGGGTGAACGACGACCTGCAAACGGCGTGGAAACGCTACGCGCCGAATCTGGAAAGTTGGGGAGCGCCGAAGGAGTTCGAGCTGGACGACGAGACGGTGGCAGAGTTAATCGCCCTCAAGACGAAGCAGTTAATGGAGCGGGGCTGGCGGTTATCGACGGGGGAGGCCGAATTTTTAAAGCTGGAGCTGGCTAAGGCTTGGGCGCGGTTGGAGGGAAAACCGCTCAAGGACAAGACCCGCGCTCAGTTGGAAGCCTTACGGGGATTGACGGCGGAACAGTTGGGGGATTGGCTGTTCGGAGACCCCGATTTTAAACACTATCAATACGCGTTGGCTTATGAAGGTGTTTGGTCAACGGTGGAAAGCGCCTTACTGCGGCGGAATAGCGCCTGGTGCGGGTTGCGAAGCGGGTTGGCCCCAGAGCCAGCAGAGATCGGGAGCTGGATCGACGGGGCACAAGCCGGTTTGATGAACTCAGAGCATTGGCAAGAGAGTTTGCCGGGGCTGGCGCTGACGGCGTGGAAATTGCGGGATTGGGCGCGGTTGCAAGGGTTAGTCGCCGGGGAAACCAGTCCAGTGGCCTTGACCTATCAGGCGCTACTGGCCTGGGGTCAACAACGGAGCGAGCAAACGGCGTTGGCGTTAATCGAGCAAGCGCAAGCGCAATGGCCCGAGGACGGGCGTCCGGTGGAGCGTTTACTGCTCATCCAGTTGGGGGGAGAGATTCGAGCAGAACAAGAGGATTGGCAGGGGTTAGTAAACTGGTTGGAAACTGCTATGGAACCGTTAATGGCGCTGTGGACAGCGCCGGAACCGGCCTTTGAGTTGCCGGGGGCGTTGCAACCGAAGCAGACGGCTAAGGATTTATTCCTGGGCATTTTGGAGCATTGTCGGGAGACCTATTTTGAGCGGTTGCGGGATTACCGGACAGCCTTCACCTATAGCCAAACCCTTACCCGCGTTAAAAAGCAGATGGGGGATTACGCCTTTATCGGGGCGGGT
>JBKCES010000318.1:0-5395 GCA_046304295.1 Cyanobacteriota bacterium | reverse complement strand
CTTCTAGCCAGAGGGGAATGGTGATGCCGTGGCGATTTTGGGTTTGGATTAAACCGCGGCGGATTTCCCAGAGGTTGGTTCGCTCCAGGATTTGGACGATGAACCCTTGAACCCAGAGGGCGGCGCCGGCTTGGGTTTTATAGAGTAGGGTTAAGAAATCCAGATCTTTATCGGGCCGCAGCGCCGCCATCACCGCCGTCGGCGCCGGAAACCGGCTCCAGGTGTCGGGCCGGAGGGGTTCCGTAATTAGGGCGCTCATGGCTGCGGCCAGTTGGGGCGGGGTGAGACGGTTAAATTTGCCCGACATCAGCGCCAACCCGAGCCAGAGTTCGTTTTCCCCCCGCAGGGTGGCCGCCGCTTCCCCTAGGGGTGTGGGCACATACTCCTCCAGCGCCGCGAAGTCCTGCAAAATGGCGATCAGGTCTAGAAATTCTTGCCAGTAGTAGGATTGGCGGGATTGCAGACGTTCGTATTCAATTTGTCGGCGTTCTAGGTCTTCCCGCAGTTGCCGGCGCTGGTGGAAGCCGTCAATCAGGCGCCCCGGATTTTTATGGCTGTGGAGGGGATGGACTGCCAGTAACGTTTCGCACTCTTGAACCTTAAGCGCCTGCTCCGCCACCTCCGGCGCCGGGGGTAGGGGATAGAGCTGGGAATCTAACGTTTGAGCGAAGGCGGCGCTGGCGTCGTCCCCCTTCAAGGGTTTACCGATGACGGGGAGGATTTCAGGAAGCGCCGGTAAGTTAGCCTCTTGAACCGCCAGAACGGCGAAAATATCGGCGGGGGTGGCGTGATACCAGCGGTTATCCTGGGCCAGGCAGAGACAATCCGGTAACGGATGGGCGCTGGGCAGGGCCGCGACCGCCAGGGCTAATTTAGGCCGCTGGGTTTTAATAAAGCGCCCCTTGAGATAAAGCAACCGCCCCGGTTGAATCTGCCCCAACTGACCGGCCAAGTCCTGTTTACGGTTTTTTTCCGCCTGTTGCTCCAACAATTTCAGCAGGCGCTCTTCTTCCCGCAGGCGCCCCCGCAATTTTTCATAACTGCGGATATCTCGCTCCTCAATCCCCGCCAGTTTAATGTCCCACTGGGCCAACTGGGAAAGGATTTGGCCAATGGCGACCTTGGTGGGTTCCAGGGCAAACTGGGCTAGATATTCTGCGAAACTGCGCTCCAGCAGGTCTTTGGCTTCCTCGACGCTGTGCTTTTGCAATAAATTCAGAACCATACCGTAGGAGGGGGTAAACCAACTCCGTAGGGGTTCCGCCGCGGCTTGGGCCAGAAAAGCCGCCTCCTTAGCGCCTTCAAAGGGAGTCTGCACCGTCACCACCTGTCCCGCTTCGTCCATCCCCCGGCGCCCGGCCCGACCGGCGATTTGCAAAAATTCCGACGGACTCAGCATCCCGTGACCTTCGTTCGTGCGCTTCGACAGCGCCGAAATAACGGTGGTGCGGGCGGGCATATTAATCCCCGCCGAGAGGGTGGCGGTGGCGAAGACGACTTTGACTAACGCTTGCTCAAAGAGGCGCTCCACCAGGGTCTTCCAGGTGGGGAGCACTCCGGCGTGGTGGACAGCGATGCCCCGCAGAAGGGGTTCGATCTGCTCAAAGCGGGTCATGGGAGAGACCTGGGCGATCCACTGCCAGAGGCTCAGCGCCGCTTCGGGATGGAGGGCCAAGGCGTTCAGGAGCGCCGAAGTTTGGCTCTCGGGGCGGGACAAAAAGGCGGCCAGGGGTTCAAAGAAAACGTCTAGCGCCGTTTGTTGTTGTAACTGGGGGTACAGCGCCGGATTTTCGCCAAAAAAGTGCAGTAACAGTTGCAGTTGGATACTCTCCGCTTCCTCCGGGGTGACTAAATTCAGATCCCAGAGGGAGCGCACCGCCTCCTCGCAACCCCGACGGCTAAAAATGACATAAATCGCCGGTAAAAAATCCCGCTCCCGCAGTTGGTTAATCACCGTCGCCACCAGGGGACAATCCTCCCGTCGCAGGCGCCCTTTCCCCCGTTGGGGTTTAACGTTCAAAAGTTTGGCGTTGACCCCAGTTCCCTTCTCGTTAAAGAGGGGGAAGAGACCTTTGCGGGTACTGAAGTGGAAATGGAGGGGAACGGGACGAAAATCAGAGTTTACCAGCACGCAGTTGCGGGCTTGGGTCGGGGAAGCTGTGGCTAACATCTTTAGGGATTTCCCCGAGCGGACTTGGTTAATCCAGTCCGTCAACTGCTCCGGGTTACCGATGGTGGCGGAGAGCGCTACTATTTGGATACTGGCGGGGCAATAAATAATCGACTCTTCCCAGACCGTGCCCCGTCCCTGGTCGCTGATGTAGTGGCACTCGTCAAAAACCACCGTTTCCACCTCTTCCAAAGACGTTCCCACCTGACCAATGGGGGTTTCGTAGAGCATGTTGCGGAAAATTTCCGTGGTCATGACCACTACCGGCGCGTTGCCGTTGAGCACCGTGTCCCCGGTAATCAGTCCCACCGCCTCCTCGGCGTTTTCCACCCCCAGACGGGCTAATTTATCTTGAAAGTCCCGCACCTTTTGGTTCGATAGCGCCTTGAGGGGAGTGGTATAAAAGAGGCGCTTGCCCCTAGAAATCGCTCGATACATTGCGTATTCCCCCACCACCGTCTTACCGGCGCCGGTGGGCGCGCAGACCACCACCGACTGGTCTTGATCCAAGGCGCTGATGGCTTCGAGTTGAAAGTCATCTAGGGGAAAAGGGAAAAGTTCGGCGGGGCGAACGTAGGTCAGAAAAAAAGAGCGAGCCATGAACAAAGGAACCCAGGGGACGGGAAGATAATTCAATCTTAAAGGATGTTCGCAAGGACTAGACCGTCTCCTTAGAAGAGGCGGCTAGTTATCCCACTGGTTCCAAGGAGAAGACTCCCTTGGCAAAAACCGTGCGCACCTGCGGTCAGTTGCTTTCCGTGGAGCCTTCCCTCTGGACTTTTGTCTATCATCACGAGGTCGAACCCACCAATAACATCGCCGAGAGAACTCTACGCCCAGCTGTTATTTGAAAATGGCTCTGTTTCGGAACTGAGTCCCATCACACTAGCCTTTTTGTCTCTCCTATCTTGACTATTGTTTCTTCTCTCAATGCCTAGCAACCAGACGTGCTTAATTTTCTTGCTGAAACCTTTCGCTCCTCTCGTTTGAACCGCCCTTCCCCCATATGATGAGGCTGAGTCTCCACCTGTACCAATCGCTCGCCTTCCCATTCGAAATTGTGTAATTCCAGCATCGCGACTGAACCCCTAATAGTCTGTATATTTAAATTGAATTTGGCGGGTCAGTTTCATCAAGACATTACTAGGGGAACTGCAGGAGACACCGAAGGTCAAGGCTCCGGGGTTCTGGAAGGGGTTGATGGCGTTGAAGAAAAGTTTCGGCAATTGATAGCAGGCTTAAATGGGGGGTGAACGCAATCCTATTATTACCCCCCCATTGCAAAGGCTACGGTGTACACAGATCTCGGTTAAAGACTCAGTTTTGGGTTTTATCCCCCTAAATCCTCCTTTGCAAGGGGGACTTTGAGGGCCGGTTCCCCCTTCTCCAAAGAATTGTATGCTATAGCGGTATTCTCTCGGGTAAAAGACCAAAGCGAGAAAATCTGCTTGATGAGCCATGAACGATGAGATCAAGTCTAAACAACGGGTCGCCCACCACGGGGAGGTTTTTACCCCGCCCTGGATGGTGACTGCGATGCTCGACCTCGTGAAGGATGAGACGGAGCGGATTGATTCCCGTTTTCTGGAGCCGGCCTGCGGGAGCGGCAACTTTCTGACGCAGATCGCGCGGCGCACGCTAGCGGCGGTGGATCTCAAGTATGGCAAGTCGGACTTCGAGCGCCGGCATTACGCTCTTTTGGCGCTGATGTCTCTCTACGGCATTGAGTTCTTGCCAGATAATATCGCCGAGTGTCGGGCCAATCTATTGGCGATCTTCGCTGAGCATTTAAACCTAGAGGAATCAGAGCCTCTTTATCGGGCGGCGGCCTATGTGTTATCGCAAAATTTAGTCCATGGCGACGCAAAAGAAATGGAAATGAAAACCGATGGCGGTGGGCCCATTACCTTCCCGGAGTGGGGCTACTTGGGTAAGGGAAAGTTTCAGCGCCGGGATTTCCGGTTGGAAGAGCTAACGAGTAAGTTTCTGCCGCTCTTTAAGGCGAAGGAGGTCTTTACGCCGACGAAGACCTACCCGCCCCTAACGGTGGCGGATCTGGCCGGCGCTCTGGGAGACGGGTTTGCGCAGTCATCGGTTTGCGCGCTTTCACCGGACGAGTGTTTGGATAGAAATTACGGTCAAGCCCCGAAGGAGGAGGATGGATGAATGAATGACTGAAAAAGCGGGTTTTGCTCTGCGGGGCCATAACCCGGACGTGTTGACCTGTATCGCCAATCTCTCTAACGATGAGGTCTTTACGCCGCCGGAGTTGGCGAATCGGATGCTGGATAGGGTGGCGGCGGCTTGGGCGGCCAATAACGGCGGCGCGAATCTCTGGACAAACAAGACCATTCGGTTTCTCGACCCCTGCGCTAAGTCGGGGGTGTTTCTGCGGGAGATTGTCCGGCGCCTGACGGAGGGGCTGGCTGAGGAGATTCCCGATCTTCCGGCGCGGGTGGATCACATTGTGACCCGGCAGGTTTTCGGCGTTGGCATTACCCATCTGACGAGTCTGCTGGCGCGGCGGAGTGTATATTGCAGTAAGCTTGCGAATGGCCCCCACTCCATCGCCAAAAGCTTTGCTAAGGAGGAGGGAAATATTTGGTTTGAGCGCCTGGAACACGTCTGGGAGGGCGAAAAGTGTAAATATTGCGGGGCAAGCAAAAAAATCCTTGACCGGGGCGAGGCGCTGGAATCCCACGCCTATGCTTTTATTCACACGGATAATATTAAGACTCGGATAGCCGAGATATTTGGAGAAAATATGCAGTTTGATGTGATCATTGGCAATCCACCTTACCAACTTACCGATAGTGGCTACGGTACAAGCGCCGCACCCATTTATCAAAAATTTGTAGAACAAGCCAAGGCTTTAGAGCCGCGCTACCTAGCGATGATCATTCCCGCTCGTTGGTTTGCAGGTGGCAAAGGTCTGGATGAGTTCAGAGAATCGATGCTTTCCGATGATCGCCTACGCTCAATCGACGACTATCTTACTGCTTCGGATGTCTTTCCAGGGGTAGGTCTCAAAGGGGGTGTTTGCTATTTCCTTTGGGATCGGGATAACCCCGGCTTGTGCCGCGTCACCACTCATTTTAAGGATTGGCCTATTTCCACCACTACCCGCCTGCTTCTTGAAGAAGACGCGGATATATTTATAGCGGCTTGCAGATTGGTGAGATACGGGCTTCGGCTACGCTCAGCCCTCGCGCCCTGAGCGTAGCC
>JBKCES010000317.1:0-5505 GCA_046304295.1 Cyanobacteriota bacterium | reverse complement strand
CCTCGGCGCCGAACTGTTAGCCATCGTGGTGGATCACACCGGCGACCCGCTCACTGACCTAGGGAATAATCCCCAATGGTTTGTCTCCCTCTAGCGTCTCCTTGACTTCTCATCTTTGTTTTTTGATCCAATGGTTATCCTCTCCAACGCCCTTTTTAGCCTCTCTCCCACATTATGACATAGAACACAAAAATTGTTTTGGGATTCTACCAACACCCGCATTCGGCGGGTTCCAGCGCAGATCATCTTCTATTTCTGCCAAAATGGTCGCCGCAATCGCATCCTGTTTACTTGCCGGTAAGGACTGTAATCTAGACATCCCTCGCTCCAGCAACTTAGTCATGGGTATTCCCTTCGCCGCTCCCCAGACAGTTTAATCTTATCCGTCATCCTGGCTCCCGGGTCGTCCAAAGCGAGTCGGGGCAGTTCATTGTTAAAATGAGTGACATTGTTACGTCTCGTTTCTCGTTCTCCATTCCCCAAGCCCATGTTTAAGGCCCTCTTCGGCGACCCCAACACCCGCAAACTGAAAAAATTTCAACCCTACATTGCGGAAATTAATCTCCTCGAAGAAGAGATCGCCGTCTTGAGCGACGATGAGCTGAAACAAAAAACCGTCGCCTTCCGGGAGGCGCTGGAGAAGGCCCGGACGGACGCGGAAACGGAGGATATTTTAGACGAGATTCTGCCGGAAGCTTTCGCGGTGGTGCGGGAGGCGGGGAAACGGGTGCTGGGGATGCGCCATTTTGACGTGCAGTTGTTGGGGGGGATGATCCTCCACAAGGGGCAGATTGCGGAGATGAAAACCGGGGAGGGGAAAACCCTGGTGGCGACCCTGCCAGCCTATTTAAACGGCTTAACCAGCAGAGGCGTCCATGTGGTGACGGTGAACGATTACCTGGCCCGCCGGGACGCCGAATGGATGGGGCAAATTCACCGCTTTTTGGGCTTAACGGTGGGGCTGGTGCAGTCCAATATGACGCCGGAGGAGCGGAAGAAGAACTACGCCTGCGACGTCACCTACACCACTAACAGCGAGTTGGGCTTTGATTATCTGCGGGACAATATGGCCACCGCCATGGCGGAGGTGGTCCAGCGCCCCTTTAATTTCTGCGTCATTGACGAGGTGGATTCCATCCTGATTGACGAAGCCCGGACACCGCTAATTATTTCGGGGCAGGTGGAGCGCCCGACAGAGAAATATATGCAGGCGTCGGAAATCGTAGCTCAGTTGGTGAAGGATGAAGACTACGACGTGGACGAGAAACAGCGCAATGTGCTGATGACGGACGAGGGCTTTGAAAAGGCGGAAAAACTCTTAAACACTCAGGACTTGTTTGATAAGGACGACCCCTGGGCCCACTATATTTTCAACGCTGTTAAAGCAAAAGAACTCTTTATTAAAGACGTTAACTATATTGTCCGCAACGACGAAGTGGTGATTGTCGATGAATTTACCGGGCGGATCATGGTGGGTCGGCGCTGGAGCGACGGTCTGCACCAAGCCATTGAAGCTAAGGAAGGGGTGGAGATTCAAAAGGAAAGCCAGACCCTGGCCACCATTACTTACCAAAATTTCTTTTTGCTCTACCCCAAGCTCTCCGGCATGACGGGGACGGCGAAAACGGAAGAGACGGAACTGGAGAAGGTCTATAACTTGCAGGTGACCATTACCCCCACGAACCGCCCCTCCGGTCGTCAGGATTGGCCCGATGTGGTCTACAAAAATGAACTGGCGAAGTGGAAGGCGGTGGCCAAAGAATGCGAGGAACTGCACCACCAGGGGCGCCCAATCCTGGTGGGCACCACCAGCGTCGAAAAATCGGAAGTGATTTCCCGTCTCTTGCAGGAGAGCAAAATTCCCCACAATCTCCTCAACGCCCGCCCGGAAAATGTGGAGCGGGAGTCGGAAATCGTGGCCCAGGCGGGTCGCAAAGGCGCCGTTACCATTGCCACCAACATGGCAGGTCGGGGGACGGATATTATCCTCGGGGGTAACGCCGAATATATGGCCCGTCTGAAGGTGCGGGAATACTTTATGCCCAAAATCGTCCGCCCAGAGGACGACAGTTTTACCAGCGCCGCCCAGGGGTTTGGGGGACGGGAAAAACCCCAGGGTTTTGGCAACGGCGCTAAGGGGAAAGGCAAATCCTGGCGGGTCTCCCCGGAAATTTACCCGACGCCGATTTCCCAGGAGGCGGAAACTCTGCTGAAAGAAGTGGTGAATTTCGCCGTGGCTCAGTATGGTCTCCAGAGTTTAACGGAACTGGAGGCGGAGGATAAGCTGGCGGTGGCGTCGGAAAAAGCGCCGACGGACGACCGGGTAATCCAAAAATTGCGGGAGGTCTATAACCTGATCCGCCATGAGTACGAAGTTTTCACCAGCGCCGAGCATCAGGAGGTGATTACCCTGGGGGGTCTCCATGTCATCGGCACGGAGCGCCACGAGTCCCGCCGGATTGATAACCAGTTACGGGGCCGGGCCGGACGCCAGGGCGACCCTGGTTCCACTCGCTTTTTCCTCAGTTTGGAGGATAATTTGCTCCGCATCTTTGGCGGCGACCGGGTGGCGGGCTTGATGGAGGCGTTCCGGGTGGAGGAGGATATGCCCATCGAGTCGGGGATTTTGACCCGTTCCCTGGAAGGCGCTCAGAAAAAGGTGGAGACCTATTACTACGATATTCGGAAGCAGGTCTTTGAGTACGACGAGGTGATGAACAATCAACGGAAGGCCATCTACGCGGAACGGCGCCGGGTGTTGGAGGGGCTGGATCTGAAGGAGCAGGTCTTGATTTACGCGGAAAAAACCATGGACGAAATCGTGGACGCCTATGTGAACCCGGAGTTGCCGCCGGAGGAGTGGGACACGGAAAATATGGTCAATAAGGCCCAGGAGTTTGTCTATCTGCTGGAGGATATTACCCCGGCGGATCTGGGGGATATGACCGTTTCGGAGATGAAGGTCTTTTTCCATGAGGAAGTCCGCAAGGCCTACGATATCAAGGAGCAACAGGTGAACCAGATTCGCCCCGGTTTGATGCGGGAGGCGGAGCGTTTCTTTATCCTTCAGCAAATCGATACGCTTTGGCGGGAGCATTTGCAGTCGATGGAGTCTCTGCGGGAGTCTATTGGTCTGCGGGGTTATGGGCAGAAGGACCCCTTGATTGAGTACAAGCAGGAGGGTTACGAGATGTTCCTGGAGATGATGATCGATATCCGCCGCAATGTGGTCTATTCGCTCTTCCAGTTCCAACCCCAGCCCCAACCGCAAACGGTTTAGACGATGAATTCTGTCGGCGCTGGTTTACTCGCTCGCATTACCCAAATTCCCGGTCAGTGCGGCGGTCGTCCCTGTATTCGAGGGATGCGGATTCGGGTCTCCGATATTTTAGAGATGTTGGCTGAAAATGTTAGCGTCGCTGAAATTTTGGCGGATTTTCCCGATTTGGAACTGGCGGATATTCAAGCCTGTTTACTATTTGCGGCGCGTCGCGCTGATTTTCCCCGGCTTACCGCATGAAGATTTGGGTTGACGCTCAGTTACCCCCAACCTTGGCAAGTTGGCTATCGTTTAGGTTTGGGTTAGAAGCGTCTGCTTTACGGGATTGATTACTTCGAGTAGTTTGCTAGGTCTCGGCGCTAGCGGCAGTTTGCAAGAAATTAGAAATTTTAGGGGGTATTATCTTCATCCTCCCAAGAAAGCTCTAGAGGTTGAGCTTGTAATTTCCGTTCATCTTTCCAAAGTTTTACAGGATTAATAAAGGGTTTGATCTTTCCAGTACTAAGTGTAACTACTAGAATTGTGTACTTTTCTCCCTCTCCTTTTTCATAAAGAGCAGTGGCAAAATCCCATTGAGATTTTTTGATTTCAATAGAATTTTCTTTATCATTTTGCCTAGTTTTAATTTCATAGTATGCAATTTCTTCATGATTCTGTAAGATTTTATAATCGCATCCCTCTCCAGTGCCTTGTGTGGCCCAGTGAACAATTTCATAATCTTCATAATCTGGATATTTTTCTAGCAAGTATTTTCCCGCATAGTATTTCCCCTCTCCATTTTTACCAACTTCTCTCGAAAATAATCCGTTTGTATTATTTTTTTCTAGAAGAACTCTCAGAATTAGTATTATAATTTTGGCGGAACTGTTTATTTGATAAATCTTTAGGTTCTATTGATTTAAGTGGAGCATCATCGATAGTCATTTCAGGCAGGTTGTGATCATCGATGAAAGCTTCATCAGAGGTTAAACTACTATCGCTTAGCTCTGATTCATCGGGATTTATTCCTAACTCTCTCACTTTCTTTCTAAGTTCTTCTGCTTGTTTTTCAGACTCTAGTGCCCTTTTATCAGCCTCCATGACCTGCGTATTAAGTCGTTGATTCTCCTCACGCAATTTTTGATTTTCTTGAGCTAACTCTTTTTGTTTAGAATCATAAATCAATCCTAATAATGCAATAAACTTATCAACATTCTTGTGAGTTAAATTATATTTTGGGTGAAGCTCATCAACTGAAATTTCAGATAATGACCGTTGAATTAAATTTTCATCCTTATCATATAACCAAGATTTTTCAGTCATCAACGTCATTAAGACTGATGACTGCTCATCCTGTTTCACCCAATCATCATTCTTATTTTTCCTAGTTTTTATTTTTCCTTTAAAAAGACTAAACTTACCAAAATCACAAATTGTTAACCAAAGCAAAATAGATCTAGATAGTGTAATATTATCTAGAGCAAATTCTAAACCTTGCAAATTAAGTTTGTGATTAAAATCATCATCACCTTCCTTATGACTGCCACGAGAGCTTTCTTTAAAACAGTAATTATAATCAAAAAAGAGTGATTTTTGAACTCCGAGTAATTTTAAAAATTCAGTATATTTTTCATGTCCTAATTCTAGTATTAAGAAAAAACCTTGAGATTCAAGGTTTCCATCAAACCAAGATTCTAAATTATTATCCCTAAAATAGACAATTTTACTTACTGGATGACCATAAGGATTTCCTTCTATTGGATTATGCCTTTTAAGAGAAAATTTACTTTCTTTATCAGTACATCCCAAAAAATTTATTTTCTTGAGTTCGTCGATAATCTCTTGTCTTTTATCTTGATTAGTTGCCCAGATTGAGTAGCAAAACTCAAAATCACTCAAGTATTCTTCTTTTGTAATAGCTAAATTTTCTTCATATTTAGGGATAATAAAAACTTTTACCTCCTCTAACTCATCTGGTTCTTTTAGTCCCAGATTATTTCTTAAAAAAGTAATTGTACTATCATTAACTAAAGTAGCTTTAATGGTTTTAAATTTAGATTGATGTGAGCTTGCGCTAGGCAAATACGCTTCGCAAGGTGCTACTTGTGAGCCATTTTCTAAGCGAATAATCGGCTTTCTACGCAAAATCTGTCTGTCGCCAAAATGTTCACCAGCAAGTTTATAAAAATCAACTAACCATTCATCAGATTTATTCTGTATAAATTCATTGGTAATAGATTCCAAAA
>JBKCES010000316.1:0-6464 GCA_046304295.1 Cyanobacteriota bacterium | reverse complement strand
GCGCCTCTGCCCCGTTTTGCTGACCAAAAGGCTCGTGACCGCTACTATCGCCGCATCACCTTTTCTCTCATTCAGGAGTTTCAGGGTTTTTCCTGATCCGTACCCCTTTTTGTATTAAAAAATGTGTCCGTCACTCAGCCTCTAAGTAGTCGGAAATCTGTTTTTTAAGCTCGTCTGAAATTGGATACCAACTCACTTCTTTCAGAATGGATTCTTTAGACATTCCATTGGTGTAAAGTTGATAGACAACCGCTTTGAAAATTTCAGGAAATCCGTATTGGGCAATCCCCTGGGAGACAAGTCCCATAATGCCAAGGACTGCGATACCTCCCAACATACCAAAGGGGCCGCCAAGCAAGGCTAGAGCGGTTGTAATAGCGGCGGCCCCAGTCCAACCCGTCACCGCCATAGCGACCAATAGAACTAAACCAGGCACACCCAAGGCGGCGATTTTATCAACAATTTTGTCCATTCCAGTCTTACTCCTAATAAGCGTTTTAGAGTTAGTGGATGTCTATTATTTTAAAAGCTAGGCTGATTTTAACACGTGTAAAACCCATCCAGATTGCAAGTAATTTAACTCCCCCTCTTGGGAGGGGGCTGGGGGGCGGGTTAACGCTCTTAGACCCACCCCTAACCCCTCCAAGGAGAGGAACCGGAAACTGAAGTTAGACGAGATCCATCGCTATTCTACAAAGATAGGGCCGATTTTCACCAACTGAAATCACGAAACAGCTTCCGCCAAACCCAAGCGCCGGAGCATGGAGGAACGAGCTTGTTCCGCTAACTGATCGTCTAGAGGATCTAAAGTAACTGCTTCCTGATATTTACGCTCCAGCGCCGTTTTCAGGAGCCAGTCTGCGAGAAAGGGATTTTTGGGTAAAAGGGGGCCGTGGGCGTAGGTGGCAATGGTGTTTTGATGAAAAGCGCCTTCGTAGCCGTCCTCGCCGTTGTTGCCGTAGCCGGTTTTAACTTTGCCCAAAGGAGAGACGCTTTGCAGATAGGTGCGGCCGCCGTGGTTCTCGAAGCCAATCACTAAAGGAACAGCGCCGAATTGGGTTTGTAACGCTTCTTTTAAAGGAGACGCAACCACCTCAAAGACCACATTGCCGATACAGCGCCGAGCCTCGGGCCCCGGATGTTTGCTAATTAGATCTAATAAGCCTAAGCCTTCAATTCTTTGCCCCAGCGCCGGCTCGTAGTAATGCCCCAATAGTTGCGGCGCTCCGCAGGTAAAAACGCCGGGGGTTCCCTGATCTAACTGGTTTTTTAACGCTTCCGCCTTGGCGCCCTGAAGATCCCGCATCACCAACTCCTGTTGGCGGTCCTGGGCGCCGCCCCCCACAATTAGATCTACTGTTGTAAACACTTCCGCTTCGGCACTTTGGTCTAGGGGAATAATCTCAACCTTTAAACCCCGCCATTGGGCCCGCCGTTGCAGACAAATGACGTTGCCCCGGTCGCCGTAGGTGCTCATCAGTTTGGGGTAAAGCCAGCCAAGTCGGAGGGTGTGGGCCATGAGTTTATCGAGCGTAGTCGAGATAGGGAGTCGAGATTAGGGATTAGGGAAGGGAAGAAAAGTTAAGCCTAAAAAAGCGGTGGCAATCCCTAGGGAAAGACCCATAATCACCTGAAAGGGGGTGTGGCCCAGCAGTTCCTTCAGGCGCTCTTCGTTAAGGGTGTGCTCTTCCTGAAAGAGTTCGTCAATGATTTGGTTGAGGATGCGGGCCTGTTTACCTGCGGCTTGACGCACCCCAGCGGCGTCGTACATGACAATGACGGCGAATAGGGCAGAGATGGCGAACTCGTTACTGCTCCAGCCTTTCTGTAACCCCACCCCCGTGGCCAAGGCACCGACGAGGGCCGAATGGGCGCTGGGCATACCGCCGGTGGAAACCAAGGAGCGGAGGTTAATTTTCCCGTTGCGGATCAGTTCGATCACCGCCTTCAGTCCCTGGGCCGTGAAACAGGCCGTCAGGGAAAGGATCAAAACTTGATTTTGGAAAATGGGGCTCAATTCCTGCATGGGGTTGGGGGGTGGGGAGGGGAACAGCATCATACCCTGTTTGGCTCCCGTAACAAATCTAGTTTTTACGCTCGACAATATACTCAGCCAGAGCGCGGAGGGGAGTCGCCTTATCCCCAAAGCTCTCCAAAGCGCCGAGGGCTTCGTCGATTAACTGCCGGGCCTGACGGCGGGATTCCTCTAGACCCCAGAGGCTGGGGTAGGTGACCTTTTGGGCGACTAAATCTTTCCCCGCGGTTTTGCCCAGTTCCGCCTGGGTGGCGGTGATGTCCAAAATATCGTCCACAATCTGAAAGGCCAAGCCGATCTTTTGGGCGTAGAGGGTCAGTTTCGCCTGGGCGTCCTGATTGGCTCCTGCTAAAATGGCGCCGGCCACCACCGAAGTTTCCAATAAGGCGCCGGTTTTATGGGTGTGGATAAAGGTTAAGGTTTCGGCGCTGACGTCGGTTTTGCCCTCGGATTCCAGATCCAAAACCTGCCCCCCCACCAGACCGGCGGCGCCGACGGTGCGCCCCAGACGGGCCAGCACTTGGATTAAATTCTGAGGCGCGACGCCCTGGGTTTCGGTCGCGGCGTATTCAAAGGCGTAGGCCAACAGACCGTCCCCGGCCAAAATGGCGATGTCTTCCCCGTAAACCTTATGGTTAGTAAGTTTGCCCCGACGGTAGTCATCGTTGTCCATGGCCGGTAGATCGTCGTGGATCAGGGACATGGTGTGGATCATTTCCAGGGCGCAGGCCGTGGGCAGAGCCATGGCTTCCGAGCCGCCGCAAAGTTCGCAGGCGCTCAGACAAAGAATGGGCCGCAGGCGCTTGCCCCCTGCCAGTAGGGAATAACGCATGGCTTCGTAGATTTTTTCCGGGCGGGCCATGGGCAGAGATTGATCCAGCGCCGCCTCCACGACGGCTTTTTTGGCGGCTAAATAGTCCGTCAAGTCAAATTGAGCGTTGCGCTGGTCTGGAACCCTTACTGTGTCAGCCATTGTCGATGCCTGGGGAGCCGGAGAAAACAAATTTCACCTATTTTACTCGGATTGGGGGAGACTCCGGCGCTGGAAATCCCGCAGATAGGTCCAAATCTGGTGAGCAAGCTCTAACTTACTACAGGGGGGAATAACTTGCTCTCCCCCGAGACGGTCTAAAATCATGGCTTGATTGGTCTCGCTGGCAAAACCGGCGCCGGGTAGATCAATAGGATTGGCCACAATTAAGTCCAACCCCTTGCGGGCCAATTTTTCTCGGGCCGGCGTCGTAATTTCCCCCGTTTGGGCGGCAAAACCAGCGATAATTTGATTCTCCCGTTTTCCTTGGGCTAACTGGGCCGCTAGATCCGGGACCATTTCTAAGGGTAAATTTAGAGGTAATTCTGTTTTGGCCAACTTCCCCACCGCTCGCTGGCGGGGCCGCAGATCCGCCACCGCCGCGGCCAGCGCCAACCAATCCGCCCAAGGCGCTTGGGTTTGTAACTGCGCTTCCATCTCGGCGGCGCTGGTAATGGAGATCCTTCGACAATGGGCATGGAAGGGGAGGGGAACCTGGAGAGGGGCGTGGATGAGAACCACTTCGGCGCCACGATCCAGCGCCGCCTGGGTTAAAGCAACGGCCATTTTCCCCGTGGAGGGATTACCCAAAAAGCGCGCGGCGTCTAAATATTCCTGGGTGCCGCCGCCAGTAATAAGAATTTTTGTCCAGGCTAAATCTGGCTGAGCGCCGCCACTAAACCAGGAGTCCAAGCGGTTCAAAATTGTTTGCGGCTCCGCCATTCGTCCCTTCCCCACCCGGTCGCAGGCCAGCAACCCCGCTTCTGGCTCTAGGGGCGCGTAACGCTCGTCCTCTAGCAACAGCCGCCAATTCCGCTGGACAGATTTTTGCTCCCACATCTCCGTATTCATGGCCGGCGCTAGTAAAACCGGGCAACGGGAGGCTAAGAGGGTGGCGGTCAGGAGATTGTCCCCAGAGCCATGGGCTAATTTCGCCAAGGTCTGGGCCGTTAACGGCGCCAGCAGGATCAACTCCGCCCAATCCCCCAACTCAATATGAAGGGGGCGACTATGAACCCCTTGCCAAAGGTCAGCGTCGACGTAGGCCCGGTGACGGCTGAGGGTGGCGACAGTGAGGGGCGTAATAAAATCCTGGGCCCGCTCCGTCAGGATGACCCGAACCTCGGCGCCCCGTTGGAAGAGTTGGGAAATCACCTCGCAGACCTTATAGGCCGCAATCCCGCCGCTAAGGCCGATTAAAATCCGGTGCCCCTGGAGACTGCCCATTGTTAACGTTTAAGCTTCGTCGTAGGCTTCAATATCTAGGAGGTAAAGGTAAGGCTCCGCCAACTCCTGGCGCCGGAAAGCCACGGCCCGGAGCAGATGCCAGTCCTGTAACCCTTCAAAAGGGTCGCTGTAATCGTCGCTTTCTAAACGTTGGGCCAAGCGGGCCACCTCTTCCGGGGTGAGGGCGGCGATGGTTTGTTCGCTGAAGCTGACAGTCATGGGGCGCTCCCTCCCTGGCGGGTCAAATGTTTACCAAAAAATCCGGTCTAAAGCCCCGCTCAGGACAAGCCTTAAGGAGGGCTTTCTGATATCAGAATAGCATCATTCTTGGCTCTGCCGAGAATCGGCCCCTAGGCTAAAATCAATTCTGAATCGCACCTAGCGCCAGTAATCATCTTCCTCCAGAGCATCATGCAGACTAAAAGACTACTTCTACTTACGGCGCTGACCGTCGGCGCTAGCCTTAGCACCCTTAGCCTAGCCCCCTCCGCTGAGGCAATTTCCTATCGCATTTATAACGTTAATGCCAGCTTTTCCGGCGATGGCGGCGGCGCTGTGACTGGGTCTTTTTATTATTCTCTTGAGAACTCTGCCCTCTTTAATCCGTCCCTGACCATCACCAGTTCTGGGGGACTATATAATGGCATGGTAAGCAACATACTTTCCGCTTCTCCCGGCTCTCTTATCGTCGATAATAATCCTACCAACGGCCCTGACACTGATGTCAACTATAGACTTGTTCAATTATTCTTTGTCCCTGACTTAGATGGCTCTCCTGAACAGACCGTCTCCATAACTACTACAAATATTAATGCAAGTTATGTCTGGCGAAATACTGGCACTGGCCAAGAGGGATTCCCTCTTTCTGGCTCTGCCCAAGCCCAACCTGTTCCGTTAGAATCCGATGCTCTACCCGTTATCAGTGCCGTTGGATTGATAAGCGCCGGTTTCTGGTTTAAGCTCCGTCGCGCCAAGGCCTAACCCGGTTTATACGGCGCCGGGGTATACACAGATCTCGGGTAAAGACTCAGTTTTGGGCTTTATCCCTCTAAAACCCCCTTTGCAAGGGGAACTTTGAAGCTTTTGAAGCTGTTTTTACCTTTTCCAAGGGGGGCTAGGGGGGATAATCATTAGATTATGTCCCCCCCCATTTAGTCCCACTCTATCGTGTTAATCCTTAACAATAAATTCAGACGTTTTTGCTTGAAGGCGTTTGCGCTTCCACCATACCCCCCCCGCCATGAACAAAGCTCCGCCAACCACTGGCAAAGCATCAGTTTCCAACGGCACCGGGGTGGCAAAGGCGCGGATCTCACCACCACCGAAGGTACTGGTGTGAATATTATAGTAGGCCGTCCCAGCATTAAAACTTGCGATCAGAGCGGCTTCTGCTCCTGCAGCCGTTCCCCCTCCAAAAGTATTGAGAAAATTTGCACTATAAGTGCTGTCTAGGGCTAAATTCAGGGCTGTGTTATAAAATCCAGATGTCACTCCTAGAGGAAAACCTGATGGGTCACTGGAACTGAGAATGAAAGGAATGGCCACCCCCGCTGTCCCTGTTCCCGCAGAGGGAGTTGGGGCGTGGATGTGGGCATTAGTGGTGGTTCCGCTGAGACCAGAGAAAGAAGAAACGACAACAAGAGTGCGGGCAACGCTATCATAAGTCAGAGTGCCGGTGCCAGTGCCCGTTGCGCCCACAGCTTCAGGGGCAAAATTTAAAGTATAGACGGATTGAATCGCCTGAGCAGGTGCACAAAGACCAGAACCAAGCGCACCGACCAGCGCCGCGCTTGTCATGAATGGAAGAAAGCTTGACTTCATAGTAAAAATCCTAGATGTTTGGGAGTAAGATTGAAATCTGGGAGTCGAGAGGAACGCTTCCAAGGTTAGGAGAATTCCTCCGCAGACAGTATTGGGTTCCGGTAAAAGGTTTTATCCTCTATAAAGGGGACAGGAAGACTGAGCATAAATACACAGGGCACTTGCCGACCAATCCCACGGAAGACCGCCTCCCCAATATTTCCCGCTAATCGGGAGCATCTCACTTTTGCATAGAGTTATCTTGAACGACGGTTTTCGTACTAGGGACGGGCGGATAGCTGTCCATTGAGATAAGCGCAACGATGCCGCAACACTTGAGGTACGTTCTCTGTTTTCCACTGCGCTCCGGGT
>JBKCES010000315.1:0-4971 GCA_046304295.1 Cyanobacteriota bacterium | reverse complement strand
GCCAAGCGATGCCGGTGCCGGTGGCGGACTATGAGGCTCAGTTGGTGGATCGTCTGATTGAGGTGGCGATTAGTTCTTTGGAGTTTCGCTCTCGTTGGGTGAGCCGGGACGAGCGCCGGGGTTTGTTGGATCATCTGATTGCTGGGGGGCGCTCGCCGAAGGTGGTACAACTTTTACGGGAGATGCAGGATTATGATTTGTTTGATGTGTTGGCGCAGTTGGGGTACGGGGTACAGCCGAAAACCCGTCTAATTCGATTTGGGGATTTTTACCGGCGGCAGTTTAACTGGTTTGGCAATATGCCGCCCCAGACGGCGTTGACGATTGAGGCCATCGCCAAGCAGTTTATCATTGCGGGGACGGATGGGTTAGAGGACGCTCATTTGTTTCAAGTGCCGGAGGTGGTTCGGGCGGGGGGTCTCCCGGCGCTGAGGTTGATCGGGAAGCCGGTGGATGTGCTTCAGGAAATTAAGATCAGGTTATTCGAGGTTTAGGGGCTTTGGGCGAGGCGCTATGATGGGGGACATTGTCTCTGGGATTGAAGCCATGGCCACTCTATCCGTTGATATCGGCACTTTAATTACCCGCACACCGGGGTTGCATGGCGGCGTTCCCCATATTGCCGGGAAGGGCGTCACCGTCAGACGGATTGTGTTCTGGTCTAAAGAACGAGGTCTAACGCCGGAAGAAATTACTGATGAGATCGGACATATTTCCTTGGCGCAGGTACATGCGGCGCTGACCTATTACTATGCCAACCAAGCCGAAATTGATCGGGACATTGAGCAACAGGCTTTAGAAGCTGAGGCATTAGAGCGTCAATATAGTCAGGTACAGTAACGTTTGGAAGGGTAAATAACTTGGCTGTCTGTAAATAAATATTGTATTTATCCCTCCAAGATGCAACCCATGAGTGAGATCCGCTTGTATTTAGATGAAGATGCCATGTCCAACAGTCTGTTAAGAGCTTTACGCTCAAAGGAAATTGATGTTGTCAGTGTTCAAGAGGCAGGAACGGAAGGTTCTCCCGATGATCGGCAATTGGATTGGGCTACCGCCCAAAGACGGGTAATCTATAGCCACAACATCGGTGACTTTTGCCGACTACACTCAGAGTATTTACAATCAGGACGCAATCATGCGGGCATTGCCTTGATTCCGCAGAATACGACGATTGGCGATCAAGTACGGGCTATTGTGGCATTTATCGATCAAAGGACATCGGAAAACATGCAAAATGAATGTATTTTCTTGAGCCAAATTTTGTCAATTTAATTGTGAAGGGGAATTTATGACGGTAGCTGTATCAATGAAACAAGGACAAGCTGAAAAGGCTCTTCCTAAAGGATGGCAGTGGGTTCGATTAGGAGATCATGTATAGCAGTCACAAGTGAGTGGTAAAATTTTAAATCCCCGAACCCTTACGGGTAAAGGCTTTGAGCAGAGGAACAATTTACAACCTAGATGTGATCGCTATAACAAAAATTGGTAGTGGAATTACTCCCCGTGGTGGGCAAGCAATTTATTTAAAAAGCGGTATTCCTTTGATTAGAAGCCAGAACGTTCACCTAAATACTTTTCAACCTTTAGGATTAGCATATATTTCTGCTGAGCAAGATAATTTAATGCAGTCTAGCAGAGTAGTTAAAGGAGATGTATTACTGAATATTACTGGTGCTTCAATCGGACGTGTATGCGTTGTGCCAAATGATTTATGCCCTGCCAATGTTAATCAACACGTTTCAATTATTCGTAGTGATGAGTCTATTGATCCAGCCTTTTTAGCTTTCTATATTTCTAATCCTGAATTTCAAAAGCTTATTTTAGAGTTGGAGTCTGGTGCCACTCGCCAAGCACTTACTAAAACACAGATTGAAAATTTTATAATTCCTCTTCCTACCCTTAAAGAACAGCAGAGAATTGTCGCCATACTTAATGAGAAGATGGAGGCAATCAGCGCCGCTCGGACTGCCACCCTCGCCCAAATCGAAGCCGCCTCTGCCCTACCCGGCGCTTATTTTCGTCAAGTTTTTAATAGTCCAGAAGCTCAAACTTGGGAGAAGGTAAGCATAGGCGACATTAGCACTTTTATAACAGATGGCCCTCATATTACTCCTACTTATGTTAGAAAAGGAATTTCTTTTTTAACAGTTAGCAATATCGTTAATCGGAAAATTGATTTATCTAACGTAAGTTATATTTCTGAAGAACAACATAAGCAATTTTCAAATCGTGTTCGAGCTGAAAAAGGAGACATCTTATACACAAAAGATGGTACACTCGGTATCCCTTGTGTGGTAGATACAGATTTAGAATTTAGTTTTTTTGTCAGTGTGGCTATCATCAAGCTTATAAAACAAAGAGCTGATCCTCACTTTGTTGCATTTAATTTAGATAGTGATTCAGTTTTAAAACAAGTTGAATTACTTGGATCGGGAGCGGGCTTAAAGCATATGGTCATCAAGAGCATCAAAGCACTTCAAATAAACTTACCGTTAATTGAAGAGCAAAAGAAAATTGCTCAAGAATTGAAGGAAAAAATGTTGCAAGTAACTATAATTCAGAACGCTCTCCAATCACAACTCGAAGCCATAAATGCTCTTCCTGCCGCAATTCTCCGTCAAGCCTTCAACGGCGAATTGTGATCACTCTTATCAAGACTAACCATGCAAATTACCCTCGACATTCCCGACGATATTGCCCAACAGCTTCAACCCCTCCAGGGAGATCTAACGCAAATATTGGCTCTCGGCATACGGCAACTAAACGCCAACCCTGCCACCGGCTTTTCTGGACTCGCAGAAATCCTTGAATTTTTAGCCCAACTCCCCAGCCCTCAACAAATTCTTGATCTGCGCCTTGCCCCCGAAACTCAAGCTGAGATCGATGCCCTCCTCGAAAAAAACTGCGCCCAGGGCCTCAACGAAGCAGAACAGCGCCTCTGGCAACAGTACGAATTTATGGAACACCTCGTGCGACTAGCCAAAGCCCAAGCCCTGCTTAAACTCCAGCTTCATGAGTAAAAGCTATATTTCCCCATCCCTGCGGCGCAGGGTCAGCGATCGGGCTAACCATTCCTGCGAATATTGCCTCATCCCCGAAGCCCTGTCCCTGTCCTCCCACCATGTCGATCACATCATTGCCGAAAAACATGGCGGTCACACCACCCCTGAAAACTTAGCCCTTTCCCGTTCCCTCTGTAACCAAACCAAAGGCAGTGACATCGCCTCCATTGACCCGAATACAGCGGAAACCGTTAGGCTCTACAATCCTAGAAAAGATATATGGACAGAGCACTTTACCCTTGAAGTCGCCACCGGACTCATTCAACCCCAAACAGCGATCGGCCGAGTAACCGCCAAGCTACTCCGTATTAATCGACTAGAAAGCCTCCCTGTCCGCCAACTCTTGGCAAAAATCGGGTACATCCCCTCCAAAAAAACCTAAAAAATTATTGTCCGCAAAAACGATATGGCACGCACAACCAGAACCAGTCAAGACAAAGGAAAACAATTCAGCAACCAACAAAGCCTCGATCGCCATATCAAATCCATCTGCGACATCATGCGGCGCTCCAACTGCGCCGGCGCTTTACAATACGTCCCCGAACTGACTTGGATACTCTTCCTCCGCATCCTCGACGAACAAGAACCAATAGAAGCCGATAACGCCGAAACCGTTGGCCTCGATTATCAATACTCCCTCGAAGCCCCCTACCGTTGGCACGACTGGGCCGCCCCCTACAGCGAAGACCTACTTACCATCCGCGACGGCCAATGCCAAGGTTGGAAACGCCTTAAACTTGAGGAAGGAGAACTGGATAACATCATCACCTTTGTTAACGAAGAACTCCTTCCTCACCTTAAAGACCTCAGCCAAAAACTTAACGCCACCCCCCGCCAAAAAATTATTAGTCAAATTCTCTCCGGCATCGAAAAAACCCGCATCGATACCGGTAAAAACTTCCTCGACATCCTCGATAAAGTCCACGAAATTAAAAAGGACAATATCGATTCTACTCATATCTATACCCTGTCCCAAGTCTATGAAAGCCTACTCCTGAAAATGGGCGAAAAAGGCAACGACGGCGGCCAGTTCTTTACCCCCCGCGTCGTCGTCCGCATGATGGTAGAAGTCATCGATCCCAAAATCGGCGAAACCGTCTATGACGCCGGCTGTGGCACCGGCGGATTCCTCGCCCAAGCCTACGAGCACATGAAAGGCAAAGACAATATCAACATCAAAAGCGCCGAAGACTGGACAACCCTGAAAGAAAAAACCTTCTACGGGCGCGAAAAAGACAACGCCATCTACCCCATCGCCCTCGCCAACCTTGTCTTACATGGGATTGACCAACCCCATATCTGGCACGGCAACACCCTCAGCGGCGCAAAAACCTACGACGAGCTTTTTCAAAACGCCCCTCGCCTCTTCGATGTCGGGCTAATGAATCCCCCCTTCGGCGGCAAAGAAAGCAAAGAAGTCAAAGACACCTTCACCTATAAAACCGGCTCCACCCAAGTTCTCTTCATCCAACACATCCTCAACAGCCTTAAACCGAATGGGCGCTGTGGCATCGTCCTCGATGAAGGCATCCTCTTCCGCACCAATGAAACCGCCTTTGTCCAGACTAAGAAAAAACTATTAGACGATACTGATGTTTGGTGCATTGTCAGCTTGCCTGGGGGCGTGTTCACCAGCGCCGGGGCGGGGGTTAAAACCAACATCGTATTTTTCACCAAAGGCAAGTCCACAGAAAAAATCTGGTACTACGACCTCTCCGACATCAAAGTTCTTAAAAAAAATCCCCTAACCGCCGACCACTTTGCCG
Source organism: Cyanobacteriota bacterium (assembly GCA_046304295.1). Lineage (GTDB taxonomy): Bacteria > Cyanobacteriota > Cyanobacteriia > Cyanobacteriales > Microcystaceae > Synechocystis. The sequence goes on along the minus strand of JBKCES010000315.1, from coordinate 140 downwards.
ATTTCTTTAAACTTCTCCCCACCAGAGGCGACAGTGAACGGAGTTGGACAGTCACCCGCGAAGAAATTGAAGCCAAAAACTACGACCTCAAAGCCGTTAACCCCAACGCTCCCGATCAAGAAGACACCCGCCGCCCCGAA
>JBKCES010000314.1:0-15173 GCA_046304295.1 Cyanobacteriota bacterium | reverse complement strand
CTATTGGCGCTTTCTGTTAGGGGATTTTCAAAACGGCGACCAGGCTAATATTCGCCGGGCCTTTGGCTTTACCACCCTATTCTTGCCCCAACAGGCGGTGACTCGGGGGGAGGCGGCGGTTATCCTCAGTTATTTTGGCTTCCAGGGGGAAGGGCGCTCGGCTCAAACGGCGCTGACCCTAGAAACGAATCCCCAACCCTCTCCCACTCTGCCAGCGCCGTCCTTAGAAGCGAGTCCAGCGCCGCCGCCATGACGGGGGAACTTTTGGACACATGGCCCGGCGCTTTCCCTGAATTATTAGCCCTCTTAACTCTGGGGGAACACTGGCGTGAACAACTACGGCGAACCTTAACCCCCTCTTTCCCCCGGTTAACAAGCCTCGCTCTACCCCTTTTCCCCCAGGTCGGCGCCGAGGATTGGTGTTACCACTCTCCCCTACCCCGACAACTGGGCGGAGCGTTGCCGTTGGGGGCGCTACCGGGCTGTTTAACCCTAACGCCGACTTTAGAACTACCGTTAACTTTGGAGATTAAAGACGGGGAATGGCTCCGCTGGCGTTTAACTCACCGAGAGACGGCGCCCTGGTGGCAAGGGGTGATTCAAGCCTTAGAGTCCCTACCTCCCCCCCCGGAAAAAATCGGTCTAACGGCGCCGCCCCCCTGGGGCAGTTATCAATACGTCCACGTTCAACTTTGGCGCTGGCGGCAGAACCGTCCCAGGGATTGGGGCGAACCGGAAGTCTGGAACTTAACCCCTTCCGAGCAGGTGCTCTGGCGGAACGAATTAGCCCTCCTCGATGCCCTGACCCAGCCCCGCCCCGAGTCCCCCCCCAGGGGTCATTTAACGGAAGCTTTGGCTAACGGAGCTTTAATCCTTTTAAGCCAACAGCCGACCCTGGAACCCGTTTCTCTCTGGCGCCGGGGTTTGCTCGACCTAGCCCAATGGCTCCTCTGGGGGCTATTGGAGAACCAGGGTCTAACGGACGCTCCCACGGCACTGTGACCGGTTTTCTCCAACCGTTAATTCGTTCTTAAGCTGTTATACTCAGAGGGCTTTTTTGATTTCCCCCTGGGAACTCCCCCCTAGACCAAGAGTCATAGGATTAAATCTCTCTCCTGGGACTGCGGTCGTTGCGGATCTTTGAAAATTCTATGGCTAATAGCGCTGAGTCCTTCTCTCCTCCCGCCCGTCAGAAACGTCTTCGCTCCCAATATCGGCCTTCGTCCCAGGTCAAATTCACCCGCCCCAACCCTCGCTTCAACCTAGGGCGGGTCTTTGAGCGCCGGGGTTCTCTACTGAAAGGGCTACTCTGGGGTTTGGGCGTCGGTGCTGTAACCAGTTTCGGACTGATGGGGGGCTTAGGCGCCGGCTTTTTATCTCCCTGGACATTGGCGGATCTGCCTGGGATCTCTTGGTTCAAAGGCGAAACGGCGCCGTCCGGGCCCAAATCTTTTTTGCCCTACCATCTTACCCGGCCCGTTAACCTACTAATCCTCGGCATCGACCGGGTGGAGGATGCGCCACCGGAGGGAATTGAAGCCTTTGGCGGCCGGAGCGACACCATGCTCCTCCTGCGCCTCGATCCTGAAACCCAAAGCGCCAAGGTTCTCTCCTTGCCCCGGGATAGTCGGGTCTTGATCCCCCAGGTGGGTTATACCAAGCTCAATGATGCCAACGTCCACGGCGGCGCCCGACTAGCCGCGGAGGTGGTCAGCGACACCCTGGAAGGGGTGACCATCGACCGCTATGTGCGAGTCACCACTAACGCCTTCCGGGAATTGGTGGATCTAGTGGGGGGCGTGGAAGTATTTGTGCCGACGCCCATGGAGTACCGAGACCAGACTCAAAAGCTGGAAATTAACCTCAAAGCCGGCCTCCAGACTCTCAACGGCGACCAGGCGGAACAGTTTGCCCGCTTTCGCAATGATGTCAACGGTGATATTGGCCGCGTCCAGCGTCAGGAAATTCTCCTGAAAGCCCTGCAAAAACGGCTCAGTAATCCGGCGCTGATTACCCGGATTCCCCAGGCCATCGGTATTCTGCAAAAATCGGTGGACACCAACCTCAGCTCCGAAGAAATCCTCGCCCTAGCCAATTTTGGCAGTCAACTGCAACGGGAAAAGGTGCAAATGGTCATGCTTCCCGGTCGCTTTAGCCAGCCGGAGGAGTTTGAAGGCGTGAGTTATTGGATTCTCTCGGAATCTGGACGGCGTCGAGTCGCCGAGCAATATTTTGACGCTCAGGTCGAGGAAGAACGCCCCTTAACCCCGCCGGCCTACCTCACGGTGGCCCTGCAAAACGCTACTGATAATCCCCAATTAGTCCGTCAGTTTCGTAACTATCTCCGCAGTCAGGGTTACCATAATATTTACGTTGGTCAAGAAGCACCGCAGTTGTTGTCGGAGACGGAGATCCTGCCCCAACAGGGGGATTTAAATAACGCCCAACACCTTCAGACTCTCCTCGGTTTAGGACGACTAGAAGTCTCCTCCACCGGGGATCTGGCGTCGGATTTAACCATCCGTTTGGGGTTAGACGCCCAGACTTGGCTCAATCGTCTGGAATCGGCGCCGGATTAACGCTACTGCTGGGGGAGAGTTGACCGTTAAACCGACAACCATTTTGGCCTATGCTAATCGTGAATTTTGAACTTGCTAGCAGAGACCTGGGAAAGCAAAATGCGGATCGCCATCGTCGGTTGCGGATTTGTGGCGGACTACTACCTCGCCACCCTAAAACTCCATCCCCAACTCCAGTTAACGGGGGTGATGGATCGAGACCCAGAACGGAGTCGGCGCTTTTCTGAGTTCTACGACGTCCCGGTTTACCCGACGCTGGAGGAACTCTTAGCCGATCCCCAGGTGGAGATTGTGGTCAACCTCACCAATCCCGGCAGTCACTTTCAAGTTTCCCAGGCCAGCCTCGGCGCCGGCAAACACGTCTACTCGGAAAAACCCCTGGCCATGAGCCTGCCGGAGGCCCAGGCGCTCTACGATTTAGCGGAAGCGAAGGGACTGTATCTCGCCTCGGCGCCCTGTAGTTTGTTGGGGGAAACGGCCCAAACCATTTGGAAAGCCCTGCGGGAAGAGAAACTGGGAACCGTGCGCTTGGTTTACGCCGAGATGGACGACGACATGGTGCACCAGATGCCCTACGAAAAGTGGCTCAGCGCCTCCGGCACGCCCTGGCCCTACAAGGACGAGTTTGAGGTGGGTTGCACCCTGGAGCACGCCGGATATTATCTAACTTGGTTTCCCGCTTTCTTTGGCCCGGCCCAATCAGTGACCGCTTTTTCATCCTGTCTTATTCCCGATAAACAAACGCCCGTCCCGTTGGAGAACAAGGCGCCGGATTTTTCCGTTGCCTGCGTCCAATTCCAGTCCGGCGTCGTAGCCCGGCTCACCTGTAGCATTGTGGCACCCCACGACCACAGCTTACGGATTATCGGCGACCGGGGCGTTCTCCAGATGAAAGACGCCTGGTTCTATCGCTCGCCAGTGTCTATTAAACGGAAAATTACCATCCGGCGCTCCCGCATTACTTCTCCTATCCCGGAGCGTTGTCCCTTGGTGGGGCCGGGGCCAAAAAAATACGCCTATAAAGGCTCCCAACAGATGGATTTTTGTCGGGGGATTGCGGAGTTGGCCAGCGCCGTTCAGGAAAACCGCCCCTGTCGTCTCGGCGCCGACTATAGTCTCCATGTGAACGAAATGGTGCTAGCCATCCAAAACGCCCTGACGGAGAGTTCCACCTATCGTTTAACAACAACCTTTGCCCCCGTGGAACCGATGCCCTGGGCGCTGTAATGTTTCCAGTTTATTTTTCACTTTTATGTCTAAAACCATTCGTTGGGGCTTCCTCGGAACCGGCGCCGTGGCCGCCGATTTCGCTCAGGATTTAGCCCTTGTTCCCGGCGCCGAACTGGGGGCCGTCGCTTCTCGCCGTCTCAGTCAAGCCCAAGCTTTCGCCCAAGCCTTTAAAATTCCCCAAACCTACGCCAGTTACGCCGATCTCGTCGCCGCTCCCGATTTAGACCTGATCTATATCGCCACTCCTAACAGCCGCCACAAAGAAGATTGCCTGTCGGCGCTGAGCGCCGGTAAAGGGGTTTTGTGCGAAAAACCCCTGGCGCTGAACGCCCAGGAGGCCGGGGAAATCATCGCCTTCGCCCAGATCAAAAACCTCTTTTTGATGGAGGCACTTTGGACTCGGTTTAACCCTTTAATCCAGAAAGTCAAAACCCTGCTCTGCGAGGGAAAAATCGGCCAGCCCCTCTACTTCCAAGCCGACTTTGGCTACCCGGTCCCCTACGATCCCCAGAGCCGGTTTTACGCTCCCGAGGGCGGCGGCGCTTTATTAGACCGGGGCGTGTATTTACTCTCCCTAGCCCAGTATTTCTTCGGCGCTCCCGCTCAGATCCAGAGTCAGGCGCTCTTTGCTCCCACGGGGGTGGAGGATCAGTGTTTAGTGAACTTAACCTATGGCGATGGCTTGCAGGCCAGTCTGCTAGCCACCTTCAAGACCTACGGAACCAACAGCGCCGTTATTCTGGGAACCCAGGGACAAATCCAGATCGAAGCGCCGCTCTACTTCCCTAGCCATTACCGCTTAACGCAATTTGACCTCCCCTCGACCCCGGTTCCCGGTTTTAGTCCCCCCGGCAGTAAACAAAAATTACTGGGCCGACTTCAGGGCAACGCCCTCGGCGCCGCTCTGCTCCAGCGTTTGCAACGGGGTAACCGTCAACGTCAAGCTAAAATTCGCTTTCTTCCCCACCTGGGCAAAGGCTACTTCTACGAAGCCGCCGAGGCGACTCGCTGTTTACAACAGGGACAAACCCAAAGCGCCGCCATGCCCCTGGGAGACACGCTCCAGGTCATGGAGCAAATGGACGTTATTCGGGGACTATGGCCAAGACCATGAAACTGGCTTACCTGATCAATTCCTACCCGATGGTCAGCCTCAGCTTTATCCGCCGGGAGATCCAGGCGCTGGAGGCGCTGGGCTACGAGGTTCAGCGTTACTCCATTCGTACTTGGAACGATACCCTGGTGGACGCCGAAGACCTAGAGGAAGCGGAGAAAACGACCTATATTTTGCAAACGCCTTCCCTCAAGATTCTCGGCGCTGTTCTGTTGACTCTGACCCAGAATCCCGGCGCTTTTGCCAAAACCTTGGCGCTCTGCGGCCGGGTCGGTTGGCGTTCCGACCGGGGGTTATTGGTTAACCTCATTTATTTCGCCGAAGCCTGCGTTTTAAAACAGTGGTTAACCCAGGGGGAAATCGACCATCTCCACGCCCACTTTGGCTCCAATCCCGCCACGGTGGCCCTCTTCTGCCAATCCCTGGGCGGCCCCGGCTATAGCTTTACCGTCCACGGCCCGGAGGATTTTGATAAAGTCTCTGCCATCGCCCTACCGGAAAAGATTAAACAGGCCAAATTTGTCGTCGCCGTCAGTTCCTTTGGTCGGAGCCAACTCTACCGTTGGTGCGACTATTCCCACTGGCCCAAAATCCAGATTGTTCACTGCGGCCTAGACCCCAGCTTCCTCACCCAGGAACCGACCCCTGTTCCTGACGGGCCGAGGTTGGTCTGCGTGGGGCGGCTGACAGAGCAAAAGGGCCAGCTGTTACTGCTCCAAGCCCTCGCCCAAGTGATTCAAAAAGGATTTAAGGCCGAGTTAATTCTGGTGGGAGACGGCGCATTGCGTCCCGCCATTGAACAGGCCATTGAGGATTTAAGACTTCAAGATTACGTCACCATTACTGGCTGGGCCACAGAGGCGGAGGTAAAAGAACAAATTACCCGAGCTAGGGCCATGATCCTCCCCAGTTTCGCCGAAGGCTTACCCGTGGTCTTAATGGAAAGTCTCGCCCTGGGACGGCCGGCGCTGAGCGTCTATATCGCCGGGATTCCCGAACTGATTCAACCCGCAGTCTCTGGCTGGTTAGTCCCAGCGGGAGATGTGGACACCCTAGCGACGGCGCTGGCAGAGGTTCTCCAGACGACTTCGGAGCGCTTAACCGAAATGGGCTTAGCTGGACGCCAGTTGGTTTGTCAAGAACACGACATCCGTCGGGAAGCCCAGAAGCTAGCGAATTTGTTTGCTGACCCCACATTCGGCTGTTGATTTTTTGCTCCCGTTCAACAGCAATTCAACGCGGATCTTTAAACCGATTGGGGCATCGCTAGGAGAAGAATCCGCTGGAGCAACCAGGGCGCCGTTTTTTGGCAGAGGAGAGCTAAATGACTCTGCCAGCCCACCACAATCTCGCTTTGATTGCGCCGCAGTCCCCGGACTAGGGCCTGGGCCACCCGACCGGCGGTCATGGGTTTGACCCAGCGGTAGCGTTGTAGGTTGCGGCTCATATCGGTGTCCGTCAGGGTGGGCAGAAGGGTGATCACCTTAATATTATGGGCTTGCAGTTCCCCCCGCAGGGCCTCGCTAAAACCGAGGATGGCGAACTTAGTGGCGGAGTAGGTGGCCAGGGTCGGCGCCGCTACTTTGCCCATCAAACTGGAGACGTTGACAATGACGCCGCCCCCCTGGGAGACCATGCGCCGGGCGACACAACGGGTGACGCTGTAGAGACCCAAGAGGTTGAGGGAAATTTCCTGATAGACCTGGGGAAAACGACTCTGGAGAAAGGGGCTTTGGTAGGCCACCCCGGCGCAGTTTACCAACAGGTCGATGGGGCCGTAATCCCGCCAGACTCGGGCGATGGCGGTGTTGACGGCGATGGGGTCGGTCAGATCTAGGGGAACCACGGCGGTTTGCAGATCGGGGCGATCCCCGGTTAACTCGGCGGCCAACTGGCGCAGTTGGTCTTCGTTGCGAGCGACGAGAATTAAGGTCTTGAGATTTTGCCGGGCTAATTCCTGGGCGATGGCGCGGCCAATGCCCCGAGAAGCGCCGGTCACTAGAGCGGTTTGAGCGGAAAGGTTCATAACAACCACCTCCAAATACGGTGAGGTCGAATCCCGCCCCTAGGACTAGAAATCTGGGGTTGACGTTCTTTGGAAAAGCGCCGTCCCGGATGAAGGGAAAAGGCGCTCACCCTAAAGCCGACAGACCCGGACAGGGGAGAGATTGACTCTGAAAAATAAGCTAAAGACTGGAAAAATGGGGGCCTAATCCCTCGGCGCCCCGAGTCAAGCCGAACTTCAATCGGCGCTCAGCCGTAAACAACCTAGAACATAGAGCATCGGAATAACGCCTCCAAGACTAACTCAGCGTGGAAATTGCTCCTGCAAGCACACCTTAGCAAAAAGATCTCGAAGTCGCAACAATTCTTAACATTTCCCTGACAGTTCTGGGATTGGCCCCAAAAGGCTACGGTTTACACAGATATTGGTTAAAGACTCAGTTATTGGGTTTGATCCCCCTACACTTCGGCGTTGCTCAGTGGGACAATCCACCTTTGTAAGGGGGACTTTGAGAAGTTTTTCCCCCTTTCCAAGGGGGGCTAGGGGGGATTCTGACATTTGTGTATACACGGTAGCCCAAAAGAAGGGCGCACAGATCTGACAAACGCTCTAAAGATAGGGTATGGTAAGGGATCGCCCCTAAAGCTCCCAACCTGGAGCCTTGCCGCTAATTGAATCCTGTTTGCCATGAGCGCCGTTTCCGCCCAAACCTACCAGAGTCTCCAGCGCCAGTATCAAGCCTTGTCAGAGTTGGAAAAGACCATTGTCCGTTTGTTGGCCGTTTTTTACGAAGCCGCCACCTATACCGATCTGGCTCAATGTCTCAATAGTCTCGGTCATCGGGACTCCCAGGGTAAGGCTTTCACCGTCGGCACTGTCAAATCGATCGTAGAAAAACTCAGCCGCTTGCAACTGGCGGAGCTAAAAAAAGGCCCCGCCTGTCCGGCGCCGCTCCGGGAAATCGCCTCTCGGGACGCAGTCAAAGCCGGCGTCTATAGCCGACTGGCGGATCTGGTGGAGCAAATCCGTCCCATTTCCCGCTATGGCTCCCAACAGCGCCGCACCTTTCGTCATGAGGGAGAACTAATTCGGGAGGCCCGTATTGGCGTTTATCAGCAGGATTTAGCCTTTATCGAGCAACAGTTTCATGACTTTAATTACTACTCCTCCAGCCGTCGATGCCCCAGCTTAACGGCGCTGTTATTGGAGATGGCGGATAATCCCCCGGATTGGGAGTGGATCGCCAGCCTCTCGGCGCCGTTTTTGGAGCGGGTGATGGCGGCTAAGCTGGAAAAGGCGGCGGCGGATCTGACCCCAGCGGAGGAGAGCTACGAGTTATTAAGGGATCGAGTCAGCGATCCCGAGACTCAATCGGCGGAACTGGCGCTTCTGCTCTGCCAGGAAATGATCTTGCGGGGAGAATTGGCGGAACTCTCCCAGCTATTGCGTTATTTGGAGAAAACCCCCCTAGATCTTCATCCCAGTTACTTTTTTCTCTATCAGGGAACCCTGGCCTTCCTCAAGGGGGAGTATGAACCCGCCCAGGCGGCTTATCAAAAGGCGCTGGCCAGTTTTAAGAAACAGACCCGCAAGCGCAAGGTGATTTTGCCCGGACTGTCGGGGGTTTTCTACGGGTTGCTGTTGATTCGACCCGGTACTTCTACACTAGTTGAGGCCGTCGGTTATCTCAATAACGCCCTTTCCTTAACGGACGGGGAGGCGCTCCACGAGATTTACTATATTCTCTTTCTCTTCTCCGCCTGGCAGAGAGGAGACCGGCAGAAGTTAGAGATTCTCCGTAACCTTTGCCGTCCCCGGCCCCAGGAAGAGGGGATGATTACCTTCCTTAAGCTGATTGTCACCTACTGGCTCCAGTTGGACAATCAAGCGCCGTTGATTAACTACGCCCAGGATCTCCAGCGCCGGGCTTTCCGGGCCGGTTATGATTGGGTCTCCGCGGAGATGGCGGAATTGCTCTCCCGGTGCGAATCCGAGCGCAAGGACGCCTACGGAAAAATCGCCCAGGAATGGCGGGCGGAAGAGAAAGCCGGGACGATCTTGGATTTAATCAAACCCCAGAGCGACTGGGAGTTGTCGTTGAACGCCCTGCTCCAGTTAGCCAAGAGCCCCTCGACGGCGCCGGCAACGGAAAACGCCCCGGCCGTGGCTAAGCGCCTAGCCTGGTTTGTGACCCTCCACGGCCCCACGGAATTTAGTCTCGCCCCCAGGGAGCAGGCCTGGAGTAAAAAAGGAGAATGGACCGCGGGCCGGGCCGTGGCCCTCAAGCGCCTGAATAAACAGGCGGAGGAGCTGGATTACCTGACGCCCCAGGACTGGCGCATTTGCGGTCATCTGGAAACGACCCATCGGGGCTACTACGGTCAAGTGGACTATGAGTTCGGTGACTTGGCCTTTAGTGCTCTCGTTGGTCATCCCTATGTCTTTCTCGACGAGCAACCTGCGGTGCAAGTGGAAGTCATCGCCGGGGAACCGGAACTGTTGGTCAAAAATACTGGCTCCGGGCGCCTGGTTCTGGAACTCCAGCCCAGTTTAGCGATGGCGGATAAGATTCTTGTGCTTCGGGACGGTCTAACCCGTTTAAAGGTGATTACCCTCACCCCCCAACACGAGCAGATCGCCACTATTTTGGGGTCGAAAAATCGCCTAGAGGTTCCCGAAGCGGCCCAGGATCAAGTCCTCAGCGCCATTAATTCCTTGGCCAGTTTAGTCACCATCCACTCCGACATCGGCGGCGGAGCCGAGAACGCGGAGGAACTACCCGCCAGCAGTCTGCCCCACATCCATCTCCTGCCCCTAGGCGGGGGTCTAAAGGCGGCGCTGTTAACCCGGCCCTTTGGAGAAGCCGGCCCCTACTGCCAACCCGGGAAAGGGGGAGCGACCCTGATTACGGAAATTAACGGCACTCGTTACCAGACTCGCCGGGATTTGGCAGAAGAAAGTCGCCAGGCCAAAGCGGTGATCAAAGCCTGTCCCACCTTGGCGCTTCAGGACGGCGAGGGGGAGGAATGGTTATTGGAAGACCCGGACCACTGTCTAGAACTGCTTTTGGAACTGCAAGACCTGGGGGAAGAGGTCAAGGTGGAATGGCCGGAGGGAGAAAAACTACGGGTGCACCAGCGGGCTGGCTTTGGGCAATTTAACCTCAACATCAACCGCCAGCGGGACTGGTTCGCGGCGGAGGGAGAATTGCGGATTGACGATAGCTTAGTGCTCAATCTTCAGCAGTTGATGGATCTGCTGGAGCAAAGTCCGGGGCGCTTTATTCCCCTGGCGGACGGCCAGTTTGTGGCGCTCACCCAGGAGTTTCGCCAGCGCCTAGAGGAGTTAAAGGCCTTCTCCGATAAGCAGGGAGCGGGACGCCGTTTTAATCCCTTAGCGGCGCTGGCGCTGGAAGACCTCTTTGACGAAGTGGAGGATCTACAGGCGGACCGCCATTGGCGGGAACATTGCCAGCGCATCCGGGAGATGAAGGATCTTAATCCCCAAGTGCCCTCCACCCTCCAGGCGGAATTGCGGGACTACCAGTTGGAAGGTTTTCAATGGTTAGCCCGCTTGGCCCATTGGGGCGTCGGCGCCTGTCTGGCGGACGATATGGGCTTAGGAAAAACCGTGCAGGCTTTGGCCTTAATCTTGACCCGGGCGGCGTCGGGGCCGGTTCTAATTGTGGCGCCCACCTCCGTCTGTCCCAACTGGATCGCAGAGGCCCGGCGCTTTGCCCCCACTTTGAATCCCTGCCAATTCGGCGCCGGCGACCGGGCTTCGGCGCTGGAGAATTTACAGCCTTTTGATCTGGTGGTCTGCACCTACGGGCTACTACAACAGGAAGAAGTGGCGGAGCTTTTGGCCCAGGTGGAGTGGCAGGTGATTGTGCTGGACGAAGCCCAAGCCATTAAAAATATGGCCACCAAACGCTCCCAGGCCGCCATGAGTCTCCAGGCTCAGTTCAAGATGATCACCACCGGCACCCCCATTGAGAACCATTTAGGGGAACTCTGGAACCTCTTCCGTTTTATTAACCCCGGCCTGCTGGGATCCTTGGAAAGTTTCAACGAGCGGTTCGCCAATCCCATCGAGCGCCTGCAAAGCAAACCCGCCCGCCAACAACTGCGGCGCTTGATCCAGCCCTTTATCCTCCGGCGGACTAAATCTCAAGTTCTCCAGGAATTGCCCCCCCGCACGGAAATTTTGTTGCAGGTGGAACTGAGCCAGCAGGAAATGGCCTTCTACGAAGCCCTCCGGCGTCAGGCGGTGAGCAAGTTGGAAAACAGCGAGGCCGATCCCGGTGCTAAACACCTACAAGTTTTGGCGGAAATTATGCGCCTGCGCCGGGCCTGTTGTAATCCCAGTCTGATTCTGCCGGAGAGCGCCATTCCCAGTTCCAAGCTGGAAACCTTTGGGGAAATTGTGGGGGAACTGTTGGAAAATCGTCACAAGGCCCTAGTCTTTAGCCAGTTTGTGGATCATTTAAACATCCTCCGGGCCTACCTCGACCAGCGCCGGATTCACTACCAATACCTAGACGGCTCCACCCCCATGAAGGCCCGACAACAACGGGTGGAAGCTTTTCAACGGGGGGAAGGGGACGTCTTTTTAATTAGCCTCAAGGCCGGGGGCACGGGCTTAAACCTCACCGCCGCTGACTATGTGATCCACATGGACCCCTGGTGGAATCCCGCCGTGGAGGATCAAGCGTCCGACCGAGCCCACCGCATTGGGCAAAAGCGCCCCGTCACCATTTACCGTCTGGTGGCGAAAAACACCATTGAGGAAAAAATCGTCGATCTCCACCACCAAAAACGAGATCTAGCGGATAGCCTTCTGGAAGGCGCCGACCTGAGCGGCAAGGTCTCCACGGAGCAATTGTTGGCGCTGATTAGCGGGGATTAGCCATGGCCATTCCCCAGGGAGAGACCCTACTTTTTACCCCTGCTTCGCCCCAACCCGGCGCCGTTTCTTTAATCTTCGCCTTTCCCAACATCTACAGCGTCGGTATTACTAGCCTCGGTTACCAGACGGTTTGGGCCGCCCTCGCTAGTCGAGAAGACCTAGAAGTTAGTCGCTTATTTTTAGACTGCGGGGAGGACTTACCCAGAGCGCCGGAATTACTGGGGTTTTCTTTTTCCTGGGAGTTGGACTACGGCAATATCCTGACCCTGTTGGAGCGATTAAATATCCCCCTGCTGGCGACGGAGCGGGGAGAAAATCATCCCCTGGTCTTTGGCGGCGGCCCGGTTCTCACGGCCAATCCCGAACCCTTTGCGGACTTTTTCGACCTCATTTTATTGGGGGACGGGGAAACCTTAATCCCTAACTTTACCGAAGCCTATCAAAATATCCGAGGGAAAAACCGGGAGGAACAATTAACGGCGCTGGCCCAGATTCCAGGGATCTATGTCCCCAGCGCCTATGCGGTGACCTATACCGAGGCCACGGGGCCCATCACTGCCATTACCCCCAAGGATCAAGCCATTCCCGCCACCGTCCAGAAACAGACCTACCGGGGCGACACCCTCTTAGCCTCCAGCGTCGTCACCCCGGCGGCGGCTTGGGAAAATATTTTTATGGCGGAAGTGGCCCGCAGTTGCCCGGAGATGTGTCGCTTTTGCCTAGCCAGCTATTTAACCCTGCCTTTTCGGGCGGCGAATTTAGAAGGCTCACTGATCCCCGCCATTGAACGGGGACTAAAGGCAACCCGGCGCCTGGGTCTCCTCGGCGCTTCCGTCAGTCAACACCCGGAATTTAGCGATCTTTTAAATTACCTCGCCCAGCCCCAATACCAGGACGTGCGTTTGAGCTTAGCCTCCGTGCGAACCAACACCGTCACCCCCCAACTGGCCCAAACCCTAGCCCAACGGGGCAGTAAATCCCTGACCATCGCCATTGAAAGCGGCTCGGAAAAGATCCGGCGCATTGTCAATAAAAAACTGGAGCAGGAGGAAATTTTTACCGCCGCGGCCAACGCCAGGGCCGGGGGGCTGAAGGGGCTGAAATTCTACGGTATGGCTGGGGTTCCGGGGGAGACGTTAGACGATCTAGAGGCCACGGCGGCGCTGTTTAAACAACTGAAAAAAACGGCGCCGGGTCTCCGTTTAACCCTTGGTTGCAGCGCCTTTGTGCCCAAATCCCACACCCCTTTCCAATGGTTGGGGGTGAACCCGGCGGCGGAAAAGCGCCTGCAATGGCTCCAAAAACATCTGCGGCCCCTAGGGGTGGACTTTCGCCCGGAGAGTTACCAATGGTCAGTAATTCAGGCGCTCCTCTCTCGGGGCGACCGGCGCTTGACCCCCTTACTCCTCTTAACGCGGGACTACGGGGACAGCCTGGGTAGTTATAAACGGGCCTTTAAGGAACTGCGGGGACAATTGCCGCCCCTAGATTTTTATGTTCATCAGGATTGGCCCCGGGACTGGATTTTACCCTGGAGCCATCTCTTGGGGCCTCTACCAGCGCCGACCTTGGCGAAACACTTAGAGACGGCGCTGGGGCAGATGACAGATGACAGATTTCAGTTATCAGTTATGACGAGCCTAGGTAAATCATGAATAGACTCCGGTTCTCTCCCCTCTTTCCAGGCTACGGTGTACACACGAGTCTTTAGTTTTGTTATTGACCTTATCTCGCTCCCTAAATCTCCCAATTCTGGGGGACTTTGAACTCAAAAAAGCCTCAATCTCCCCCCAAACTTGGGGGGCCGGGGGGGGAAAGGCAGTTTTGCGGAAGAGTCTGTGTACACGGTAGCCTTTCTAAGGAAGTTGGGAGGATCATCCTTGCGCTGCTAGAGCGGATTTCCAGCCTCTGGGGCGTAGCTTCATTCGGGGGAGATTGTCCTGCCACAACGGAGTTGTCCATTGACTCGATCGAGGTCATGGCTCTACGGTTGGGCATGATGAAAATAAATTGACTTCCGGCGCTGATTGCTAGTAGAGGAGAGGTGTCCCGGTAAAAATACGAGAATTCAGCCCAAATCGGCGCCGGAACGGGTCTGGAGATCCATGTGAATCTACGGAAAAGACCCCCTCCTCTTCAGACCGAAAGCGCCGACTTTACTAGGATTTGCCCTTTTTCCCCAAAAATTCGTAACCTTAAGATTTTTGAAGCTCAGCGAGATTTAGCTAGGATTAAGCGCTATATTTTTAAGTGTGATCAATTTTGTTCGCAAATGCGACTCCCTCCCCCATGATTGAGGAAAATTAAAGCCTTATGATAGAAACTGCTATTCCTTTGACGGGGAAAGCTCTCCTGCAAAAAGTGAAGGAGCTATCCCATTTGCCCCGCCGCGAAACCGCTAAAGCCTGCGGGTATTACTCCACCACCAAAGACGGTCAAGTCCGGGTCAATTTAACTGACTTTTATGATGCGGTGCTTGCGGCCAAAGGGGTTCCCCTCGATCCAGGGGGAATTAAAGACGGCCGGGGCCGGGAGCCGACCTTTCGGGTCAGCGTCCACAAAAACGGCCAGATCGTCATTGGCTCCACCTACACGGAGCAAATGGGCTTAAAGTCTGGCGATGAATTTATCATCAAACTCGGTTACAAACATATCCATCTCAAGCAGGTGGGTAGTGAAGACGAAGAAGATTAGAGGTGGAACCGCGAGGCCGCTAGAAATTGTCCTCCGCCAGCCCCGGTTCTGGGGATAGCTAAAGGTCTTGACTCCCCTCGATGTCGCGTTTTCTCTCTTTCTCGATTGACCCCTTAAAACTCCCCAAAAATTGGGGAGTTTTTTATGATGACCTGAAAATCGCCGGAACCGCGCCGTCCTTTTTGAGTTTGAGGAGCGGATCGCCGATCTATTTAAAGCCTGAGCGCCGATAACCGCCTTGACAGACCTCCGACGCCGTCTTTACAGTGCTGAGACAGAGAATTCTCGGAATTTTAGCCATGTCACTTTTTCCGCAACGCCTTCATTGGCTCGAAGTTTTAGGTCTCAGCGGCGCCTTGGCGCTGGCGACGGGGATCGGGCTGGGATTGGCGTTACGGTCTAGCGCCGACTCGGAGCAGGGGCCCCTCCGCTCGGAGCAAAGCTTTCCCTCCGAGGGCGATTGGCCCGTGGGGCCCCCATCTTCCCGGGGCGGGGAGGAGAAACCCGAGTAGAAACGTTATAATTCTTTACAAAATCTATTTTCGGTACCTGAGATTATGCAAAATCCCGCCCTCCACGCTTTTTTTTTGGGCCGCGCCCTAGCGGAAGTCCTGACGGAAAAAGTTGAGGACAGTCTCACTAG
>JBKCES010000313.1:0-8443 GCA_046304295.1 Cyanobacteriota bacterium | reverse complement strand
ACTTAGGCGCCGCCTTGGTTTACCTCCTCAAGGACAATCCTCAGGAAGCCCTCGCTCACATCCAACAGGCCCAGGGCTGGTTGGATCGCTCCCTTTCAGCGCCGCCCTGTCCCACCCACGGCTCAACCGCTCCTCAGCGCCCGGATCGGATCTAAACGCGCGGCTCGCTGGGCCGGTAAAACCCCAAACCCTAGACCAATAGCACTAGAAACGGCGAGGGACAAAACAATGGCGGAGAGGGATAAGCTCACCGGCGCTAGGGCCAGACTTTCCGCGGCTAAAACTCCCGCCACCGCCGCACCAACGCCCAAGGCTCCCCCCAGACAAGCCAGAATGACGGCTTCAATCAAAAACTGGCATAAAATATCACCCTCCCGAGCGCCGAGGGCTTTGCGCAGGCCGATCTCCTGGGTTCGCTCCGTCACAGAGACTAACATAATGTTCATAATGCCGATGCCCCCCACCAGCAGGGAAATACTGGCGATGGCCGCCAACATCTGGGTCAGCCCTTGATTGGCAGTTTGGGTGGTTTCCAGGAGTCCGTTTTGGGGCGTGATCTGAATATCGTCGGCGCGGGCGTCGGGGTGGAGCAGACGAATTAGATTGGTCACCTGAAATTGAGCGGTAGGGAGATGGGCTTCATCCTTAGCCAGCAGAGCGATGAGCGTTAAAGGAATACCGTAGGGAAAAAAGCGCCCCGCCACCTGCCGACTTAGAAGCGGTAGGGGCACCACCACTTGGTCGTCTTGGTCCGTCCCAAATAAAACCCCCTTGGATTGGAGGAGGCCGATGACCAAAAAACTCTGATTCTGCAAACGGACGGTTTTCCCTAGGGGATCGGTTTCCCCAAAGAGGCGCCGGGCCATACCAGCGCCGAGAACCATCACCCGGCGGTTCCGTTCCATATCCCCTTCGTTAAAAAAGCGCCCCCCGGCCAATCGATAGTTCCTAACGGTTAAATATTCCGGGGTGGAGCCAATCACCTGGGCGTTGAGGGCCTGGCGTCCGTAGCTCAGCAGTTGACTGGTGTGAAATTCCGGCGCTACGGCTTTGATGGCGGGGACATTGGCGGCGATGGCTTCCGCGTCTTCTAGCAATAGGGGGCGGGCGCTGGCGGAGGCGGCCCGACGGACGCGGGTGGAGGTGAGACGAACAAAGAGCACATTGGGCCCCAGCGCCTGAAATTGCTCTAGGGTCGCTTCCTTGGTTCCCTGACCGACGGCGACCAGGGCCACCACGGCGCCGTTGCCGATGGCGACGCCCAACATGGTCAAGGCGCTACGGAGTTTACTGCCCAGTAGGGAACGCAGGGCCATCTGGGCGGACTCTTGCCAATCTATCATTCGCATTCAGGAAAGGGAGCGATTAGTCCATGTTAAAAGCAAACCAAACCGCCCAGATGATAATGGCCAGAAAAACAAGCGTCCCGGCCATAAAAGCGAAATTGTGGAGACTGTCGGAGTCAATGAGGGTCATAGGCTTTTAGGGCGAGAAATAAACCTTAAGCTAGGGCAAACTCTCTTCTTTGGAGTTAACCGCTACACCAGTTATCCAATTCAAAAAAACTAGAAGCCTCGGGAAATTCTTCTAAATATTCTTCGAGGGCCGTTTTTTCTAGGCGCTCGGCCCGCTGGTGGGCCGCTTCAGCTTGCAGTTCTTCCACAATATCCCAAGCCACCTTACATTCTGGGGCGTTATGGCCCTTTTCGTCACAAACTCGCCGGGCTTCCCGCACCGCTTGCTCAATTTCCTGGGCGAGGGAATGTTCCCTCGGCTCTGCTAAGAAGTTACTTTTCACCAAAATATCGGTGGCGGAAAGAATCCCTAAGAGTTCGTCTCGAATTACCGGCGCCGAGCGGATATTGGCGTTGGCGAAGAGCCGGGCGGCGTACTCTACGCTTAAATCGGGATTGAGCACGATACAGGGTTTAGTCATTGCTTCGTAAACTCGAATCCGGCGGGGATCTCGACCGTAGGCCGCCACTTTTTTAATGATGTCCGACTCCGTTAAAATGCCGTAGGCGTCCTCGGGATGACGGCGCTCGACAATCAGGGTATAGAGGTCGTATTCCTTCATCAACCGCACGGCTTCGGCAATGGTTTGGTGCCCCCGGACAGTGATGACCGTTTGGGTCATAATTTCAGAAACCTTCATGGCGACTCCTTAGAGGATGTTTGGCGGGGAGCATCTCAGATTTGTCAGGGGATCTGTTTTTCTCATCCCCCAGCCTCTTCTCCCACTCTGGGAGAAGGGGAGTCAAAGTCCCTCTCCCAGAGTGGGAGAGGGATTTAGGGTGAGGGCAACGGTTGGGAGGCCCACTCGATGCAAAAGATAAGATGCTCCCATTGCAAGAGGGGTCTTGCGTTACGGAATATAGGACTTGGGTTTACAGCCGCGGTTGAGAAAACCGTCTAACCCCCAGGCGGCGCATTCGATGGCGTAGGGTTTGCCGGGTTGAGAGACGAGGGTGTAGGTGCAGGAAACGTAACCATTACCGTCGGTGTCCCACTGTTGACACTGGGAACCCTTCACTTCTTCCTGCATGACATTGGCGACATAACTGCTCAGTTGCTCTTCGGCAAAACCGCGGCCAAAAAAGAATTGACCGACATTGCGCCCCACCGTTAAGAGTAACGCTGCAGCCAGAAGTAAGGCGCCGCCCGCTAGACCGACAATAATCAGAATTTTGATTTTATTGAGTTTATTCATAGGGCCGGGTCGTTCCTAAATAACGGCTTCCGTTTTACCGATCATACCGGTTTAAGGATCCCTTCCTCGTCGCCTAGCGCCGGCGGCGCCTCCCAATTTTCCAACGGAGCCTCTAGCGTCCAGAGGGCGATGGCGTCATTGTAAAGCCGGGCCGAACCCGCCGTCGGCGCCGGGGCCAGTCCCCAATGGGCTCGAACTAGGTAAGGACTCTGGCGGGCCTGAAGCAAACTGCCGCCATTGGCCTGAAAAATTGGGGTTTTGTTCATCCAGACTACCAATAAGGATTGAGTGTAGTCGAGGTAAACGGTCATCTTGACCCAACGGCGCTGGGGTAAAGAAACCGGCTCTAGGGGAGCGATAACTTCCCAACCGTCTCCCGTCTTAAATCCGCCCAAGGGGCCGGCGCCGACCAGTTCCAGTTCCCCTTTGGCGCCGCTCACCCGGAGACTGACCCCCTGCCAATCCTCCGCGGCGGCTAGGGTCATGAGCGCGATGCCCTCCCCGGCGCCGGGCTTGGGCCAGTCTAACCAGACATAAAACTGATTAATTAGGGGTTTAGGCTCCGCGGCTAAATAGGCGGGGTTAGCCGCCTCCATTTCCAGAACCGGATAGGGCGCCGGGGGCGGCGTTTCTTGAGCTTGGGTTAGTTGACCGGCGTAAATATGCTTACCCTCGGGGGCGGTGATTCCCGTTAAGCCAACCTGCGCCGGGTTGAGGATCGTCCAACGGGGCGGGCCGGAGTCGGCAAGTTTTCCCCCCGCCTGGAAGGTTGCCTGGGGTTGCTTCGTTTGGCGCCGAGTCAGCCATTCTCCCGGAAAACCCGTTTCAAACCCCGAGTGCCACAGGCTTTGGCTTAAACGAGAGGTTTCTGGAGTCGGAGAAGCCCAGGGATTAAGACCCAGTTCCGTCAGAGGCTCGGGAATGAGGCTGAGTAAGAGTCCCACCGTAACTAGGAGCAAAAACCAGCCCCAGAGCTGGGTTAAACGCTCTCCCCAAGGCTTCGGCGCTTGAACGCCGGGCGGCCGAAGACGGCGCTGGAAACGGGGGCGGGGAGGCATAAGGAGTCTGTAGAAAAAACGATAAGGTTAATTTTGCCAAAAGGCTTGACAAAATGGAGGCAGGTGGGAGAAGATTGTAAAGCTGTGAAAAACGGGGCTATAGCTCAGCTGGTAGAGCACTTGCATGGCATGCAAGGGGTCAGCGGTTCGAGTCCGCTTAGCTCCATTTTCTAGACCAAATTATAGGCGGCTTTGTTGTTACGGGTTCAAACTGTCTAAACTTTTATATGGTATCCTCCTGACAATTTGCCCGTCGGTCGTTTTATCATAAAGCTTTAGATTTGACTTTCGCTCAGGAGTATAACCATGGTCGTTTCGTCTCCCCGCCTCAGCGTCCAGTCCTTCGAGCTAGCACCGCAAACCCGAGCCATACGGTCTTTAGACTGGGACCGGGACCGCTTTGATATTGAATTTGGGCTACAAAACGGCACAACCTACAATTCTTTCTACATCGAAGGCGAGCGCCGGGCGCTGATTGACACCTCCCATGCCAAATTTCGCCAACTTTACCTCGATGCGTTGGCGGGGTTAGTGGATCTCAGTCGTTTGGACTATCTGGTGGTCAGCCACACGGAGCCGGATCACAGCGGTTTAGTCAAAAATATTCTGCAACTTGCGCCCCAGGTGACGGTGGTGGCAACGAAAGTGGCTCTGCAATTTTTAGATAATTTCGTCCATCAGTCCTTCGAGCGCCGTCAGGTCAAAAGCGGCGACACTCTGGATTTAGGCGGGGGCCATTGTTTGGAATTTGTCAGTGCCCCCAACCTCCATTGGCCCGACACCATGCTCACCTACGACCGGGGAACGGGGATTCTTTATACCTGCGATGTTTTCGGTCTCCATTACTGCTCCGAGGCGGCCTTTGACGAGGATTTGAGCGCCATCGAGACAGATTACCAGTTTTACTACGATTGCCTGATGGGGCCCAACGCCCGCTCTGTCTTGGCGGCGCTGAAACGAATGGACAGCTTAGGGGACATTCAACTGGTGGCCAACGGCCACGGCCCCCTGTTAAAACATCACCTTCAGGAACTCCTGCACCGTTACCAGACCTGGAGTCTGGCCCAGAGCCAGGCGGAGAAAATGGTCGCCGTCCTTTATCTAGCGGGCTATGGCTACGGGGACCGCTTAGCTCAAAGTATCGCCAAGGGCATTACGAAAACCGGGGTCGGGGTGGAAATGCTGGATCTGGGTTCCAGCGACCCCCAGGAATTACAGGAAACCGTGAGTCGGGCCGGAGGGATTGTGCTGGGAATGCCGCCCCTAAGCGGCGCCGAAAATTCCGCCTTGACCGCCAATCTGGGTACCTTGCTAGCCGCGGCCAGCGGCAAACAACGCTTTGGACTCTTTGAAGCCTACGGCGGCGACGACGAACCTATCGACCCCCTCAACACCAAACTTTTAGACCTGGGTTTAAAGTCCGGCTTCAGCCCCATCCGGGTTAAGGAAACCCCCACAGAAGCGCTCTACCAACTCTGCGAGGAGGCGGGGACGGATCTGGGGCAACAGTTGGCCCAGGCGGAGAAAATTAAACAACTCAAATCCCTAGATAGCGACCTGGAAAAGGCTCTGGGGCGCCTGAGCGGCGGTCTCTACATCATTACGGCCCAAAAAGGCGCCGTTAAAGGGGCCATGTTGGCCTCCTGGGTAGCCCAGGCCAGCTTTACTCCTCCCGGTTTTACGGTGGCGGTGGCCAAGGATCGGGCCATCGAATCCCTCCTTCAGGTGGGCGACCGCTTTGTCCTCAATATTCTGGAGGAAGACAACTACCAGGCGCTGATGAAGCATTTCCTCAAACGCTTTTCCCCCGGCGCCGACCGTTTTGAAGGTGTCAAAACCCAAACCGCCGCCAACGGCTCTCCCATTCTGGCGGAGGCGCTAGCTTATCTGGAAGGGGAAGTGGTCAGCCGTATGGAGTGTAGCGACCATTGGATTGTCTATAGCCAAGTCACCCAGGGACGGGTGGCTAAGACGGAGGGATTGACCGCGGTTCATCACCGCAAGGTGGGCAATTATTACTAACTTTTCCGCCGCCTAGGGGCAAACTAGGCTAGGATGGCCAACGACTGACCCTAATTTTGGTTACAACTCCATGAGCGACCTGATTGTCATTGCCTACGACAACGAATACAAGGCCGAAGAGGTGCGTTTGACCCTGGCGAAACTCCAGGTGGAGCACCTCATCGAACTAGAAGACGCCGCGGTGGTCGTAAAAGACTCCAACGGTAAAATCAAACTCAAGCAAGCGGTGAACCTCACCGGCGCCGGCGCCGCCAGCGGCGGTTTTTGGGGTCTGCTGATTGGCACCCTTTTCTTTTCTCCCCTCTTTGGGGCGGCCATCGGCGCCGCCAGCGGTGCCCTCGCAGGTGCACTCAGCGACATCGGCGTGGACGATAATTTTATGCGGGAGTTGGGAGAAACCCTCCAACCCAAATCTTCGGCGCTGTTTGTTTTAGTGCGCAAAGTCACCCCGGATAAAGTCCTGGAAGACGTCAGCAAATACGGAGGCAAAGTCCTCCGCACCTCTCTATCTAAGGATGAAGAAGCCCAACTGCAAGCGGTTTTGGACAGCCGGGGCCTGACGCCGACCGCAGATCAGCCCGCGTCTTAGCCCGCCTCCCCGCCATGAACGCCCCGGAAACCCCTACGGTTTGGTCGGACTTGATCCCCTGGGGCCAGGCTCGCTACCGGGACCGGCGCTTTGGCAAGGATCAGCCCATACCATCTCGCGCCGGTCTTCTCTATCTCGTCCATCAGGGCGCCGTCCGGATCTTAAGCGCGCCGACGCCGGAGGCTCCCCCGGCGCTTCTGGGAATTTGGCGGGCGGGACAACCCTACACCATCGTCGGCCATAGTCCCTTTGAAATGCGGGTTTACGCCCATTTAGCGGAAACGGCAGTTGTCTGGCTCTATTGGCGGGAACTGCAACAATGGCCGGCGCTCTATCAAGAAATTTTGGAACAATTTCATCAGCGTCACCAAAGCCAGTTGGCGTGGTTGACCCTGTTGGCGCAAAAATCTACCCTTCGGCGCTTGCTTTATTTTTGGCTTCTCCTCAGTCGGGAGGTGGGGGAATTTAGCTCGGAAGACTATCAAATTCCCTTCCCCCTCACCCATACTCAAATCGCCCAGGCTATCGCCTCCACCCGCGTCACCGTTTCCCGCCTTCTGGGGCGCTTGCAAAAACAAGGAATTCTCGTCTCGGAAGGCGAACAGTATTGGCGAGTTAACCTAACGGCGCTTGAAGCGGAATTACGAGTCGGCGACCCGCAATCAGAGGCGGGATGACCGGCCTTATCGCTCTCCTTCATGGCGACGAGTTTTTGTTATAGCCTAGGTTCGGCGACCATCCTTTGGCGCTGACGAAGGGGTAAGGGCGGCAAGGGCGCCGCAGGCAGTAGCTCAAGTAAGTCGTGGCGAATGAGAGGGTCTAGGTTACGAGCCAACAGAAGTTCTATATAATCGGCCAAATCTTTTTGCTCCTGGGGAGTCAGGGCGTAGGTTTGGCAATAATTGCGCAGTTGGCGTAGGGTCAGGCGCTGGTGGAGGGGATCGTCACTTTGGAGGAATTGCAAGAAAATACGTTCTAGATTATCTTCTCTCGGTCGGGGGCGTCCCTCTAGGCGCCAGGCCACCAGCGCCAAGGTCAACAACGTCCCTAAACCATTGAGCATCAGTCCGGCGGCCAACCATTTTTGCTCCGATTCCGCCCAGGCGCTGGCCGCCAGATAGGTTCCCAGACTGACTAGGCCCCCGCTCCCGGCCGCCAGGGCCAGACGCCCCTGGGGTTGTCGGAGCCATTGGCGCCATTGGGGCCGCCGGGGAGACTGGAGGAGCCAAAAAACGAGCGCTAGACTGCCTAAACCGGCACCGGTGGCTAGAACCAATTTACCGTCCCAACCCAGCATCACCGTCATCCCGAAGGAGGCTAGGCTCCATCGGGCCCATTTAGACCAGGAAGACCGGCGGGAGCCGACGATCAGCGCCCTCAAGCAAGGGGAAAAAGCAACGGGAAGCGGAGCCGGGGTCACGGGAGAGTCCTAAAGTGTGTGATGATGACTATTTAGGCGCCCCTGGGGGGAGTTTATCCACTATACCAATGTAGTTGTTATGGAAACCTTTTGGACCCAGGTTTTAGACGTTTGCCAAACCCAGACCCAGGCCGTCGGCTCCCGCCTAGCGAGCCAATTCGCCCAACTGAGCGCCACCCGCAAAGCCGACGGCACTCTGGTGACGGAGGCTGACCACTGGAGCGACGAGGAACTGCGGCGCCGTCTGGGGGAGGCGTTTCCCGACCACGGCTTTTTGACGGAGGAAACGGAGCATATTCTCCCGAGTAACGACTGGTGTTGGGTGATCGATCCCATTGACGGCACCACAAATTTTACCTGGGGACTGCCCATCTGGGGCATTTCCTTGGGTTTGCTCTATCGGGGGACGCCAGTTTTTGGTTTTGTGGATTTTCCCCTACTCCGTCAGACCTATTGGGGCTATTGGTTGGGGGATTCCGGTCTGCCGGGGCCCCAGGGGGCCTTCTGTAACAGCGCCGTTCTTAAAACCAGCGCCGACGAGGTCAGCGCAAATCATCTATTCAACCTTTGCGCCCGCAGTACGGCGTTAATGGCGGCGCCTTTTCCCTGCAAGTTTCGCCTGCTGGGGGTCGCCAGTTACAATA
>JBKCES010000312.1:0-6180 GCA_046304295.1 Cyanobacteriota bacterium | reverse complement strand
TACTTAAGCTCACAGCGCCGTCATAGATAAAAAGACCGCCTCCCATACCGGCTCCGCCCCCGCTTCCGTTTTCCCCTTGGGTGCGACCGTTGGTAATGGTAAGATTAGAAATCGAAATAATACCGGATTTAATAAATAAAGGACGGGTATCCCCTAAATCGTTAATCCCGTTGTTATTCACATCGCCGCTGAGACTGAAGCCGTTTCCGTTTAGGGTGATATTGCTATCGATAAAGCTGGGAATAACTACAGCGCCGGTTAACCGAACGTCATTATTTAAAACAATGGCATCGTCCCCGGCTAGTTGGTTGGCTTGGAAAATAGCGTAACTGAGGGTTCCCGCTGTGTCGCCTAAGCCGTTATCGGTCGTTTGAGTAATTGTGAAAGTAGCCATGATACACCTCTGTGATTGCTTATCTGAAGGTTCCCTAGAGTCAGAGTAATAGGGAACCATTTCCTTTAAATTTAGACAAAGAAACTGTCAACAGGAACAGCGCCGAAGTCAGGTAAAGCTCCGCTTAAACCCGTTAAGTTAACTAACAAGTCTTTATCCGCTTGGAATAAAGCGTTGCTGTTATTGACAACCAAATACGTCCCCCGAATACCCGGAGTCGTCACTTTCACCAAAGCGGCGCTGTTAATCCCTAAGGCTTGATTGCCTTCTACGGCGCCGTTAGCGTCGGTAAAGACCTGGGTCATTACTTCCGTTAAAGTCGGCGCTTTACTATCGGCGGCTCGGGTGAAATTAACTGGCGCACTAATAGCGCCGCCGCCCTGGGTGAGCAGGTCGATTTTGTCTTCCCCAAGAGTAAAATCTTTAATCCAATCGGGAGCAGTAACGAGGGATTGACTGAAGTTAAAGATAAAGGTATCCGCGCCGCCTTTCCCGGTTAAACTATCGGCGCCAGCGCCGCCGTTAAGCAGGTTATCGCCGCTGTTACCGGTCAGTTTATTGTTCAAACTGTTGCCGATACCGTCTAAATCATCGGAGCCCATCAGGGTCAGATTTTCTAAGTTTTCCTCTAAACCATAGGAGAAATAGGCTTTGACGGTATCCATGCCTTTATTCCGATTTTCGACAATAACGGAGCCGGGATGGCGATATAAATAAGTGTCGTCTCCCAGACCGCCTCGGAGCCGATCGTTTCCCGCTTTTCCGTCGAGGGTGTCGTTACCGGCGCCGCCAGTGAGAACATTATCGCCGTTGTTGCCGGTGAGTTTATTGTTTAAAGAATTACCAGTTCCGTCAAGATTCCTGGTTCCCAATAGGGTTAAATTTTCAACATTATCGGGCAAGACGTAGGTAATGTAAGTTTTAACGGCATCGGCGCCTTCGTTAAGGTTTTCTACCACTAAATCGCCGGGGTCTTTAACCGTGTAAGTGTCATTCCCCAGACCGCCCCGCATTTCATCAGCGCCGCCTTTCCCCTCTAGACGATCATTGCCGCCCAAACCCATCATTAAATCATCGGCACTGGTTCCGACTAAAACGTCGTCTCCTTCCGTCCCCATAATGGCTTCGCCCCCGCTGAAGTCGTCATCAATAATGGTGAGAACTGCCGTTGTTTGAGCACCGAGGGTTGTGCCGCCTGTTGGATTGCTCAGGATTAGGTTAAGGGTTTCATCACCTTCAATGAGGGTATCGTTAACAATGGAAATGGTAACAGTTTTGGTCGTTTCGCCATCAGCGAAGTTGACCACAATAGCGCTGTTGTCAAAATCGGCGGGACTGCTGGCTGTTCCGGTAGACGGCGTCACTTTAACGCTAACTTCGCCGTCGTTACCATCGCTACGGATCAGGGTAACGGCGCTGATAACTGTGCCATTTTCGACAACCGTATAGGTAGAATTATTAAGCTGAATAACGCCGGGTATCGTAGGTTGAAAGACGTTAACGGCCCATAATTCAGTTAAGTCGTATGACGTAAATCCATCACTAGCCGTAAAGTATAATGTATTGCCTACCGCGGTTAGATTATCAGGCGAGACATGGTATTGTAATCCGGGATAGATATCATCAACAAGAATCGTGCCTTCGTCCGTGCCGTCGCTCCGCCATAGTTCATAGCCACTTGTGCTATCTTCGGCAACAAAGTACAATGCGTTACCGATTGAAGTTAGATTTCGAGGGCTAGAGCTGGCATTGGAATGACCTGTAAAAATATCCTTGACCAGAGTCGTGCCTTCTGAGGTGCCGTCGCTCTTCCACAGTTCGCGACCATTCACTCCATCGTTAGCGGAAAAGTATAATGTCTCTCCTACTGGGGTTAAATGATTCGGATCAGAGCCAGGCGCGCCGGGCTGAATATCGTTGACAAGGGTAGTGCCTTCTGCGGTGCCATCGCTCTTCCACAGTTCGCGACCATTGACCCCATCGTCGGCGGCAAAATACAAGGTATTCCCCACTACCGCTAGAGAACTAGGATCAGAGCCGAAAGAACCCGCATTTAGATCTTTAACCAGAATAGTGCCAGTTGTCGTGCCGTCGCTCTTCCAAAGTTCGCGACCATTGACTCCGTCGTCGGCGACAAAATACAACACATTACCCACTACCGTTAGAGAACTAGGGTCTGAACTCCAGAAATCAGGAGATATATCTTTAATTGCAATAGTGCCTTCGGGGGTGCCATCGCTCTTCCATAGCTCAAAACCGCTCACACCATCATTGGCAACAAAGAAAAGAGTTTCCCCTACTGCGATTAAATTGCGAGGGTCAGAGCCGAATGAGCCTGCGTTTAGATCTTTAACGAGAATGGTGCCGGCTGTAGTGCCATCGCTCTTCCAAAGTTCGCGACCATTCACCCCGTCGTCGGCGACAAAATACAACACATTGCCCACCGCCGTTAGATTATCAGCGTCTGGAGTCCAGAAATCAGGAGAGATATCCTTGACCAGAAGGGTACCTTCTGTGGTGCCGTCGCTCTTCCATAAAGCAGAGCCGTTGATATCATCCTGGGCGACAAAATATAAAGTGTTACCTACTGCGGTGAGATTAAGAGGATAAGAAGAAGACCAACTCCCAATATCTTTAACCAGAATAGTGCCAGCTGTGGTGCCATCGCTCTTCCAGAGTTCGCGACCATTCATCCCGTCGTCAGCGGCAAAATATAAGATGTCTCCCACTGCCGTTAGAGAGCTTGGATCGGAGCCATCCGTAGGGGTCGTTAAATCACTTAAATCACTCACAAAAGACGTGCCCTCTATCGTTCCATTACTCTTCCATAGACCTTCCCACCAGTCACTAAAGTACAGGGTATTATTTAAAGAAACCAAATCACTTCCATAAATATCTACGTTGTTTGGTGTAATATTGAAAACAGAATTGCCATCATATTTCCACAGCTGGTGTCCGTTCTCATTATAGGCAAAGAAACACAAAGTATCTGTCATCACAGTTAGATGATTGGGATCAGAGTCACTAGAACCAGTATAAAGGTCTAAGACCAATGCGATGTCTGTTGTGGTGATGTCGGTTTTCCAAAGTTCCCGCCCATGCACCCCATCGTCGGCGACAAAGTACAACATATTGTCTACTGCCGTTAAATCACTAGGATTCGAGTCGTAGAGACCTGTATAGAGGTCAGTGGCTAAGGAAGCGCCCGTTTCGGAGTCATCAGTCTTCCAAAGTTCCCGCCCATGCACCCCATCGTCGGCGACAAAGTACAACATATTACCTACCGCTGTTAAATCGCTAGGATTCAAGTCGTAGAGACCCGTATAGAGGTCAGCGACTAGCGAGGTTCCCGCAGTGGTGCCATCAGTCTTCCAAAGTTCCCGTCCATGCACTCCATCGTCGGCGACAAAGTACAACATATTACCTACCGCCGTTAAATCGCTGGGAGTCGAGTCGTAAAGACCCGTATAGAGGTCAGCGACTAGGGAGGCTCCAGCGGCGGAACCATCGGTCTTCCAAAGTTCCCGCCCATGTACTCCATCGTCAGCGACAAAGTACAACATATTACCCACCGCCGTTAAATCGCTGGGATTAGGCCCATATAATCCGTCACTGTTGATATCGACAAAGTATAATTCTTCACTGTTGATATCAACAGAGTATAATCTATCAACAAAGTATGATCCGTCATCATTGATAAAGTATAAAGTATCTTCGACTGCTGTTAGCTCCCTAGGATTATAAGGACTTGAAATAAAAGTGGTTCCCTCCATTGTGCCATCGCTTTTCCAAAGTTCGTAAGTGTCAGGATTGCCAAAAGATTCGGCAAGAAAGTACAAAACATTTCCTACCGCAGTTAGGCTACTAAGATGGTAATGATAGTCTATAAAAATTTCAGTGTTTATATCTTTAACCAAAAATGAAACTAAATCATCGTCTTCGATAGTGCCAACACCTTTATTGTTGACAACAGTTGCGTTGCTAACGTTGCGAAGATAAACAAAAAAGCTTTCGTTGCTCTCTTCTAAATAATCCCCAATAATAGGAATAGAAATTGTTTGGCTGATTTCCCCAGGGTTAAAGACTACGGTTCCCCATTGAGGCGTATAGTCAATACCCGCTATTGCTAATTCCCCATCGGAAGTGGCATAGCTGACAGTTACGATCTCCTCAGACGGGCCTGTTAAAGTCAGAGTAAAGTTAGCATATTGAATATGCTCATTACCCTCTGAGAGGATGACATTGTCAATGCTCAATAACGGATCATCGTTTTTAATAGTACCAATGCCTTGACTGTCAGTAATGATTGCGTTACTAGGATTACTAAGTGTGACAAAGAAGCTTTCATTATTCTCTATTAAATTATCTCCGATAATAGGAACAGAGATGATTTTAGTGGTTTCTCCTGGATTAAAAATTAAGGTTCCCGATTGAGGCGTATAATCAATGTCAGCTGTTGCTAACTCTCCATCAGCAGTAGCATAGCTGACAGTTATAGTTTCCTGTGATAGACTGCTTAAAGTAACTGTGAAATTAGCAAAATGAATGTTAGAGTTAGGTTCACCTTCCTCCACAGCGACATCATTAACACTTAAGAGAACATCGTCGTTTACAATAGTGCCAACACCCTGATTATCAGCAATGACTATATTGTTAATATTGCTGATATTGACAAAAAAAGTTTCATCATCCTCTATGAAAGATTCCCCAATAATAGGAATAGAGATTATTTGGCTAGTTTCTCCAGGATTAAAGATCAAAGTCCCAGATTGAGGAATATAGTCGATTCCCGCTATTGCCATCTCTCCGTCAGCAGTCTCATAGTTGACGGTGATAATCTTCCCAGATGGATCGCTTAAAGTAACGACAAAGTTAGCAAGATTGAGACCATCATCGCTTTCCAGTACGGTGACATCATTAATACTTAACAATGGATCATCATTTTTGATTGTACAGATGCCTTGATCATCGGCAATGATTGCGTTACTAGCATTGCTAAGATTAACAAAAAAGCTTTCATTACTCTCTACAAAAGAGTCTCCGAGCACGGGAACAGTAATAATCTTGCTAATCTCTCCAGAATTGAAGATTAAGGTTCCAGATTGAGGCGTGTAGTCAATTCCCGCTATTGCTAAATCTCCATCAGCGCTGACATAGTTAACGCTGATAATTTCTTCAGATGAACCGCTCAAACTTACTACAAAAATGGCATAGTTAATAGCGTCGTCGCCCTCAAAGGTCGTAACGTCACTAATTGTTAAAAATGGCTCTAAACCGACTACAGTTCCCCAAACGTCGTCATTATCCGTAACTGTTCCGCTATCATCCGCGGCGCTGTTCCCGGAGAAAATCACTAAATCGTTAGCTGTCACCGTGGGTAAAACGGTAGGCATTCCCTGGTTATTGCCGTTGGAATTGGTTAAGGACTGCATGATGAATAGCCCGCCTCCTAGTCCTTTACTTTCGTCAAAACTGCTTCCGCCTGCGGCGCTGTTATTGGCAAAGGTCGCATTATTTAAAGTCAAAGAACCGCTACGGATAAAGAGACCGCCTCCCATCCCGGCGCCGCCACCGCCTCCATAGTGAATAGGACTACCACCTCCAAAACCGCCCCTACCTGCATAATTACTATAGCCATAGCCGCTTCCACCTCCATATCCACCATCGCCTCCCCCACCAAGCGGAAGCCACGAAGGGCCCCCCCCGCCGCCGCCGCCAAAACCGCCAAAACCGCCGCCGCCTCCAATGCCAGAAGCGCCGCCGCCGCCGCCAAAACCGCCATTGCC
>JBKCES010000311.1:0-40562 GCA_046304295.1 Cyanobacteriota bacterium | reverse complement strand
GTCTTTAGCCAAGATCTGTGTACAGCGAAGCGGGAGGGGGTTGGGGGGTGGGTTCCAACGCGACTAGACTCACCGTTCGACTGAGCCTGCCGAAGTCCCTAACCCCTCCAAGGAACCAATTGAATTTTTGGAATTTTCATGACTATTGAAGAGGCGGCAGTTTCTTAAATTCTTGAGTTTTCCATATCTTGAGCAGTTCCGCTTGATATTGACAAACCCATTCGAGCACAAGCTTTTTGGCTCTCAATGGCAAATTGCTCTCGATTACATCTAGTGTCTCTATATTGACTAAAGCACTATACTCGCCATAGATAGCATGAAAGTAAGGTTTTTATATCTTTGGTTACATTCTGAATTTGGAATTGCTGAAGTCACAAGAGCCTCGTTTCTAACCGGAGTTAAATCCTAGGCGGAGCGCCGCTCATGGTCTTGGATAAAGGATTCCACCAGACCGACATCTTCGAGACTGCCGATAAAGAGAGGGGCGCGCTGGTGTAGACGCCCAGGGGTCAAGTCCAAGAGATTCTGGTGTCCGTCGCTGGCTTTGCCCCCGGCCTGTTCTACCAAAAAAGCCAAGGGCGCTGTTTCGTAGAGAAGACGCAGTTTACCGTCGGGGTTTTTGGCTGTGCCGGGGTAGAGGAAAACACCCCCCTGCATCAAAATCCGGTGGATGTCCCCCACTAGGGCGCCGCTGTAGCGGGCGGTGTAGCCTTCGTGGCGGTGGACGTAGCGGGTATAGTCCCGGATTGCTTCCTCCCATTGCCAAAAGTTGCCTTCGTTAGCGCTGTAAATCGGGCCGTGGAGGGGAATTTGGATATTTTCCTGAGCAAGGATAAATTCCCCTAGACTGGGATCGAGGAAAAAGCTATGAACTCCGGCGCCGAGGGAATAGACCAGAATAGTGGCGGGGCCGTAGAGGATATAACCGGCGGCGATTTGGGCTCGACCGGTTTGCTGGAGTAAATCTTGGGCCTCCCCGTCGAGATCGTCGCCTGATTGTTGGCGAATGGCGAAGATCGACCCTACGTTGAGGTTAATGTCCACGTTGGAGGAGCCGTCGATAGGATCGTAGAGGAGGGTATAGCGACCGATGGGACAATTTTCAGGGATATAGTAAGGTTTTTCCATCTCCTCCGACGCCAGACGACAAACGAGACCGCTTTGTTTAAAAACAGAGATAAAGACCTCGTTGGCGTAAACGTCCATTTTTTTGACGGACTCCCCCTGCACATTCATCTCGCCGGTAAACCCGAGGGCGTCGTCCATTAATCCCGCTCGACTCAAGCGCCGGGCGATCAGTTTACCCGCTAGGGCGATGCGCCCCATAATGGCGCTGAGATCCTGGGCGTCGGCGCCGAAGCTCTGGAGTTGTTGCAGAACATGGCGGGCAAGGGTAGTGCAGTCCCGGTCGAGGCTATATTTGGGGATGGTGTTGGGCATGGCGGGGAGGAGGAACCGTGTTTTCTATTCTAGTTGTTTTCGCTTAACTCTCCTACTGTCTCGGCGCCGGAGCGTTAGCAGGCCGCAAATATTCGCCAAGGTCTTATCACTCAAGGACGGGTTCCTGAAGTGCTAGCGTTGGTGGAGGAAATCACGGAGATGAGTAAGGACGACAAGATTAATCGAGTCTAAAGTAATTGCTCGGCGCTGGCCCGAGACCCCCCCGGCCATAAATGCGGCGCTGACGGACAATCATAAAACATTAGCTTTGGTACAATTCTAACGCTTCCACTTCCGCTGGAGAAAGTCCGGTTAATTCGACGATCAATGACTTAGCCAGCCCAGACCTTAGCATATTTCCGCCACTGACTAAGTTGATGATACCGCAACAGCTTGCCATTGCTTAAAATGGACTGGGATTTAGTATTAACCCAAGCAACTATGGCGACTACAGCGGATGAAGTCTGGCAACTCCTCGGCGAGTTAATCCAAGCTCAGAAAGAGACAGAACGAATGCTTAAGGAACAACGAGAGGAAGCCGAGCGCCGTTTTCAAGAACAACGGGAGGAAGCGGAGCGGATGCGTCAAGAGGCGGAGCGGCGGTAAGGTTGTTTCAAGAGCGGGGTATTGAGGTGAATGAAATTTCCTCCGACATCTCCCTCCAAAGGGGACAAGAGGGGATTCAAATCAATATTTTAGTAGTCAATACAAATCAGGCGATTGCCATTGAAGTGAAGAGTAAATTAAGTCAAGATGATGTGGACGAACACCTAGAGAGACTGGCAAAATTTAAACGACTTTTGCCCCGGTATCAAGGGTTTAATTTGTTGGGAGCCGTGGCGGCTATGGTAATTCCGTCTGACGTCGCCCGCTACGCCTACCGTCAGGGGTTATTTGTCATCGCTCAGTCCGGGGAAGATTTGGTGATTCTCAATGATGAGAAATTTAAACCCAAAGCTTGGTAAATCTCTTCTACATTAGCAACTGTGGCTTAACTCCCCCTCCGGGGGAGGGCGCTGGGGGGTGGGTTCTCAACCTTGAGCGCTAACCCACGCCTAACCCCTCCAGGGGAGGGCAACCGGATTGGAAGTCCCCCTTCCAAAGGAGGATCATTCTACTGAGATTGTCAACGTATAGGGGATTCTGGAGAGAGCTAGGCGCGTTCCAAGCATCCTCTAAGGCAGATTCGGCGCCGGGATCGGTGCTCGTTGGGGTAGATCCCGTTCAATTTGGGGGCCCCGGTCTAGAACCTCAATATCCCACTGACCCCGGCGGGCGGTTTCAAAGACCACATAGCGCCCGTCGGGACTAATGCGGGGATAGCGAAGCCAACTACGGTAGGTCAGGGTGAGCAGTTCCGTCCGTTGGGTTAAACGGTCGTAGAGGGCGATGTCCGGGCGCCCCTGAACGCTGGAAAGATAAACGATATAGCGCCCCGTTAAACTCAGGCTGGGGCTTTCGGCGATAGCGCCGCTTTGGTTTAACCCCGGTAGGGAGACTAGGCGCCGGGACTGGAGGTCGTAAATCCAAATTTCCCGGTTTCCCCGACGGTTAGAGACAAAGGCCACGAGGCGCCCGTCGCCGCTGAGGGCGGGTTCCTGGTCGTTGAAGCGACTGTTTAACTCCCCAGGCAGGACGGAGGGCTGAGTCAAAGCGCAACCCGTCAGTAAACTCAACCCCGTCAGGCAGAACAGAAGCCGGAAAAGCCGGGACACTCTTAAGAATCCTTAATGGCGACGGCTTCCGCGTCGATGGTCAGACCCGTTTCCGGCGCCGATTCCTCTAGTTTTTCTCCCTTGCCTTTCGTTTTTTCCCAGACCAGTTGGGAGACTTCCGTGAGCATTAAGGTGACTAATACCCAATCATCGACTTGTCCAGCGATGGGAAAAACGTCGGGGGAAATATCCAGAGGGCTGACCAAATAAACTAGGGTTCCGAGGATAATCCACCAGCGATAGCGGTTATTCCGCAGGGCGCTACGGTAAACGTTATACAGGGACGCAAGGGGAAATTTCATGGCCGGGGAACAAGCGATAGAAGTAGAAGACGCTTTCCTCACTATGCTAAACAATCCGGCGCTGGGCGTAACCCCCCAAAGTGGGGAGGATTTCCCCCCAAACAGATTTCAGTTATCAGATACCAGTTATCAGATCCGCCCTAGGGTTTGGTTTTGACGGAGACGGCGCCGTTAACGAGGGTCTGACAGGCGAGGCGGTAGGATTCCGGTTTTTTGCGCAGAACTTTTTGCTCAAAGTCGGTTTTGGGGGAGAGGTTTTCCATGCCGGAGACGATTTCCACCACACAGGTGCCGCACTGCCCGTAACCGCCACAGTTCATCAGCTTGCCCTTGAGGGTGTAGAGGTCGATCTGATTTTGGAGCGCCTTTTCCCGCAGATTGGCGCCCTGGGCGACGACAACGTCTTTATTTTCTTTGACAAAGGTGATGGTCATGGTCTCGCTTGCTCCTCAAGGGCTGAACGCTCAGGCAAAGTTTCCAGTTATCTTAAGTTATTTTAAGAAACTTTAAGAATTTTTAACATTGGGAGGGGGCGGTTAGCTTGAGGGCGTTGATTCAGCAAGCCTTGACAGAGACTATCGAGTTTTACCGGAGAATCCTGGATAATCAGGCCTTAACCCTTCGCTCCGACCCGCCGTCGGCTTCTTTCTTATGGTGCAACTGACCCCCAATCCTAGCTATAGCTTGAATCTGCGCTTGGAATTGCCCAACCATCCCGGCGCTTTGGCTCAGGTGACCCAGGCCATCGCCGATGTGGGGGGCAGTTTTGACCGAATTTCCCTAATTGAGAGTACGCTGAAAGTCACGCAACGGGAAATGGTAGTGAACGCCGCCAGCGAAGACCACGCCGAGCAGATTGTGGCGGCGGTGCGGAATTTAGACAATATCAAAATCCTCAGCGTTTGGGACCAGACTTTTTATATTCACAAGGGGGGGAAAATCGCTCTGGAGAGTCGCATTCCCCTAGAGGGGCAGGGAGATCTGGCCATGGCCTACACTCCCGGGGTGGGGCGGATCTGCCAAGCCATCGCCCAGGAACCGAAGGAAGTGTACGACCTCACCATTAAGGGCAACACGGTGGCGGTGGTGACGGACGGCAGCGCCGTTTTGGGACTGGGGAATTTGGGCCCGGAGGCGGCTCTGCCGGTGATGGAAGGTAAGGCGCTGTTATTTAAGAAATTTGGGGGCATTGATGCCTTTCCCATTTGTTTAGCCACCCAGGATACCGAGGAAATTATTCAAGCGGTTAAGGCCATCGCTCCGGTCTTCGGCGGCGTTAATTTGGAGGACATCGCGGCGCCCCGCTGTTTTGAGATTGAGACCCGTTTAAAGCAAGAACTGAATATTCCGGTTTTTCACGACGACCAGCACGGCACAGCCATTGTCTCCCTGGCGGCGCTGATTAACGCCCTCAAGTTAGTTAATAAACAGTTAGAAACCGTCCGAATCGTCATTAACGGCGCCGGCGCCGCCGGTTTAGCCATCGCCGCTCTGCTGAAAAAGGCCGGCGCGACTCAGATCTGGATCTGCGACCGTCAGGGCATTCTCTCCGCCAGCCGCACGGATCTGACCCCCTCGAAACAGGCCTTTGCTGTGGAGGCGTCGGGAACCTTAGCGGACGCCATGCGCGGTGCCGACGTTTTCCTCGGCGTCAGCGGCCCCGGCGCCGTTTCCCCAGAGATGGTCAAATCCATGGCGCCCCGTCCCATTGTCTTCGCCATGGCCAACCCAGTGCCGGAGATCCAACCGGAATTGGTGGCGGGGGACGTAGCGGTGATGGCTACGGGACGGAGCGATTACCCCAATCAAATCAATAATGTCCTCGCCTTTCCCGGCGTCTTCCGGGGGGCCCTGGACTGCCGGGCCCGGGCCATCACCGAGACCATGTGTTTGGAGGCGGCCAAGGCCATCGCCTCTTTAATTCCGCCGGACGCTTTAAACGCCGAGCATATTATCCCCTCCGTCTTTGATAGCGAGGTGGCCAACGCTGTGGCCGGCGCCGTGAAACAGGCGGCCCGGGCGGAGGGGATCGCCGCTCACTAGGGAGCGTTTTAATACTTTGATCCTAAATCTCTAGGGCCGTAACATAGTAGGATAAATGGGCGCCTAGCGCCGCCTCGCCCTTTAGCCCACACGCCAACATGGGGAAAATCGGACGCAACCCATCGGTTAACCGTAGCCCTGTCGGGGAAATTCCCGAAGCGATCCGGGAGCGCCCCCAGCTTACCGCCGGTCGCTCTTTACCCTGGGGCTGGCTCCTTCTGTCGGGATTTTTCCTGCTCTTAACCCTCGGCGCCGGGTTTCTGCTAATCCGACCCTTCGCCCCCCCTAAAACCGTCAATCGAGAGCCGGAACCCGCCCCTTCTCCGGCGCTGGAAAATGTTTTAGGGCATTTGCCCTATGAAGAAGCGGCACCGGCTCAACTGAAACCCATTACCGCCGACGGGTATTTAAAATTGAGAACCGCGGCGGCGGAGCAGTTTTTAGCCATGCAGAAAGCGGCCCGGGCCAAGGGGATCGTTTTAGCGCCGATTTCCGCCTTTCGCACCGTCGAACAACAAAACCAACTTTTTTTCGCCATTAAACAACAGCGGAACCAGGAAGCCCGCCAACGGGCCGAAGTCAGCGCCCCTCCCGGTTATAGCGAACACCACACCGGCTACGCCGTGGATATTGGCGACGGCAACCGGCCCGCCACAAATCTGAGTCCCCAGTTTGAAAATACTCCCGCTTTCCGTTGGCTCAAGGACAACGCCGCCAAGTATAGTTTTGAACTCTCCTTTCCCCCTGATAATCCCCAGGGCGTCAGCTACGAACCCTGGCACTGGCGCTTTGTGGGCGACCGCCATAGTTTAGAGACCTTTTATAAAGCTAAGAGCCTTCCCCCGGCTCAAAATTAACGCCGCCCCAAAGCCCGGTGGGCGATGTCCCAAATGATTATCCAGTATCAGAGAATCGAGCCTTTTGCTAAATAATTATACTTATCCTGAGCGACTGTTCAGTTCTGGCGAAGCGTTATAATACTTTAGGGATAAAACTTCGTACTAAACAAAATTATTAGTCGCTCGTAACTAAAATTGTTAACCCTTCTCGCCAG
This sequence comes from Cyanobacteriota bacterium, assembly GCA_046304295.1. Taxonomy (GTDB): domain Bacteria; phylum Cyanobacteriota; class Cyanobacteriia; order Cyanobacteriales; family Microcystaceae; genus Synechocystis. Next base: position 34,008 of record JBKCES010000311.1, on the reverse strand, counting down.
CGCCGTTTTCGCCCAGACCCCAACGCCGGACGCCGAGTTTGAGGCGCTGAAGCGCCGACTAGAGCGGGCGGGTTTCGAGGTTCGTCTGAGTCCGCCGCCCCAGTCCGGCGCCTATGGACAGTTGGCGGTGAAAACTCGAATTATTTGGATTCACCCCATTGTTTTCGAGCTTCATATTGCCCGCCCCACCCTGATCCACGAAGCGACCCACGCGGCCCAGGTCTGCGCCGGCGGTGGGAAGATCCAACCCCTGGGGTTAAGCCTAGAGCCGATCAATTACGCCCGCCCTTTCTTTTTCCATTACCAACATCCCCGGCGCCGGGATTTGGAGCGGGAGGCTTACGCTGTGCAGACTCAGCCCAATAGTTATGAATTAGTGACGGCGCTGTTGAATAAACACTGCATCTTTGTGGATTAAGGCTGACTTCTATCCTCTGGTTTTGGTCAACATCCAAAAAACTCCCTCAGTTCAATTTGCTCCAAAATCCAGTTCTTGAAGTGCTCAATATTAATCTCTGCATGGTTACCATGGACTTCATACCAATAGTAAGAAAAATTTTTAAGCTTACTAATAATTTGATAGTGATCAGCGCAAGAGCCTCCCTCAACCCTGAATCGAGGACCTAACTCAATTACTATAGACTGAGGTTCCATCCAAATACAGTTTACTAAACCTGCTCCATGTTGTCCGATAACCACTTTCGCTTGCTTAAAACATTCAATTTGTTCTTTAAATGATAGATTCTCTAATTGAAGATTATGAAGCTCGAAGGGGTGTTTGACCATTGAGTACAAAGTAGATTCTAAGTCTTTATGATTTAGGATTGATCGTGTTAGACTGCCAGTAGGTTTAGGTATTGTCGGATCGGCAACAAAAACCGCACGCTCTATCAGGAGTACTTTATTAGATTCATTGGTTGACTCTATGTTAAGATTGTTGCAAACAGTAAGAGCAAAATCTTCCATCAGATTGCGGGTCAAATAAAAATACTTCGGACTCATTCCATTTAAATTTACTTCCTCTGTATATCGTAGTTTGTTATCTCTTTCTTCTATTTTGATTCGCCCTGGAAATATTTGGGTAAGTAAGTTAGTAAGAATACCAAACTCTTGGATTACAAAAATGCAATCATCAGGCGTATTTTTTATTACTGTACTGAGGGGAAGCAAAAGATCGACAATAAAGTGATAATAGCTATGTGTACTGCGAGTGGGTTGCAAGGTAATCATTTTTTTTGATTGAGACAACCATAAAATTGTTAGTTGGTTTTTGATCAATTTAAGGGTGCAGATTAGCTTGGATCGTTGAAGTGATTTAATACTCAGCTTTTTAAAAAACATTAGACTATCTCGATTAACTTAATTTGTCTTGATGCAATAGACACATCCGAAATATAATTAATGGCTTGTAAGCTTTATTGGTAAAGGGATTGGGATAATAAAAGTTGATTTTTTGCGCTCATATTTTCCTGATGAAATTGAATTAGGAACGAGAGACGGGGCTTTCAGCCAATTGAAGGTCATGGATAGTACAGGCTCAAGGCCTTACTGCTAAAGGATTATAATTTCCGAAGATGTCTATAGATCTCTGGGGATTAGGCCAGTAGTCACGGAAGACAAGATCGCAAGAGAATAAGGCTTCCTTGCGGGCCAGCCAGAGCAGAATTGTATAACGGGATACAACCCCCTAGACGACCTCAGGAAAAACTTCCTTTTCTGTCAGCCTCCTATAATGTGAGCTCAGAGTTACATCTTATCCAGTTTCTGGCAGAGATGTCAATACTGTTTTTTATATTTCTTGTGGGTGGGGAAATTATTGGCGTTGATCAGATCAGAAAATGAAGAGTGAATGCAACACAAGAAAAGCCTTGCTATCAAAGTGTTTTGAAGTCTAGACTGATTTGACCATCTTTAGATTTGACAACACCCGGCGTTAAACCCTAAACCATGCTGGCGACCTTAGCTCCCTACCTCACCCCCCAGGCCAACGCCGACCATTATCGTTGGCTCGATCGTGCGTTAACACTGGCTCAGGAAGCTGGAGCGGCGGGGGATGTGCCGGTAGGTGCCGTGGTGGTGAGCCAAGAAGGAACGGTTTTAGCTGAGGCGGCCAATCGCAAACAACGGGACAGCAATCCTGTCGCCCATGCGGAAATTTTGGCGCTTGAACAGGCGAGCCGGGTTTTGGGAACTTGGCATTTGGAAACCTGTCGACTCTACGTTACCCTGGAGCCTTGTCCCATGTGCGCCGGTGCTTTGTTACAGGCGCGCTTGGGTCTCCTGGTTTACGGCGCCGCCGACCCGAAGGCGGGTGCGATTCAAACGGTGTTAACTATTCCCCAGAGCGCGGCTTCCCATTACTCCCTGCCAGTGATTGGGGGCATTCGGGAACAAGCGTGTCAGGACTTGCTCCGGTCTTGGTTCGCCCAGAGACGAGGGAAACAACAACAAGCTATCGGCTGAATCCTTTACTATGGGAACGACTTTGATTCCCCCTGACTTGCCCTAGCCTTGATCCAATCCGAAACCCTTGACTTACTGGAATGGCCCCGTCTCTGTCAACAGGTGGCGGAATTTACAGAAACGCCCCTGGGTAGCCTCTACGCCCAAAATTTGCCGATTCCCGCAACCTTAGCGGAAAGCCAAGAGCAACTACGGCAAACCCAAGAAGTCGAGCGCCTGAGCCATAGCCTCAACCCCAACTGGAAATTTACCGGCGTCGCCGATTGTCGGCAGAGCCTAGAGCGGGCCGCTAAGGGGGGGATGTTAGCCGGCGCCGAACTGCTGGACCTCGCCCAGACCCTCGCCGGCGCCCGGCGCCTCCGCCGGGTGATCGAGGAGCAGGAGGAGACGCCCACCCTGCTGGCGCTGGTGGCGGATCTGCGCACCTACCCGGACTTAGAGCAGGAGATCCATCATTGCCTGGGGGAAGACGCTCAGGTCGCCGACCGGGCCAGCGCCAAATTGGGGGAACTGCGGGGCCAATCCCGGCGCTTGCGTGAGCAAATTTATCAAAAACTCCAGACTATTATCCAGCGTCAGGGCAACGCCCTCCAGGAAACGGTGATCACCCAACGGGGCGACCGCTACGTCTTGGCGGTGAAAGCCTCCCACAAGGAGCAAATTCCCGGCGTCGTTCAGGATAGCTCCAGCACTGGCGCCACCTTATATATTGAACCCAAGGGGACTTTAGACCTGGGCAATCAACTGCGCCAGAGCCGTCGTCAGGAAATCCGCGAGGAGGAGATCATTCTTCGGGCCCTGAGCCAAAAAGTCGGAGAGCGCCGGGAGGATTTAGACGATCTGCTAACCGTCGTCACCCAACTGGATTTGGCCAACGCCTGCCTCCGTTATAGCCTCTGGCTGGGCGCCAATCCCCCCCGCTTTATTTCTCCCCAGGAAGCCATTACCCTGCGGCAGTTGCGCCATCCCCTCCTCGTTTGGCAAAACCGGCGCCAGGACGGCGCCGAAGTGGTGCCCATTAGCTTGACTATCGATCCTCAGATTCGGGTCGTCACCCTCACCGGCCCCAACACCGGCGGCAAAACCGCCACCCTTAAAACCCTAGGCTTAGCGGCGCTGATGGCCAAAGCGGGACTGTATCTTCCCGCCAAGGAGCCGGTGGAAATTCCTTGGTTCGCCGAGATCCTAGCCGATATTGGCGACGAGCAATCCCTGGAGCAGAGTTTATCCACTTTTTCCGGTCATATCCGCAGAATTGGCCGCATTTTAGACGCTCTTCCCCCCGCAGATCCCTACGCCTCCGCCCTAGTTTTGCTGGACGAAGTCGGCGCTGGCACTGATCCGGTGGAGGGCACGGCCCTAGCCATTGCGCTCTTAAATGACTTAGCCCAAAAGACTCAGTTAACCCTGGCCACCACCCACTACGGCGAACTGAAGTCACTGAAATACCAGGATGCCCGCTTTGAAAACGCCTCGGTGGAATTTGACGACCAAACCCTAGCGCCCACCTACCGTCTGCTCTGGGGCATTCCGGGGCGCTCCAACGCCCTGGCCATCGCCCAGCGCCTGGGGTTGCCCCAGGGGATTTTAGAGCAGGCAAGAGTTCGCCTTGGGGGACTGCGGGAAGACGTGAACCAGGTCATCGCCGGGCTGGAAGAACAGCGCCGGGAGCAGGAGAGCAAAGCCGGGGAAGCCCGGCGCCTGTTACAGGAAACCGAGGCTTTCCATCGGGAATTGTTAGCGAAATCCGAGAGCTTGCAACGGCGGGAACGGGAACTCAAACAACAACAGGAGGAGGAAGTCCAGCGGGCCATTCTGGAGGCCAAGGCGGAAATCGCCCAGGTGATCCGGCAACTGCAACGGGGAACCCCCACGGCCCAAGATGCCCATCAAGCTACCCAAGCCCTGGCCCAAATTCAACACAGCCAAAAACCGGCACCGGTGCCCCAGGGCTATTTACCCCAAATCGGGGAACGGGTGCGCCTCGCCAATCTGGGGCAAACGGCGGAGGTAACGAGTCTGGAGTCGGGGGAAGTGACGGTCAAACTGGGGCTGTTAAAAATGACCCTGCCTCTAGCGGACATTGAATCCCTGGATGGAAAAAAAGCGGAGCCGCCGCCCCCCAAACCGGCACCGATGGCTCCTCTCCCCCAAACCCCAAAGGCGCCGATCCGTCTGCGGAGCGAAAAAAATACTATCGATCTACGGGGCAGTCGGGTAGAAGCGGCGGAATCCCTGTTGGAAGAAGCGATTCGTCAGGCCAATGACTTTGGCGCCCTTTGGATCATCCACGGCAAGGGCACCGGCAAATTGCGGGAGGGGGTGCGGGAATTTTTAGACCGCCACCCCCAAGTAAGCCGCTACGAAACGGCGCCCCGGGAGGAGGGCGGCGCCGGGGTGACCGTGGCCTTTTTAAGCTAGATTGGTCATCAGCCCAATCACCGGTAATCGCAGTTCCTGAGCTTTTTTAACAGCCTGTGCAGTCTTATTGAGGGGCGTTTTTTGCAGACTCACGGCAAAGATAAGACCGTCGGTGTGGCTGGCGATAAAATAGAGGTCGGTGGTGACGAAGAAAGAGGGGAGGTCGTAGAGCACCAAATCATAGCTAGCCTGAAACTCCGCCATGAGATACTGGAAGTCTGGCGACCAGAGGGGGGAGAGGGGAGTCTCCTGTCCTGTGCTCAAGAGATGAAGATTGGGATGGGCCGGGAAGGTTTGTAATACCGACTCCAGCGCCGCTTCTTCCGCTAGCAGATTTTTGATTCCCGGTTGGCGGCTTCCCCCGAGCCATTGGGTAATACCCACGCCCTGGGGTTGCAGATCCACGACTAAGACCTTACGGCCTTGACTGGCGGCGGCGATGGCCAAATTCAAAATCAGGGTGGATTGACCGTCGCCGGGTTGAATGGCGGAAATCACTAGGGAACGGAGAGCCGGAGAGCGGTAAAAGAAGGAAAGCTCGGCGTAGATATCTTCAAAAACCCCCGGAATGGACGCAAAGCCCGGCGCTGGTAGAGGGGAGGGCGAAGGGGGGCCGCCGTTGACGGCTCCAGGCTCATTCTCGATGGCCGGTTTCTCGACTAACAGGGCCGTCGCGGCGGCGGGCGCCATCGATTTTTCCCCTTCCTCCAGTAGGGCCTGGCCAGGGGACTTTTCTAAAAGCAGAGCTGTTTTAGCCGCTTCTAGGGCGGGGGACTGGCGTAGGGGCATGAGAGCGGTGCGGGGCGCCAAGTGCCGATAAACTTCGCCGACTAAGGGAATTCCTAGAAGATCTTGCGCGTCTGTCGAAGAATAAAAAACATTGCGCATTTTTTCCCACAACAGCGCCAGCAGAGTCGAGAACAACAAGCCTCCCCCTAAACCCGCCACGAGCAACCGAGTCCGGGGCGGCGCCTCGCCGATGGGGTTACCCTGTTCATCCGTGGGCACCTGGGGCTTGGAAATAATCTGCCAAGGCAATTCTTGGGACGCCTCCACCTTCAGCGTTTCCCGTTGCAGGAGAAATTTATCAACGATTTGCTCATTGAGCGTAATCTCTCTTTCAATAGCTTCGTATTGATTGATCACTTTGGGCAAATCCGCCGCCGCCGCCTCTAGTTGCCGAATTCTCGTCTCCAAGGGAGGCAGCTGGGATTGGAGACTTTCCAGTTGGGTTCTGGCCGCAGTTAATTGCTTAATCAGATCCAGACGAGTGGGGTCTTGTAAATCAGCGGCGCTAGAGTTGGGATCGATAGGGATTCGCACCTGACCGGCTAATTTTTGGTTGCGCTTGTCTAACAGCGCCTGGAGGTTGTTCCTCTGCTCCCTCAGATTCAGCATTTGGTTGCTGTTATCCGTATAAACGGCGCTGACGGAGGCGATCTGCGCGTCGAGTTCCTGTAATCGCTTGATTAAACTTAGGCGCTCTTGATCTTGATTGATAATGGAGGCGGAAACCGCTTCTTCCTCAGAGACTTTCAGTTCTGCTTGTAGTTTTTTAATAATTTCCTGTTGGGACTTGATTTGTTGCACCAAGCTTAGACGCTGGCCGGAGAGGGTGCTAATTTCCGTCAGCAACGTCTCCTGTTTGGCGCTGGGATTGACAAGGGCGTAGCGCTGTCGCAATTCTTTTTGCTGGGCCTTGAGGGCGGCGAGGTTGCGCTGGAGGTTAGGGAGCTGGTCGTCGATAAACTCAACTCCGGCCTTAAGACTGCTTTCTCGGTCTTTCGTGCTGTATTTGACAAAGCTGTCCGCGGCCACGGTTAACACCGCTTCTACCTCCCGGGCGCTGGGGGCGCTGTAGGTGACGGCGAAAATTTTGGTGGCGTCCGACCCCCGTCTATCTCGAATCCATTCCACTTTTAGATTGTCTCGCACCTCCTTGATAATGGCGGGTAGGGAGCGTTTCTTTAAAACCTTTTTGTCAAAAACATCCTGGGCGATTTGTTGTGCCATCCCCGGTCCCTGGAGAAAGGCCAAGTTGGTGGGATAGTCTAGCTCCGTCAGCTCGTTCCTGAAGGTGCCTCCGCCTCGGGCGATGGTGGAAGGATCGCTCAAACGAGCCGCGGCGGTGATGGGTTCCACCAAGAGGTAAAAATTGCCTTTGTAGGTAAAGGGCTGGAAAAAAGCGAAGACCAAACTGGCCGAAGCGCTCAGCGCCGTGAAGCCGAAGATAAACGGAGATTTGCGGAGGAGGGTGCGAACCATGAGCCGCAAACGAGGCGGCACCCGCTGGGGAGATTCGGCGCTGGCTTGTAGTTCCTCAAGGGGAGCTTCCAAATAACTGTCGGACACAGGTTCTTAAGGGGGGGGGGGGCAAAATTGTGCATCAATTTTAGCGCTTCGTTTCTCGGTTTATGGAACCGGGGCTAAACTTTGTCGTCGTCCGCCGGGGGGAACGGCATCTGCCCTTGGCGTAAAAGGCTCCACTGTCCGGCTTGCCACTGAGCGACGGTGGAGGGTTGGCCGCTTCCGACAACCAGACTAGGAGGCTCTAGCTTCAACACAAGAGCTTCGGGGAAGACTTGGGCAATCTCCGCTAGGGTTTGCAGGGGGGCGGCGCCGGAGAGATTGGCGCTGGTAGTGGCTAAGGGGCCGGTTTGGGCGAGAATGGCTAACGCCGGGGGACAAGCGGGAATCCGTAAACCAATGGTGCCGTCCTGACGAGGATTCAGCGCCGGGGGAACCGCCGGAGAGGCTGGCAAGACTAAGGTGACGGCTCCGGGCCACACTTGATCCATGATCCGTCGCCACTGGGCTCGGTCTTCCCCGGCGCCGCCTAAGTAGGGTTGAAAAGCCTTTGGCTCTGCGGCCATGAGAATCAGAGGCTTGTCGGCGGAGCGCCGTTTGAGCCGATAAATCTCTCCAGAGCGCTCCGGGAGGGCCGCCAGCGCCGGAACGGTATCGGTGGGAAAACTCACCACTTTTCCCTCTAGAACGCCTTGAATCAAAGACTGGGAATCAACAACAGACATGGTTTTAAAAACAGAAACCCCATGGGATTTATCCGGTCGGAGCCTCCAGTATAATGACTCTCTAAGAACCTAGCCTCTCTTTCCTTTCTAATCTACCCCGGCAATGGCATGGTCAACACGGCACTGATTCCCTTCGATTTAGGCCGACTGGAAAAGAGACTCCTCAGACATCTTCAAGGAGACCAAATTGCCCTGACTCCCCAGAGCGTTCACTGTCGCCTGGACGGGGAAACCCTCCTCATTGCCCTCTACTTTGAAACGACTCCTTTCTTAGAAAGCACAGCGATTTTCGCCTCAGCTCGGGATTGTTTAGCCCAAGACGGCTTGACGGCGCTCTACAGACCCCAAATCTTTTTAGTCCTAGATGAAGAGTTGGCTCTACGGGACGGCGACGCCAGCGCCATTCAGCCCCAGATCAGCCCGGCGCCGGATTTTAGTGTTCCGTTCTCCGGAGTTCTCTCCCCTCGGGAGTCGCCCAAGTCGCTTTGGGACAGAGTCTTAACCAACCATTGGCGGGAGTCTGCTCAGAGCTGGCTCCGATTTCACCAACGACCACTGCTATGGGGGCTAGGCGCTGGCATTGTTCTCAGTCTCGGTTATGGCCTGAGTCGTCCCTGTGTTCTCAGTTCTTGTCCCGAATTGCTCCAGGCCCAAGCCCAATTACAGAGCTTCGGCCTGCCACCGGAGTTTGAGGCCTTACTCGCTTCAGAGACAGAGCTAGACACCTTAAGCCACCTTAAAGCGATTCCCCCTTGGTCTCCCCACTTTCAGCGGAGTCAGGCCCTTCTAGACTCCTACCAAACGCGGCGGCGGGAACTCAACTTGTTTGCGGAAGCGTCTCGCTTGGCCCAGGAAGCCCAGAGTCAGAGCGATAGCCGCCAAAGTCGCGAACTTTGGCATAGGAGTCTGCGTTTATTGGCGCAAATTTCTCCCCAAAGCCCCCTTCAATCCCTAGTGATGGCCCAAACCCAAGATTATCAGCGCCAACTCCATCAGATTGACCAGCAGGTTTTGGCCCAACAGCAAGCCAACCTAGAGCGTCAACGGGGCAATCAATTGCTCACAGAGGCGAAACTCAAGGCTAGAGGAGCCAAAACGCTTCGAGAACTTAAACAGGCTTTAGTGCTTTGGAGCCAAGGTTTGCAACTCCTAGAGCAGATTCCGCCCGAGTCCGACCTCTACGCCCTCGCTCAACAACAACTGACTCTAGAACAATCCGAGTTTAAACAACTGCAAGCCAAACAATCCTTAGAAACCCGCGCCCAGAAGACCCTTGAACAAGCCCGAGTTTTAGCCAACAAAGCTGAAAGCGCCGGGAAACGTCGTCAATTCTCAGAAGCCCTTCGCTATTGGCAGAGCGCCCTAGAGAGCCTCAAGCAAATTCCTTCCCAAAGCTGGCTCAGTCCCCAGACTCAAACTCTCCTCACCCGTTATCAATTAGCCAAAAAGCAGAGCCAAGAAAATTTAAAAGCGGCACTCCGGGCCCAGTCCCTCCAGCGGAATCTAAAAATCCTTTGTGTAGGCTCTCCCCGTCGTTGTGATTATAAAATTGAGTCCAAAAGAATTAAAATCGTCCTCAAATCAGATTATCTCCAACGACTACAGCGGGGAGTCCAGGAGGGAGGACAAGAGGAGCAGGCCCAGATCCTCCGCCATATTCAGGAGCTAGAGCGGTCTTTACAACAGATCAGCCATCAGGCTAATTTACCCTTGGATCTCTACCGTAGTTCGGGAGAGAAGATTGTCCAGTTTCAACCCACTCAATCCAAGCCTTAATCCCCCCGGCGCTTAAAGCTCTAGAACTGCTCTCCGTTAGGTGGCGACTCTAACGTATAGCCATTTCCCGCCTATCTATGGTGATTTTACTGACAAAACTAGGCTTCCGAGGGGGCATGAACGCCGATTTTGTAGCGTACATAACATTTTATCCCCGACCCTAGACTTAGTATCAAACTCTTAGCGGTTTCGACTCACTCTTCACGCTGGTTATTTTTTACTCTACAACCCCCTAGAGGTGACTTAAAGTCTATGATGCAAGGATTAGGAAGAAGAAAGTTTTTGCTTTACGGCGGGGCGACTTTGGGAACGAGTCTGCTCCTGAAAGCTTGTCAAAATAATCCGGCGCCGGAAACGACGCCGGAAGGCGGAACGGCTTCCCCCACCGGCGCTGCGTCTGGAGACACGATTAAGGTGGGGATTTTACATTCCCTCAGCGGCACCATGGCCATTAGCGAAACCACGGTGGTGGAAGCTGAAAAGTTGGCCATTAAAGAAATCAACGCCGCCGGGGGAGTACTGGGTAAACAAGTGGAAGCGGTGGTGGAAGACGCCGCCTCGGATTGGCCAACTTTTGCGGAAAAAGCCCGAAAATTGATTGATCAGGATAAAGTAGCGACGGTCTTTGGGTGCTGGACCTCCGCCAGTCGCAAGGCGGTATTGCCGGTTTTTGAAGAGAAAAACCACATGTTGTGGTATCCCGTCCAGTATGAAGGGCAGGAATGTTCCCGCAATATTTTCTATACCGGCGCCGCGCCGAACCAGCAGATTGAGCCAGCGGTGACTTGGTTGCTGGAAAACAAGGGTAAGGAGTTCTTTTTAGTCGGCTCCGACTACGTTTTTCCCCGCACGGCCAACACCATTATTAAAGAGCAACTTAAAGCTAAAGGCGGCAAAACTGTCGGGGAAGACTATTTACCCCTCGGTAATACGGAAGTGACTCCCATCATCACCAAAATTAAGCAGGCACTTCCCAATGGCGGCGTGATTTTTAACAGCCTCAACGGCGACAGCAACGTGGCTTTCTTTAAGCAACTGCAAGCCGCGGGTCTCAAGCCGGATAAATACCCGGTGATGTCTGTGAGTATCGCCGAAGAGGAAGTCCGACAAATCGGTAAAGAGTACCTACTGGGGCAATACGCCGCTTGGAACTATTTCCAAACCGTGGACACCCCGGAAAACGCCAAATTTGTAGCCGCGTTCCAGAAAGAATACGGCGCCGACCGGGTGACCAGCGACCCCATGGAAGCGGCCTACATCATGGTTTATCTCTGGAAGCAAGCCGTGGAAAAAGCGGGGACAGCGGACGATCTAGACGCCGTCCGGGCCGCGGCCATCGGTCAGGAGTTTGCGTCGCCGGGAGGGCCGGTGAAGATGTACCCCAACCACCATATTTCTAAGACGGTGCGGATGGGGGAGGTCAGAGACGACGGTCTCTTCAACATCGTTTGGGCCACCGAGGGCCCCGTGATTCCCGTTCCCTGGAACCAGTTTGTCCCTGAAACCAAGGGCTTCACCTGCGACTGGACCCGGACGGACATTCAACCGCCGGAAACCCCCGGCAAGTTTAAGGGGCCGCAGTTTTCCTAGGTCTGAGAACCCATTCCTCAACTTGGGATCTGTCGCGTATACAAGCGTTAGAATCCTCCCTAACCCCTACTTCGACAAGCTCAGTTCAAAGTCCCCCTTGCAAAGGGGGATTTAGGGGGATAAAACCCATCGAGGGAAAGCTACATGCTCCTGATTTCTGTCGTAGTTGAACTCCCCCTCTTGGGAGGGGGCAGGGGGGTGGGTTCTATCCCTGAGCGCTAACCCACCCCTAACCCCTCCAAGGATGGGAACCGGAAGACCCAGTTTAACCGCTGATAACTGAGTAACTGATAACTGTATTTAAATGTCTATTTTACTGAGCGGCGTCTTTGACGGTTTGAGTATTGGGGCGGTGCTCCTGATGGCCGCCCTAGGTCTGGCCATCGTTTTTGGCCTGATGGGGGTGATTAACCTCGCCCACGGCGAACTGATCATGCTTGGCGCCTACACCACCTTTGTGGTGCCGAATCTTTTTAAACCCTTGGGAGAGCCTTGGTTTAGCCTCTATATTTTCGCCGCTCTGCCCCTCGCTTTTCTGGTTTCCGGGCTGGTGGGATTGGCGCTGGAGCGGGGGGTGATTCGTTTCCTCTACGGGCGCCCCTTGGAAACTTTGTTGGCCACCTGGGGAGTGAGCTTGATCCTGCAACAGTTGGTTCGGAGCGTCAACACGCTCTTGGCTCTGGCGTTAGTCGTCTTCGCCCTGCTGTTGTTCGGCGGTCTTTGGCTGATTCAGCGCCGTTTGGATTGGGCCCAAATCCAACAGAAAGCCCTGTGGGTTCTTTTACCCCTCTCCGCAGCACTGGCGACGGCGTTGGGGGTTTTGCTGTTTCAGACCAAACAGGATTTTTGGGTGAAACCCTGGTTCAGCGCCCGTAATGTGGACGTCACGGCACCGGCATGGTTGCGGGGCGGTTTGCCCATCGGAGATTTCCAACTGCCCTACACCCGTCTATTTATCATCGCCCTAACTGTCCTCTGCGTTTTCGGAACCTATTGGTTTTTGAACCGCTCCAGTTGGGGGCTACGGATTCGGGCCGTGACTCAGAATCGAACCATGAGCGCCTGCTTAGGAATTCCCACGGCTCAAGTGGATGCCCTTACCTTCGCCCTTGGGTCGGGGTTGGCGGGCATCGCCGGTTGCGGCATCAGCTTTCTCGGCTCCGTGGGCCCCAACACCGGCCAAAACTACATTGTGGACACCTTTATGGTGGTGGTGGTGGGGGGCGTCGGCAATCTCTTGGGAACTATCGTGGCGGCGCTGGCCATTGGGGTTTTCAATTACCTGATTATTGTGGGTAGTAGCAGTTTGGCGCTCTCCCTCGGCTCAGGTTTGGGAAGCTTTTTTGAGTTTTTCGCCACCACGAGTATGGCTAAAGTGGTGATCTTCGCCCTGATTATCGCCTTTTTACAAATTAAACCCGCGGGTCTGTTTCCGCCCAAGGGTCGCACCGCGGAACTATAGGGGGACTAATTAAGCCTAGATCAACATCCTCGTAGGTCAACTATGAATCAAACTGCTCAGGAAAAACAGCGCCGAAGGTTGTGGGAAATCGGCATTATTGTCGCCCTTTTAGTTATTGGGGGCTTAGTTTTACCGGCGCTGATCCCCGCCTTTCGCCTGCGGCTGTTGGGGCGCTTTGTTTCCCTCGCCATTGTGGCGGTGGGGGTGGATTTAATTTGGGGTTATACGGGTTTACTCAGTCTCGGCCACGGGATTTTCTTTGCGCTCGGGGGTTACGCCCTGGCGATGTATTTAAACCTGCAATTACCGGAGGGGCAACTGCCGGAGTTTTTCACCCTCTACGGCGTCCAGTCCCTGCCCTGGCTCTGGCAACCCTTCCATTCCCTGCCGGTGACCATTATTAGCTTAATCCTAGTTCCGGGCATTGTGGCGGGTTTACTAGGCTATCTCATCTTCCGTAACCGCATTAAGGGGGTCTATTTTTCCATCCTGACCCAGGCGGCGCTGTTGGTGTTTTATAACTTTTTTAACGGTCAGCAAAAGCTAATTAACGGCACCAACGGACTAAAAACCGATACCCAAACCATTTTCGGTCTATTGGTCAGCGATAATCGGGTGCAAGTGGCCTTTTACGAGCTTTCCCTCCTCTCCTTACTGTTGGTTTATCTCCTCTGCCGCTGGCTCACCACCGGACGCTTTGGGCGCCTCCTCCTAGCCATCCGGGACGACGAAACCCGAGTGCGCTTTTCCGGCTATGACCCCACGGGCTTTAAGGTCTTTATCTTCGCCCTTTCCGGCGCCATCGCTGGGGTGGCGGGAGCGCTTTACACAGTGCAAACGGGCATTATTACCCCCAGCATTATGGAGGTGGCCTTTTCTATTGAAATTGTCATTTGGGTCGCGGTGGGGGGTCGAGCCACCTTAGTCGGCGCGATTTTAGGGACGCTCTTAGTCCGTTTGGGGCAAAGTTTCCTAAGCGAAAGTTTTCCCGAAATCTGGCTCTTCTTTCAGGGCGCGTTATTCTTAATTGTGGTCACTGTCCTTCCTAACGGTATTTTGGGCGGACTGGCCCAACTCTTCGCCGCTAAACGAAGCCCGAAACTCCTCACCTATCCGGCGCTGGAGGTCAATCCCGAGGTTCAACAGGAACGGGAGCAATTGGAGCATGAGTAATTCGATTTTAGAGATTGAAAATCTGACGGTGGATTTTGACGGCTTTAAGGCGCTGAACCAGCTTAATTTCGCCATGGAAACCGGGGAGTTGCGGGTCATTATCGGCCCCAACGGCGCCGGTAAAACCACCTTTTTAGACGTGATCACCGGCAAGGTTAAACCCACCCAGGGTCGGGTTCTCTTTAAAGGCAAAGACCTGCGTCCCCTAGCGGAATACCAAATTGCTCGCTTGGGCATTGGCCGCAAATTCCAAACCCCCCGGATCTACCTCAATTTATCCGTCCGGGAAAATCTCGATTTGGTGGCCAATAAACGTAAAAGTGTCTTTGCCACCCTTTTTAACGCTCCCTCCGCCACGGAAAGTCGCCATGTGGCTAGTTTGTTGGAAACCATTGGTTTAGAGGCCAAAGCCGACCTCAAAGCCACCTTTTTATCCCACGGCGAAAAACAGCGCCTAGAAATCGGCATGTTGGTGATTCAATCGCCGGATTTACTGCTGGTGGACGAGCCGGTGGCGGGGTTAACGGACGAGGAAACGGAAAATGTGGGCAATCTCTTATTGGCGCTGGCGGAAAGCCATTCCATTATCGTCATCGAACATGATATGGAGTTTGTCCGCCAAATCGCCCGCCAGGTCACCGTGCTTCATCAGGGAACCGTCCTCTGCGAAGGTTCCATGGACGAAGTGCAAAACGACCCCCGAGTTATTGAAGTCTATTTAGGAGCGGCGCCGGAATGAATCCCGACCTCATGTTGCAAGTTAGCGGTCTCGATGTTTACTACGGCGAAAGCCATATTCTCCGGGAGGTGGATCTCAGCGTCCAACCGGGGGAAATGGTTTGTTTAATCGGGCGCAACGGCGTTGGCAAAACGACCCTTCTCAAAACCATCATGGGTCTGCTGGCGCCCCGTCAGGGTGCGGTCTTTTTCCAGGGGCGGGATTTACGCAACCAAACCACAGACCGCCGGGTTCGTTCGGGTATCGGCTACGTGCCCCAGGGTCGGGACATTATTCCCCGTTTGACGGTGGCGGAAAATTTATTACTGGGTTTTGAGGCGATGCCCCAGGGGCGCCGGGGTCAGGAACGGATTCCTTCAGAAATTTTCGAGCTGTTTCCTGTGCTCAAAACCATGCTTGCCCGCCGGGGAGGCGACCTGAGTGGCGGTCAGCAACAGCAATTGGCTATCGCTAGGGCACTGGTGGGAAAACCGCAATTATTACTCCTGGACGAACCCACGGAAGGGATTCAACCCTCAATTATTTTAGAAATCGAAGCGGTGGTGAAACGCATCATTCGAGAAACCCAAATTTCCGTTCTACTGGTGGAGCAACACCTCCACTTTGTGCGCCAGGCGGATCGCTATTACGCCATGCAGAAGGGCGGCATTGTTGCCAGCGGTCAAACTCAGGATCTCAGTCAGGAGATTATTCAAGAGTTTCTCTCCGTCTGATTACCAGCTTGCGGTCAGCTTTTTTAAAGAATCTCGTCAGCGCAAGGACAAAAGCATCAAATAGGTGGTAAAAGCAATCCAATTCTGGGAGAAGGGGAGCCAGAACCCTTACTGGATGAGCTTTTCTGAGTTAACGCCAAATCGTAATTGTATAACGGGATACTGTCCTCGGCGTGATTGCGCCAGCGCCGATTTCCGGCCTTCGATGATGGCAATTGCTTCTGGGGTTAAATCATAGGGTATCTCGTTTAAAATATTTCAGATTAAGCTTCCCAGCGCCGTCATCATGGCTTGAGCGATGGCTTCAATCACGGGAACGGTGACGGAATTACCGGCGACTTTACGAACTTGGGAGTAGGGAACGGGAATACGAAAATCTTCCGGGAATCCTTGTAGTCTGAGCATTTCTCGCTCCGTTAAGCGCCGGACACCGTTAACAATTAGATAATTATAACTACCGCCCGCTCTGAGGGCGCAGGAGTAGGGTAAGGCGGAAACATTGCCGCTAATATTTTCATGCCAAATGGAGGGAAAAGGCGGCGTTTCTTTCAGATATTTTCGGCGCTTTTCTTGAAGATGCGGCGAGAGGAAATACCACTGAGGGACTTGAGCGTCTGGTTCTAAAACTTCTGTTAGGGGTTTGTAGTATCCTAGGGGTTGAGGAAAGTTAAAATCTAGCTTTTCTTGAAAACCGACAATATAAATTCGTTCTCGCTTTTGGGGAACGCCAAAGTCGAGGGAGTTTAAAATTTGATAATAGACGGTATAGCCCAAATTTGTTAATCGGTCGAGAATAACGCTAAAGGTTTGTCCTTGATTATGGGTTTTCAAGCGCCGGACATTTTCAAGTAAAAAAGCTTGGGGGCGTTTGGTGTCTAAAATTTTTTCAATGTTAAAAAATAAAGTTCCCCGAGTATCGGCAAAACCAAGACCTTTCCCGGCGAGACTAAAGGGTTGACAGGGAAAACCGGCTAGTAAAATGTCATGGTCGGGAATTTCTGACGGCGCTATGAGGTTAATATCGCCAAAGGGTCTCTCCCCAAAATTGGCTTCATAGATGGTTTGAGCGGCTTGATCCCACTCGGAGGCAAAGACGGTTTGACACCTGTATTTCTCGAAGCCGAGCCGTATGCCGCCAATACCGGCGAATAAATCTATGGTTTTATAGTGACTCATGGCGATGGCTTAACTGTGTGATGGATCATCCTATTTTCAGGTTAAGGCGCCGAAGGGCATGGTTTCGAGGGAGATTTTTAGGTTGGTATTCTCGGTAATCGTATAGTTGATTTTTTCAAAGCCGATGACCTCCCCTTGTTGATTTTTCATCAAAATCACTTCGTCTCCTGTTTCTTCGCAGAGATATTCTGAGGATCGTTCCCCAAACCAGATGGTTAGAGTATTTCCCATCGAGTCATAATAAACGTTTACTTCTGCCATTAAATTTCTCCTTCTTTAATCTGTGGGAGAGCGCGGCGCTTGACGAGGAGATTATAGTATAATTAGAGAAGGTCGGTTTTCCTTTGGAGACGGAGTGATGACTTTACAGGAAATTATTCAGGAGTTAGATGATTTGTCCTCTACAGACCAATTGCTCTTGTTTTCTCGGCTTCAGAAACGTTGGGCTGATTCAAGTCCCGCTGAAAAAACGGGGGACGCTTTTTGGCAAGGGGTCTTACAACTTCGACAGGTGATTGAAGAGGAAGTACTGATTTTTACTGATGAAGATTTTGCAGATTTACGAGATCGAAGCTCAGGGAGAGATGTGGAAATTCAATGATTAGATTCTTGCTGGATACAAATATTTTATCCGAGCCGTGTCGTCCTAATCCGAATCAGAAGGTTTTGAGTTATTTAAATCAGTACCGTTTTGAGATCGGCACTAGTAGTGTTGTCCTTTCAGAAATTCTCTATGGTTGCTGGAGATTGCCGCAGTCAAGAAAGCGAGAGGTTTTATCGCGTTACGTAGAAGATTCTATTTTGAGCTTACCGGTTTTTGATTATAATTTAGAGGCGGCGAGATGGCACGCTAGGGAAAGAGTCCGCTTATCTCAAAAAGGGAAAACACCAGCTTTTATAGACGGACAAATTGCAAGTACGGCCGCTGTCAATGACCTAATTTTAGTAACTCGTAATATCCAAGATTTTTCGGAGTTTGATAATCTTACTTTGGAAAATTGGTTTGAACCCTAAAGTTTACCTAGCACCAGCGCCGATTCCCGGCCTTCGACGATGGCGATTTCTTCTGGGGTTAAATCATAGAGTTTATAAACAATTTGATCGATGAGTTGATCACAGAATTAAGCTTCCCATAAAGAATCAGATAGATTTGTGTATCCCCTCTCTTCCAGAAAGGAGGTGAATTCAGAATCGTCAGTTATAGGGAATTCAAGTTTGATTTCATCGTTGATAGTTTGAAGTAGCTGATCACCAATAATATTTGCATATTTACCTCTGAGTGCTTTTTCATACCAACCGATTAGCTCTGTTTCAGTGATGATACTTTGTATTTTTGATTTCCAACCTACTTGATTTAATATAGACAAGATAATCTTTTCTTCTGTATCTTTACAAACAATAACAATTCTATCAGAAGAAACTGATGAAACAATATCTTGAGCTTTATCTTCAGTTAAAGATACATGTTTAACTTGAATAGTAAGACCAAAACTTGTCCACATATCAATTCCTCTATCCGCAGCATTAGTTACGCCAACTCTATGAACTTTTGCTTTAAATTTTAGGCTATCTTCCATCGGTGATAGATAGATTACCTTATGAGCAAATTCTTTAAATTCCTCTATAATAGGAGCTTTGTTGTTATCAATAGAGATTTCAACAAAAATATCTAAGCTGTCAATGAGAGATGAAAATAGCGAAAAAACAATAATTTCATAAATTTTATCTATGCTTCTTTTTAGTCCAGGCTCATGCCAAAACAAGCTTAGAAACTCTTGCACATCAAAATTTTCTTTACTATGCTCAGAACAATAACCCAGACCCATCGTCATTTGTGATAATTTACTCTCAAATTTCCTGTAAATATAGGCTTCAACGATTCCATTTTTATTCCGGTTTTCTTCTCCTAACTCATTTAACAAGTTAGGCGGGACAGCATTCTCATTAAAAAGATCATCTTGATAGCGAGCTGATGATGTTGATGTACGGCCTAAGAATTGATTACAAATAATATCTCGCCATTTCTTAGACAAATTTTTATAACTCGACAAATCAGAAAGATCTATATCACCATAGACACGATCTCGATGTAGAATCTCTGCTATTTGAATAGGTTTATAAAAATGGACTCTGGCTTTATTAATAACAGTGTCAAGAGCTTTTTTAGCTTTCATAGAGTTTATGTAATTATGCTAAACGTAGTTGGATAGGGTAATCAGGAGAAGAACAACGATTTACCAAGACTGTTATCATCTGTTGAGCGATAGCTTCAATCACAGGAACAGTAACCGAATTTCCGGCAACTTTGCGGAGTTGAGAATAAGGGATAGGGATTCTAAAATCTTCAGGGAATCCTTGGAGTCTAAGCATCTCTCGATCTGTCAAACGACGGATACCATTGACAACGAGGTAATTATAACTGCCGCCCGCTCTCAACGCACAGGAATAAGGAAGTGCAGAAATATTTCCTCCGATGTTTTCATGCCATATAGAGGGGAAAGGAGGAGTCCCTTTGACAGATTTTAGACGCTTTTCTTTTAGGCTTGGCGACAGAAAGTATTGTTTAGGAACTTTATCATCTGGTTCTAAAACTTCTTTTAACGGTTTATAGTATCCTGGGGGTTTAGGAAAGTTAAAATCTAGCTTTTCCTGAAAACCGACGATATAAATTCGTTCTCGCTTTTGAGGAACACCAAAGTCCAAGGAGTTTAAAATCTGATGATAGACAGTATAACCCAAATTTGTTAACTTTTCTAGAATCACGGTAAACGTTTGTCCATGATTGTGAGTCGTCAAGCGCCGGACATTTTCTAATAGAAAGGCGTGGGGTCGTTTTGCGGCTAAAATAGTTTCAATATTAAAAAAGAGAGTGCCGCGGGTATCTGCAAAACCAAGGCCTTTGCCCGCAATGCTAAAGGGTTGGCAGGGAAAACCAGCAAGTAAAATATCATGGTCAGGAATTTCTTTGGGCGCAATTAAGTTAATATCCCCAAAGGGTTTCTCCCCAAAATTTGCTTCATACATGGTTTGAGCCGCCTTGTCCCACTCCGAAGCAAAAACAGTTCGGCATCCGTATTTCTCAAATCCTAGTCTTATACCGCCAATACCGGCGAATAAATCTATAGTCTTATACTGATTCACGATTTAAATTACCCTTGCGCTGAAATTGACCAAGAGTGGTCTCCTAAGAGGACCATGAAATTTTAGTTTAGCGGGAAATGGAGCCTCTGCGTCGCCGAATCAGTAAACAAGGCATAATCCGGGCGCTCTGCCCGTCCCCGCCCGCGGGTCGTCACCTGGGGAATAACGCTAAAGCCCAAAATCTCCAGCACCGGTTGAATAAACTCCGTTTCCGTCTGGGCCTCATTCAAGGTCGGCAGAAGCACTTTTTTCCGGCTGAAAAGATCCTGTAGCGCCGCCAAAACGGCGCCGCCGTCCTCCCGCCACTCGGGACACTCCGGGAGCCGATGCTCCAGATAATGCCGGGAAAATAGGGGTTTATTGGGTTTTTGCGCCTCCGCCATCGTAGTCCTTCCGCCCTATATCGCTCAGGGGATTGCTTAACTATAGCGAAAAGAGACGAACCATTACGCCATCGCTAACCCATCATCCCACTAACGCCGAAATTAGGAACTGGGGCGCGGACAGCGCCGGACGATCCAAAACTTAGCCCTCATCGGCGCTGGACTCTTCTCCTTCCGCCGAGGGGGGCACCAGCGCCACGGCGGCGATGGCGTCGTCTTCGTCTAGGCGTTGAACCCGGACGCCGGTGGCGTTGCGGGACTGGGGGGAAATATCCTTAACGGCTTGGCGAATAATAATACCCCGATTGGTAACTAGCATTAACTCATCCTCGGCGCCGACTACCTGCAGGGCGATCAGTTTATCGCTGTCGGATTTAAAACGAATGGCTTTGACGCCCATCCCGGCCCGGTGTTGAAGACGGAATTGGGTCACCGGCACCCGTTTGCCAAAGCCTTTAGCGGTGATGGCTAGAACCCAGGGCACGGGATTATCCCCTTCCGGCAAAATTTCCAGCTCTTCCTCCTCTTCCGGGCCATCCTCTGCGGCGCTGATTTGGGCCACAATTTGACTGGGCAGAATATCCAGACTGATCAACTCGTCGGCTTTGCGGAGTTTCATCGACTTCACCCCCCGAGCCGAGCGTCCCACGGCCCGGAGTTCCTGGGCGTCGGCTTTGAAATGAATGGCCATCCCCTGCCGGGAGCCGATGATAATGCTGTCCTCTTCCTTGGCTAACCGCACCCAGCGGAGTTGGTCGCCCTCTTCGAGGGTAATGGCGATCAAGCCGTTGGCCCGGATACTGCGGAACGCCGCCAGCGCCGTTTTTTTGATAAAGCCCTGGCGGGTGAGCATAACAAAATAGGTGTCTTCGGCAAACTCCACCACCCGCACCAGAGAAGTGATTTTTTCATCCTTGGGAATGGGGAGCATCTGAACGATGGGAATCCCCCGCGCGGCGCGGCTGGCCACCGGAATTTGGTAGGCGTTGAGACCGTAAACCACGCCCCGGTCGCTGAAAAAGAGAATCCGGTCGTGGTCGCAACAGGAGAGGAAGTGCTCTACTCCGTCGTCCTCCTTAATCTTGGCGCCGGCTTTACCCCGGGTGGCCCGATTTTGCGTCTCGAAGGTATTGGCGGGCATTCGTTTGATATAACCCTGCTCGGTGAGGAGGATGATGGCCGGCTCGTTAGCGATCAGATCCGTATCCACTAAGCCCCCCTTGTCCTGAATAATCACCGTGCGGCGCGGCGTGGCGTGGAGGGTTTTCAGTTGGGTCAGTTCCTCTTCGATAATTTGGTCGATTCGTTCCCGCTTCGCCAAAATATCCTGAAGATCTCGGATTTTCTCCTGAAGCTCGGCGTGCTCGGCTTGGATCTTGTCCGCCTCCAGCGCCGTCAAGCGCCGCAGTTGCATCTGGAGAATGGCGTCGGCTTGGACTTCCGAGAGACCAAAACTTTCCACCAGTTCCCCCTTAGCCGTGGCCGTGTCGGCGGCGCCGCGAATGAGGCGAATCACCGCGTCGAGGTTATCCAGCGCGATGAGCAGGCCCTGGAGTAAGTGATCCCGCTCTTCGGCCTTCCGCAGTTCATACTGCGTCCGCCGGGTGATGGTCTCCACCCGAAACTCCAAAAAGACCGCCAAAAAGCGCCGGAGGTTTAGGGTCAGGGGTTCGCCATTGACCAAGGCCAGCATATTAGCGCCGAAATTACTTTGGATTGGCGTTTGTTTATAGAGATTATTCAGCACCACCCGGGGATAGGCGTCCCGCTTCAGCTCGATGACAATCCGCATCCCGTCCCGGTCGCTCTCGTCCCGAATATCGGAAATCCCCTCGATTTTTTTCTCATTCACCAACTCAGCGATACGCTCAATCAGCGCCGCCTTATTGGTTTGGTAAGGCAGTTGGGTAATAATAATCGCTTCCTTATCCTGCCGCCCTCGTTGCTCTAGGGTTTCAATGTCCGCCACCCCTCGCAGAGTAATGGAGCCGCGGCCCGTGGTGTAGGCGTCCCGGATGCCGCTCCGACCCAGAATTTGGGCGCCGGTGGGAAAGTCGGGGCCGGGGATGTAGCGCATCAACTCCAAATCCGTGAGTTCTGGGTTATGAATTAAAGCAATTGTCCCATCAATCAATTCTCCTAAATTGTGAGGCGGAATATTGGTGGCCATCCCCACGGCGATACCGGAGGAGCCGTTGAGGAGCAGTTGGGGCAGGCGGGCCGGGAGCACAGTGGGTTCCTGCTGGGAGCCGTCGAAGTTATCGATAAAATCCACCGTGTCGGCTTCGATATCCCGCAGAAGGCCGTTAGTGGCGATGGTTTGCAGACGGCATTCGGTGTAACGCATGGCCGCCGGGGGGTCGTTATCTACCGAGCCGAAGTTGCCGTGCCCGTTAATCAGGGGGTTCCGCATGGAAAAATCCTGAGCCATGCGCACCAGGGCGTCATAGACCGCCGTGTCCCCATGGGGATGATATTTCCCCAGTACTTCCCCCACCACCCTTGCACATTTCCGAAAGGGACGATCCGGCGTCAGTCCGAGTTCGTACATAGCGTAGAGAATGCGCCGATGCACCGGTTTCAGCCCGTCCCTAGCGTCCGGCAAGGCCCGACCCACGATCACGCTCATGGCGTATTCCAGATAGGAGCGGGACATTTCGTTGCGGAGGTCGGTGGCGATGATGCGGTCGGCAGGGGCGGTCATGGAGGGTTTCCCTAGGGGACTGAGCGATGAGGGTTTATTTTACCATCTTCCCTAGGGCGAACCCGCCCCCCAAACAGCGCCGTTCCGGGCAAATCCTTCTAGGATAGGGAAAATTCTCTACTCTAAACGAGAGGAAAGTCCCATGAGCGCCTTTACCCAAGCCCAACTCCAGACCTTTGCCGAAGGTTGGTACAAAAAACTAGATGTCCACGCTCCCGTGGCAGAAATCACCCCCCTCCTCGCCCCGGAAGGCTTGAAAATGGTCTTCCCGGAAGCCACCCTAGAAGGGATGGATAAATTTATCGCCTGGTATCAGGGCGGCGACGATCTACCGGGAGTGATCAATATCTTTTTTGACGAAGTCCATGAAGTAAAATCCGTGGAACTGATCGGCGTCGAAGGGGAAAAAACCCTCGTCAAAGTGGTGGTCAAGTGGGAAGCCAGCGTCTGGACGGTGCCGGATGCCAAGAGTAAGCGTATTGTTCTGGACGCCTACCAGACCTGGGAGGTCATCGCCCTACCTTCCGGGGAACCTGCCGTCGTCACCTACATTGTCGACGAATTGAAATACTATCCCGGCTCCGCCACCCTCTAGACTGGAATGGGCCGCCAGTTGAGAGCGCCGCTAGGGCCTAGGCTATAATCAGAGACCGTCGCCGTTCTTTCCCCCTATGACCACTACTCCTCTTGTCTCCCCCGCTCTCCGACCCATTAGTCAATACCCCGACGCTCTGGGGCGCTTTGGGCGCTTCGGCGGCAAATACGTCCCGGAAACCCTGATGCCCGCCTTGGCCGAGTTAGAGGACGCCTATCGACGGGTGAAGGACGAGCCTGCGTTTCAGGCGGAATTGAACGGCCTCCTCAAAGATTATGTGGGGCGCCCCAGCCCCCTTTATTTCGCCGAGCGCCTGAGCCAGCATTACGCCCGCCCCGACGGAAGCGGCCCCGAGATTTACCTGAAGCGGGAAGACCTCAACCACACCGGCGCCCACAAGATTAACAACGCCCTCGGGCAGGTTTTACTGGCCAAACGGATGGGCAAGGCTCGGATTATCGCCGAAACCGGCGCCGGTCAACACGGGGTAGCCACCGCTACGGTCTGCGCCCGCTTTGGCTTGGATTGCGTCATTTATATGGGGGTGGAGGACATGGAGCGCCAAAAGCTCAACGTCTTCCGCATGAATTTACTCGGCGCTCGGGTGCAACCGGTGAGCGCCGGCACGGGCACCCTCAAGGACGCCACCTCCGAGGCCATTCGGGACTGGGTCACCAATGTGGAATCCACCCACTACATTCTCGGCTCCGTGGCGGGGCCCCATCCCTATCCCATGATGGTGCGGGACTTCCATCGGGTCATCGGGCAGGAAACCCGGCGCCAGTGTCAGGAGAAATGGGGCGGTCTGCCGGATATTTTACTGGCCTGCGTGGGGGGCGGCTCCAACGCCATGGGACTGTTCTACGACTTCCTCGACGACGCCGAGGTGCGCATTATCGGGGTGGAAGCCGCGGGGGAAAGCGTCGCCTCCGGTCACCACGCCGCCACCTTAACCATGGGTAAACCCGGCGTGCTCCACGGCGCCATGAGTTATTTACTGCAAGACGCGGACGGTCAGGTGACGGAAGCCCATTCCATCAGCGCCGGTTTGGATTACCCCGGCGTCGGGCCCGAGCACAGTTTTCTCAAGGACTCCGGCCGGGCGGAATACTACAGCGTCACCGATGCCGAAGCCATCGCCGCCCTGCAAAAACTCTCCCAACTGGAGGGCATTATTCCGGCGCTGGAAACGGCCCACGCCTTCGCTTACCTAGAAACCCTCTGCCCCCAACTGACGGGGAATCCCCGGATTGTGATTAATACCTCCGGCCGGGGCGATAAGGACGTTCAAACTGTGGCGAAATACCTCGGCATGGCGCTCTAGATAATGGGTTATTCCCTTGACGCCCTAGCCCAAAGGAATGGACTGCGCTCCCTGCCCCCAGAACATAAACTGGGGTTTGCGGCGGCGCTTTTTCTTTTGGGCTACGGAGCGCCGATTCCCGTCCAGGCTTTAATTAGCCTCTGGCTTTTTGTCTGGGTCGTTCAATACGCCCAAATTTCTCCTCGGATTTATCTGCGCCTCCTCTCCCTCCCCCTAGGGTTTTTACTCTTGGGACTGCCCGCCTGGATCATCGGCGCCGGCCGGGCCGACCAACTGGCGACCTTTCGGAGCGACGTTCTCTGGGGAGCGCCGATAGGGCCTGTTTATCTCTACCTCAGCCAACAGGGACTGGAGCAAAGTCGAGGGATTGTTTTTCGCTCCCTGGCGCTCACCTCCTGTCTCTACTTTCTTCTGCTGACGGTTCCCTTCTGGGAAATTATTCGTCTTCTGAGTCGTTGGGGTTGTCCCCCGCTACTAACAGAATTAATTCTGCTGATGTATCGATTGATTGCGGTTCTCAGGGCTACGGCGCAGGAATTGCTCACGGCCCAGCAGTCCCGTTGCGGCTACGGCGCCTGGCGCCCAGGCCTCAATAGTTTGAGTCTCTTAACGGGGCAACTTCTGCAACGGGCCCTGAATCACTACCGGGAAATTTCCCTGGGTCTCGCCGCTAGGGGGTACACCGGAGAACTTAAATTCTGGAGCCGGCGCCATCATCAACCCAGTTGGCGTTACAGCGCCGAAGCGGTGGGGGGTTATTTCTTTTTGTTAGGTTTAACGGGCTGGTATTACTGGGCGCGCCCATGTTAATGCGCTTTGAGGCGGTCAGTTACCGTTATCCCGGCCATCCCCAGCCGGTGCTAGAGGGCCTTTCTCTCCGCCTCGAAGCCGGTGGACGCTACGCCCTCATTGGCCAAAACGGCTGTGGCAAAACCACCCTCTTACGTCTAGCGAACGGTCTGTATCGACCCTGTGCCGGTGCTGTTTACTGGCAAAATCAACCCCTGGCCTACGACCAGCCGGCGCTGTATCGTCTCCGTCAAGAAGTGGCTTTAGTGTTTCAAAACCCCGACGAGCAACTGGTGGGAGGGACTGTGGAAGAGGATCTCTCCTACGGGCTGTGTAATTTGGGACTACCACCGGGGGAAATCCAGCACCGGGTGGAGGCGACCTTAAGGGCTTTTAACCTAGAAGAAGTGGCGGATTTTCCGGTCAATTACCTCAGTTTGGGGCAAAAACGGCGCCTGGCCATCGCCGATAGCTTTATTTTGGAGCCGACCTTGCTCCTATTGGACGAACCCACCGCCTACCTCGATCCGGGCCAGACTCGGCGTCTGAGAGAACTATTGGAGCAAATTCACCAGGCGGGAACCACCCTGCTCCTGGCCACTCACGACCTTCCCTTTGCGCAAAAGTGGGCCGATTGGGTCATCGTTATGCATCGGGGACGGGTGGCGCAGGCCGATTCCCCGGACGCAATTTTTCAAGACCGGCGCCGTTTGCGGGAACTAGGATTAGATTAAGAGATGTCGAGGCGGGGAGCGTTCATTACTTTTGCTCTAGACAAACCTTAAGTTACGTCCCCGCAACATGGGTTTAAATCGTAGGATGCGTTAGCAAAGTGTAACACACCCTACAGATTGGGATCTAAGCCTTGGCGGCTTGGCGCTCCTTGGCTTCCTTGATCACCTGCTCCGCCACGTTGCCGGGACAGGGGGAGTAGTGGGAAAAGCTCATGGAGAACTGGCCCCGCCCAGAGGTCATGGTGCGCAGATCGCCGATGTAGCCAAACATTTCGCTCAGGGGCACATCTGCTTTAATGCGAGCACCGATAGCGCCGGTTTCCTGGGATTTGATCATGCCCCGGCGCCGGTTCAGGTCGCCGATGACGTCGCCCATGTAGTCGTCGGGGGTAAAGACGTCCACGTTCATAATTGGCTCTAGAAGTTGGGGGCCAGCCTTGGGCACCGTTTGCCGGTAGGCCGCCTGGGCGGCGATTTCAAAGGCGATAGCGGAGGAGTCCACCGGGTGGAAACCGCCGTCGGTGAGAGTGACCTTCAGATCGACGCAGGGATAGCCCGCCAGCAGACCTTTAACGATGCTCCGCTCAAAGCCCTTTTGCACCGCTGGCCAATATTCCCGAGGCACGTTGCCGCCGGTGACCTTGGACTCAAACTGGAAGCCGGTGCCGGGTTCGCCGGGTTCGATGGTGTAGTCGATCTTGGCGTACTGACCAGAACCGCCGGATTGTTTCTTGTGGACATAGCCGTCGTTGATGACCTTGGTGATGGATTCCCGGTAGGCCACCTGGGGTTTGCCCACCTCCACTTCCACCCCGTGGGTGCGCTTGAGGATATCGACCTTAATATCAAGGTGCAATTCTCCCATCCCTTTAATGATGGTTTCGCCGCTCTCTTCGTCGGTTTCCACATGGAAGGAGGGGTCTTCCTGCACCATTTTGCTCAGTGCCATACCCATTTTTTCGTCCATCCCTTTTTTCTTCGGCGCGATGGCGATAGAGATCACCGGCTCGGGGAAGACCATCGGCTCTAGGGTGGCGGGATTTTTGGGGTCGCAGAGGGTGTGACCGGTTTGGACGTTCTTCATCCCCACAATGGCTACAATGTCCCCCGCCTGGGCGGATTCAATTTCCTCCCGGGAGTCGGCGTGCATTTCCACCAGACGCCCAATCCGTTCCGTTTTGCCGGTGGCGGTGTTGAGCACCGTGTCCCCTTTAGCGATTTTGCCGGAGTAAATCCGGGTAAAGGTGAGGGCGCCGAAGCGGTCGTCCATAATTTTGAAGGCCAGGGCCCGCAGGGGTTTTTCCGGGTCCACAATGGCGAAGGTGCCGGTCTCGTGCCCTTCCAGATCCACTTCCGGTTGAGGATTGACTTCCGTGGGGTTCGGCAGATAATCCACCACGGCGTCCAGCACTAATTGCACCCCTTTATTTTTGAAGGAAGAGCCGCAGTAGGTGGGGAAAAAGGCCAGATCCCGAGTGCCTTTGCGGACACAGCGTTTGATCTCGTCGATGGAGAGTTCTTCCCCTTCCAGGTATTTTTCCATCAACTCATCGTCCTGCTCCACCGCCAATTCGATTAATTTTTCCCGGTATTCCTCCACCTTATCCGCCATGTCTGCGGGAACGTCTTCAATCACATAGTTCTCCGGCTCCCCGGAGTCGTCCCAAATCCAAGCCTTGCGGGTCAGCAGATCCACCACCCCCACAAATTGGTCTTCAAAACCGATGGGCAGAACCATCACTAGGGGCTTAGCGCCGAGGACGTTTTCCACCTGTTTAATCACCCGGTAAAAATCGGCGCCAGTGCGGTCGAGCTTATTAACATAGATCAAACGAGCAACCTTGGAGTCGTTGGCGTAGCGCCAGTTGGTTTCCGACTGGGGTTCCACCCCGCCGGAGCCGCAAAAAACGCCGACGCCGCCGTCCAGCACCTTGAGGGAGCGATAAACTTCGATGGTGAAGTCAACGTGGCCCGGGGTGTCGATAATATTGAACTGGTGTCCCCGCCAAAAACAACTGGTGGCGGCGGATTGAATGGTAATGCCCCGCTCCTGCTCTTGCTCCATGAAGTCCGTGGTGGCGGCGCCTTCGTGGACTTCCCCGATTTTATGAATTTTACCCGTTAGTTTAAGAATTCTTTCTGTCGTGGTGGTTTTTCCCGCATCAACGTGGGCAAAAATGCCAATATTGCGGTAGAGAGAGAGGTCTTTCATAGTTACTCGGAGTTTAGCGATCAAAATAACCCCCAATAGGGATTAGGGGCCGTTTGGGGGAAGTGTTAATTTATTTTAAGATATAGAGGGCTATCTGGCGGAGTTCGGCTCCCCTCAGCAATCATGGAAGACTTTCCCGCTTATTTAGACCTCCCCGACCGCGGCGCCGCAGCCTTTGTGGCGCCCAACGCCACGGTGATCGGCCGAGTAACCCTGGGCCCCGGTTCCAGTATTTGGTACAGCGCCGTAGTCCGGGGAGATGTGGAGCGGATTGAGATCGGCGAAGAAACCAATGTCCAGGACGGAGCAGTGATCCACGGCGATCCGGGGACGCCCACAGTTTTAGAGCGCTGGGTCACGGTGGGGCACCGGGCGGTGATCCACGGCGCCTATCTAGAAGAGGGTTGTTTAATCGGCATGGGTGCCATTATTTTAGACAGGGTTCGGATCGGCGCCGGCAGTATTATCGGTGCCGGCTCGGTGATTACTAAATCGATCCCTCCCCGTTCCCTCGCTTTGGGGGCGCCGGGGCGGGTGATTCGTCCGGTAACCGAGGAGCAGGCCCAGGACTTAATCCGCCACGCCCAACGCTACGCCCGTCTGGCCCACGCCCACGCCCAGGCAAAATAGCCGGCGCCGATTCCCAAGAGAGCGAGTTTAGGCTATATATGAGGGATAATTTAGAAAACTTAACATTTTAGATTCAAATTCGAGGGAATAATCCTATGGATTGGCGTATTGTAATTGTCCTGAGTCCCCTGCTGATCGCCGCCACTTGGGCGGCCATCAATATCGGCGCCGCCGCCCTCCGGCAGTTGAACGAAGTCCTCAGCCGGGAAAGCTAATTTCTCTCCCTGGAACCTTAACGGTGTACACACAAGTGTCACGATCCCCCCTAGCCCCCCTTTGAAAGGGGGGAAGACTTTTCAAAGTCCCCCGTGTAAAGGGGGATTTAGGGGGATCGAACCCAAAACTGAGTCTTTAAGACAGATCTGTGTACACCGAAGCCCTGGAACCGGGGAACCCAGCCGACTCGTCCCTAGGGGCGGTAGTCGGCTTTCTTTTGGGGTGAATTGTTTGCTATGTATTGGACCGCGCCGAGCCGTCTCCGTCTCCCCCGTTTAGGTCGTTGGCTCTCCCTGCCCCTGATGGACCGCTATTTGGCGGGGCAGTTGGTTCCCCCGTTTTTATTTAGCGTCGGTTTGGTGGCTAGTTTAGGGGTGGCCATCGGTTACCTCTCGGATTTAGGCAATAAAATCGTCGAAAAAAATTTACCCCTAGAGCAGGCGCTGGAAATCCTCCTACTCAAAGTGCCGGAGTTTTTGGCCTACGCTCTGCCTATCGCCGTTCTCCTCAGCGCCTTAATTACCTTTGGGCGTTTGGGGGGAGATAGCGAATTGGTGGCGCTCCGGGCCTGCGGTGCCGGCTTATTTCGCTTAGCGGTTCCCGTGGTGTGTTTAAGTCTAGTGGCCACAGGCTTAACCTACGGTGTCGGCGAGTGGGTTGTCCCGGCGGCCAACTACCGAGCCACGGCGATTTTGGTGGATTCCATTCAGGAAGAGCATCCCTTTTGGCAGAACCGAGATATCTTTTACCCGGAATTTGAAGAGGTGAAAATAGCCGGGGGGAAAACCGAGAGACGATTAAAACGGTTAATCTACGCTGAGCGCTTCGACGGTAAAACCATGGAGGAGCTGACCGTTTTACAGTGGTCTGGCTCCCGCCTCAATAAAATTATTATTTCCGACCAAGCGGCCTGGAACCCCCAGCGCCGGGGTTGGGATTTTTTTGAAGGTGCGGTTTATCCCTTGAAAAAAGACGCCTCCTATCAGGAATCGGAACCCTTTCAGGCCCGACTGGTGGAACTCCCCAAATCCGCCTTTGATTTCGCCCTTCAGGGCCGGGATCCCTACGAAATGAATATTCAGGAGGCGAGGGCCTATATGGATATCCTCCGCTTAATCGGGGATCGTAAAAAACTGAATTTTTTCCAAGTCCGCACCGAGCAAAAAGCCGCCTTTCCCTTCGTCTGCGTCGTCTTTGGTCTGGTAGGTATGGCCGTCGGCGCCCGTCCCCAGCGCCTAAGTCGGGCCACAGGGTTGGGCTTGAGCGTTTTTATTGTTTTCGCTTACTACCTGGTGGGGTTTGCGGCGGGCAGTTTGGGCATGGCGGAGCTTCTGTCCCCGGCGCTGGCGGCTTGGGCGCCGAATTTAATCGGTTTCACCGTGGGTTTGGGCTTGCTTTACCGTTTCAACCAAGGATAAGTCGCGAATGCTTACCAATTTAATCGCTCAACTTCAGAACGCTCAGGTCTATCCCCACGCCGTAAAGCCACCGATTGAAGTCCTGCAAACCCATTGCTCGGCGGTTTTCTTAACGGGAGATTATGCCTATAAAGTGAAAAAACCGGTGGATTTCGGCTTTCTGGATTTTTCCACCCTAGAGAAACGCAAATTTTACCTAGAGCAGGAATTGGCGCTCAATCAACCCATTGCTCCGGATATTTATGAAGCGGTTGTTCCCATCTATCAAGACGGCGAGGAGAACCTTTGGGTGAATCAACCCCAGGAAACCTTGGTGGAATACGCCCTAAGAATGCGCCAGTTTCCCCAGTCCTGTTTATTCGTGAATCTGTTTAAAGCGGGGCAATTAACCCCGGAATTGATCCGGGAATTGGGGCTAACCGTGGCGGAGTTTCACGCCCAAACCCGCACCGACACCTATATCCAGAGTTTTGGGCAAGTCGAGAAGATTCAAGACGCGATTATGGATAATTTCAAAGCCACAGAGAAATATATCGGTGCCGCCCAGACTCAAAGTCAATACGCAGAAACAAAAGCCTTTGACGAAGCCTTCCTCCGTCAGCATCGAGACCGCTTCCAGCGCCGGATTGAGGCGGGGAAAATCCGGGAATGTCACGGCGATCTCCATTTACAAAATATTTGTTACTGGCAAGGCAAACTACAACTGTTTGACCGGATTGAGTTTAACGAACCCTTCCGTTTTGTGGACGTCATGTACGATGTCGCCTTTACCGTCATGGATCTGGACGCCAAAGAGCGCCGGGATTTGGGGACGATTTTTCTCAACGCTTACCTAGAGCAAACGGGGGATTGGGAGGGCGTTTCTTTGTTGCCTTTTTATCTCAGTCGTCAAGCCTACGTCCGGGCTAAGGTGACCTCTTTCTTGCTGGATGATCCGCAAATTTCCCCCCGAGAAAAAGAAACCGCCTTAGAAACCGCCCAAAACTATTACCGTCAAGCCTGGGGCTACGCCCAACCCCAGGAGGGAGAAGTTATTTTACTCTCAGGATTATCGGGGGCGGGCAAAAGCACCGTCGCCCGTTACCTCGCACCCCAGATCGGCGCTCTCCACCTCCGTTCCGACGCGATTCGTAAGCAGTTAGCTGGCCTGCCCTTAACCGCCCAGGGCGGCGCCGACCTTTACACCCCAGAACGAACTCAACAAACTTACCAATATTTACAAAATTGGGGGTTAGCGTTAGCTTGTCAGGGCTGGCGGGTGATTCTCGACGCCAAATACGACCGCCGGGTGGAGCGACAAACGATCCTTAAGTTTTGCCAAACCCATCACCTACCCCTGATCTTTCTGCACTGCCAGGCCAGCCTGCCCACCCTAACGGAGCGCCTCAACCAGCGCCGGGGCGATATTTCCGACGCCACCGCGGCGCTATTACGCCAACAGGTTGAAAATTTTGAAGCTTTCGGTGCCGAGGAGTCGCCCTTTCTGGTAAATCTCGATACGGAAACCTTCGCCTGGCAAGAGAAAATAGTGTTTTTAAATTTAGGCACCATAGGAGGGGCAAAAGAAACAGTCGCTAAAAGCTAAACTTAATGCGACCCTTGGTGACCCACCGACCCGAGGGAATAGCCCTAACCTTGGGGCGGCGCCGGAGATGGGGATGGCTCGGGCTTTTTGAGGGTTTCCAATTCTTTTTCTAAGCTTTGAAGTCGGTTTTGAAGTTGGATTAACCGCAGATTCAAAGCGGCGTCTTCCGCCCGTTGTCGAGCCAAAATTTCCTCCTGCAAGCGGCTTTGATCCTCCCGCAAGCGCCGGGTTTCTCCTTCCAGACGGCGCTCCAGTTGCTCCAACTCCGCCCGACTTTGAAGCACATAGGGTAAGCGTCCTTGAATCAATAAATAGCCCAAGCCGCCGGTTAAAACCGCGCCGACAAAGAGAACGAGAGCCCAAAATCCTTGACGGCGCCGTTGGCGTAATTTGCTAAAGAGTCCCAGTAATTCCAGCGCCGGATCTGAGTTCGGGTCGAGGGCTAGGCACTGACGGGCCCGAAGGCGCAATTCTTCGGCATCCTCCCGACGGTGGGACAGGCGCCAACGTCCCAAATGAGCCTGGGCTAAGGCAAGCAACATCTCCGAGTTAGCGGGATTTAGGGCGACGGCGTCCTGAAGTTCGGTAATGGCGTCTTCCCAATGACGCAGGCGTAAGTAGCCCTGAGCCCGAGTGTAGTGGGCCTGGGCCTCCCGTTGGGCCGCTTGGATTTCCTCCGGGTCGATGCCTAGATCCGTAGCGATTTTTTCTAGTTCGGCGGCGGTGGGCAAACGCTGGGCGGATTGGCTAAATTCCGTCACCCGCTGAATATAGTTTTCGATAATGCCGCTCGTCGGCAAAGTCATGGGGGCCGATCCTAAAAACCGAGGAAAATAAGTTATCCTCCATCTTAGCGGGGGGCATGAGGAAGGCGCCAAGCCTCAAACCAGTTTGGTTTAACCAGTTTCGGGATTATGAAAAAACGAGTCACCCTTTCCTTTCCCCGGCGCGCGATTCAAATGCCGGTGACCTACCGTCTGGCCAAAGATTTCAATATCGCGGCCAACATCATTCGAGCTCAGGTGGCGCCGAACCAGATCGGCAAGCTGGTTCTCGAACTCTCCGGCGACATTGATCAACTGGAGGCCGCCATCGACTGGATGCGCTCCCAGGACATCGGCGTCTCCACCGCTAGCCGAGAAATTGTCATCGATGAAAAGAGTTGCGTGGATTGCGGCCTCTGCACGGGAGTTTGTCCCACGGAGGCGCTGATTTTGGATCCCAATAGTTTTAAGCTCACCTTCCGGCGCTCTCGCTGTGTGGTCTGCGAGCAATGTATCCCCGCCTGTCCGGTTCAAGCTATCGCCACTAATTTGTGAGCCGTCCGATTTGCCGCTTCTGTGGCGAATACCGAAAAGTCCCGGCAAAAAGTGCGGCACCGGTTTGGTAAAGTTTTGTTACCGGTTGAGTCGGGGTCAGGAATCGGCGCTAGATAGTTTGACCAGTTGAAGATTGGGCGCGATACAACGGGGAATTTATGCGGTATAAATCACTACAGTTTTTATCTGTTGGGTCTGGGGTTAGGTAGCCTAAAGCTAGGGTAACGGCCGGCGCCGGTCTGCCTGTGTCGGAGCAGTTCTCCCCTAGTGCCCTACTGTATACACACAAGTGTCCGAATCCCCCCTAGCCCCCCTTTGAAAGGGGGGAATCAGCCTTCAAAGTCCTCCTTGTAAAGGGGGATTTTGGGGGATCAAATCCAAGATTTAGGTCTTTAGCCAAGATTCTGTGTACA
>JBKCES010000310.1:0-10104 GCA_046304295.1 Cyanobacteriota bacterium | reverse complement strand
TGAAACGCAACAGCGGCGAAGATACTTTGGGGGTTGCCCCACGGGACAATAGCTCGATGCCAAGCTTCTCTTTGTGTAAACAGAACCCTCCTCTTGACTTTGTCAGAGGAGGGTTCTGTCTTTTGGTGGCGATTCCCCAGTTGTGATCGACTTTGTTCGATGTTCGATCCAATTTTTAGTCTCTGGGTTTATACTAAGGTCTCTCTATCTGTCTTGAGTATTAAGGAGACGTGCGCTATGGGGCTAGGCGAATTGAAAGGTCGGGATCTCTTATCCATCGCTGACTTGACTGTAGAGGAACTGCAAGCGGTGTTAAACTTAGCGGCCCAACTGAAGAGCGGCGAGAAAAAGCCCCATTGTCCCCAAATTTTAGGTCTGTTATTTTACAAAGCCTCCACCCGCACTCGAGTTTCCTTCAGCGCCGCCATGTATCAACTAGGGGGACAGGTCTTGGATCTCAATCCCAGCGTCACCCAGGTGGGACGGGGGGAGCCGATTCAGGATACGGCTCGGGTGCTGGATCGCTATATTGATATTTTGGCGGTGCGCACCTTTAAGCAGAGGGACCTCGAAACCTTCGCCGACTACGCCCAAATTCCCATTATTAACGCCCTTAGCGATTTAGAGCATCCCTGTCAAATCCTGGCGGATCTGCAAACGATCCGGGAAAACTTTGGACAAACGGAGGGGCTGACCGTCGCTTACTTTGGCGACGGCAATAATGTGGCCCATTCCCTCCTCATCGGCGGTGCCATGATGGGCATGGAAGTGCGAATCGCCACGCCTTCGGCTTATCAACCAGACCCCGCCATTGTGGCGCTGGCAGAAAAAGTGGCCGCACCCGACGCCAAAATTGTTTTAACCGCAGACCCCCAGGCCGCCGCCGAAGGCGCCCAGGCACTTTACACGGATGTCTGGGCCAGCATGGGTCAGGAGGATCTGGCTCAACAACGGATTCCCATTTTTCAGCCCTACCAAATCAACTCGGCGCTTTTAGCATTAGCTGACCCCGAAGCCATTGTACTCCATTGTCTACCAGCCCACCGGGAGGAAGAAATTACCGGGGAGGTGATGGAAGGGCCCCAGTCCCGACTCTGGGATCAGGCGGAAAACCGCATGCACGCCCAGAAGGCGCTGTTGGTGAGTTTGCTCGGTATTTCTTAACGGTGGCTTGTTACTTAGGATTTGACCCGGGGCGGGACAAGTGCGGGGTTGCGGTGGTGGACTCGGGACAACTCCAATTCAGCGCCGTTATTCCGTCCAATGAAGTCCCCGGAGAACTCGAACGTCTGCGACGGCTTTATCCCCTAAAGGCGCTCATTCTGGGGAACCAAACCACCTCCCGTCAGTGGCAAGAGCGATTGGCTGCGCTAGCGCCGGGCCTGCCCATTTATCCTGTGGACGAGCGGAACAGCACCCAGGAAGCCAAACAAAAATATTGGCAACTCTATCCTCCTCGGGGATTAACCCGTCTTGTGCCCGCCGGTTTGCGGACGCCCCCCCGGCCAGTAGACGATATTGTGGCGCTGGTCTTGATTGAGCGGTTTTTAGCCCAGAGAGCCCGCGCTTAGCCAGAAAAAGCGCGATGTCTTAAACTATGAAGGGCGCTTAAAAAATATTAGCCGCCTTGCCCAGACCTAATGTCCTTTCTTTCCCCTCGCCCGCCTTCGGCTCCCCCGGATGATCTTTCCCTGTTGCTGGACATTTTGCCCCAGCCTCTGCAAACCCTCCTCCTCAACCATCCCCAGCGGGAAGAGCTGGTGGAAGTGGTGATGGATCTGGGACGTATCCCGGAAGCCCGCTTTCCCGTCGGCGCTCTAGATTTAGGAGAGCGCCCCATTACTCAGGGGGACTTACGCTACTCTATCAGCCGGGTGGGACATTTTAGTAGTGATAACCGGGCCGGGATTGAACGGACGCTCCACCGCATCAGCGCCATTCGCAACCGCAACGATGAGATTATCGGCCTCACCTGTCGGGTAGGTCGGGCGGTTTTTGGCACTATTGAACTGATTCAAGATTTGGTGGAAACCGGGGAATCTCTACTGCTTCTGGGGCGCCCCGGAGTCGGCAAAACCACGGCCCTGCGGGAAATCGCTCGGGTTCTAGCGGACGATCTCCAAAAACGGGTGGTGATCATCGACACCTCCAACGAAATCGCCGGGGACGGCGACATCCCCCACCCCGCCATTGGTCGAGCTAGGCGGATGCAGGTGGCCCGACCAGAACTGCAACATCAGGTGATGATCGAGGCGGTGGAGAACCATATGCCAGAGGTGATTGTCATTGACGAAATCGGCACGGAGTTGGAGGCGCTGGCGGCCCGCACCATCGCCGAGCGGGGCGTACAGTTGGTGGGCACGGCCCACGGTAATCGTTTGGCCAATTTAATCAAAAACCCGACCCTGGCGGATTTGGTGGGGGGTATTCAGGCTGTGACCCTGGGGGACGAAGAAGCCCGGCGCCGGGGCAGTCAAAAAACCGTCTTGGAGCGCAAGGCTCTGCCTACCTTTACTGTTGCGGTGGAAATGCTGGAGCGCCAAAAATGGGTCATTCACGCCAATGTAGCCCAGACGATTGATCTCCTGCTCCGGGGCAAGGAACCGGGACAGGAAATCCGCTCCGTTAGCCCGGAGGGGGAGATTGAAGTTTCCCAAATCGCCGCCTCCGATCCCGTTTTACCGTCCCTAGAGGCTTTGACCCAAACGGCCCGTCCCCAAGGATTACGGGCGTCCGGTCGCATGGCGCCTCTGGCTCCCTTAGCGGCGCCGCAGGAGGTTTGGCTCGAACCTGCCTGGGTGGAAACCAGCACCAAAGGCGAAAAAAACCGGACACCGGGGCCCAACGGAGAGGATTTTCCCGTCTATGTCTACCCCTACGGGGTGGGTCGGGCCCAGTTGGAGCAGGTGATTACGGTTTTGAATTTGCCCATTGTCTTGACTAAAGACCTAGAACACGCCGATGCGGTTTTAGCGCTCCGTTCCCACATCCGCCACCATCCCAAGTTGAAATCCCTAGCCCAGGAACGGCATTTGCCTATCTACGGCGTCAAGTCCAACAGCCTGGCCCAGATTAGCCGCACCCTCAAGCAGATTCTCGGTCTGGACGATCCGAAGCAACCGGAGGCCATGGATCTGCGCCTTTTCACTCGGGGCGATGAAGCGGACGAACTGGAAGCCCTAGAGGAAGCCCGCCTGGCAGTGGAGCAAATTGTCATTCCCACGGGACAACCGGTGGAACTCCTGCCCCGTAACGCTAAAGTCCGCAAAATGCAACATGAATTGGTGGAGCATTACCGTCTCCACTCCGACAGTTTAGGAGAAGAACCCCACCGGCGCTTGCGGATTTATCCCGCTTAGGAGACAGGGTTTACGAGCTAATGCTACCGATGGGATGATTGCAGGGGTACACAGAAACGACCTTAGCAATGTCATCGCCATAACCTTGGGAAATACTGCCTGCAGCGCCGTAATTAACATGAATTGGAGATTGTCTCACCTGATCCTGACCGTAGTAAGTAACGACGACAGAGCAGGCGCCTTCGCCAACGCCCCAATGCTCGTAATCATAAACGGCGGAGTTCACCGGCCACTGGTTAATACCGACAGGAGATTGACCCGGTTGTAAATCCCCAGGGTAGATACCCTGTTCATACTGATAAGCCTGTAATTCTTTCCCTAGGCTATCCAGTTGTACAATAATCTTAGTGTTCTCAGCCTTCTGGATGAACCGCCAATAACTGGGAAGCGCCGTCCCCGCTATTATAGCGATGATCAGGGCGGGAATCAGGATTTCAATAAGGGTAAATCCTTTGTTAAGATTCATGGCTTTCTTGAGATTTGCGAGTTATCTCAGTATGACCGCCCAATCTCTCGGTTTACGTTTACGGGACTGTCTAAGATCGGCCTCTTTTGTTTAACTTTCTGGAGCTGATTTCACTAGCCTTTATAAAGTTGGTCGCAAAAGGCTTCCCAGCTCGCCTGACTCCAGTCGTCGCTTGCCAAGGTCGCCTCTTGAACCTGTTCGATCCGGGGTCGGCGCCGGGTTTCGTAGTCGGTAAACAGTGCCTGAAGGGCATCTAAATTATCCAAATTGCCTTGACGGATTAAATGGGCCAGCGCCGGGGCTAAAACGGCGCTGTCCTGCAAACCTTGATTGGCGCCCTGGGCGATAAACGGGGGCATCCCGTGGGCCGCATCCCCCGCCAAAACCACCCGTCCTCGACTCCAAAGGGGAGAGGGCAAGTCGGCGCTGGCTAAATGCTGATAGTAGGGACGGACAAAGAAGCGCTCCGGATCGGCCTTTTGGGCCAACTCAATGACGCCGGCCGGAAAGCCCGCTGAGGTTAAGATTTGAACGGCGGTCTCAATACCGGCGTTTGCGCAGGACTCCTGGGCAAGGGGCGTTTGCAGTAAAAAGCCAAACCGGGTTTCCCCTTGATCAATCATCACCAGGCGAGGCGAAGCGCCGAGGGGATAGGTTAGCGGCAAGCGGTCGTTTTGGAGGCTGACCACCCGTTGCCCCTGAAAATACTCCGCCCTCAACGTCTGGGCCGTAGCGTCAGCGACCAGCAGGGCCCGCAAACAGCCGAAACCGGTCCAGCCGGAATACTGGGGTTGCGCCCAGAGTTCTAGGGGGGTTCCCCGGTAAATGGCCCGGCGAACGGCGGAGTGAATACCGTCGGCGCCGACCACCAATTTGGCTTTAATTTGCACAGGGGTTGGAAAAGACGAGGATTGCTCCGTCTGGGTTTGGTTCGGCTCCCAATGGGCGAAGGGGTTAAGGACTGCGGCGCCGTTTGCTTGAATTTGGCAGAGAACGCCGGTTGGACTTGGCTGACAGTCTAAAAAACGACAGTTAACGCAAATCTTCTCTGGAGCCACTTGTTGGCGCAGAATCGTTTGCAATTCAAACCAGGGTAGAGATAAACGACCGGCCCCATAGCGCCGAACCCAGTCTTCAAAATCGAGGGAAACCGAGCGTATCGTTTCGCCTTGCAAGTTTTTTCGCGTCCACGCTCCCTTCGGCGCTGTCGGAGAGTCCTTTTGTCCAGCGGCTAACAGCGCCACTAGCGTTGCTTCGGAAATTGCGCCGAGCGCCTTTAAGCCGTTGGGAAGGAGATCCACCACTTGCCCCGCGGGCCGAAACCCCCGAGTTTGGTCAATGACTAAGAAATTCTCCACGCCCCGGCTTTGCAGACCGATGGCTAGACTGAGACCCACGGGGCCGGCGCCGACAATTAAGACGTCGTAATTTACAGGGGTATCGTCACAATCGGGGCACTCGTCGGCGCTAGGAAGGAGGCGTAGATCGGTAGTCAGCATCAGGGAAAGCTTGCTGGGGGTGGGTTGATTTTAAGTGAATCATGAACATGCTCCGATTAGCTCCCCCTTTTCCAAGGCTACGGTGTACACCGATCTCAGTTAAAGACTCAGTTTTAGGTTTGATCCCCCTACACTTTGGCAGGCTCAGTGGAATAATCTGCCTTTGCAAGGGGGACTTTGAGAAGTTCTCCCCCCTTTCCAAGGCTACGGTGTACACAGATCTCGGTTAAAGACCCAGTTTTGGGTTTGATCCCCCTAAATCCCCCTTAATAAGGGGGACTTTGAGAAGTTTTCCCCCCTTTCAAAGGGGGGCTAGGGGGGATAATCCTTTGATTGCGTTCACCACTCATTTAGGCCTGCTATAACTGGAAAATAAAAGTCATTAAATCCCCCTTCCCTAGGGAAATGCGGTCTCCCGCCCGCAGTCGGTGGCGGTTTCCCACAACCAGGGGACTGTGGTTTACGTAGGTGCCATTGGCGCTACCCACATCTTCTAAATAGTAGGCATCCGCCTCCAAACGGAGGTCGGCGTGCATTCGGGAGACGACATCGGAGTGGGGAAAGCCGGAAACATCGATATCCGGGGGAATTTTTTCGTTGGGTTTGCCAATGTGGATCACTGTTAACCCCGCGGGCACTTCCACCGGGGTTTCCGTCTGGACATGGAACAGCTTGGCGCTTTGGCGCTGGAGTTGGGTGGCGCCGATGGGTTGAGGTCTGGGTTCCGGGGGGGCGGGAATGACAGGGGTTTCTAGCTCCAGCGCCGGTTCCGGTTCTAACTCTAGTTCCGGCAGGGCCGCTTCCGGCGCTTGGGTAATATCTTTACCGCAATTGCCGCAGAAGATCACGTCGTCCTGCACCTGAGCGCCGCAGTGGGGACAGGCGATCAGATGGGGCAGGGGCGTAAAACAGGCTTCGCACTGGGCGGCGCCGTCGGGGTTAGAATGGTTGCAGTTGGGACAGACCAGCATAGGGATCGGCGGGAAAACGGGCGTTAAAAGCTAATGATGGGAGAGGGGGCGTTAAGTTCCGGCGCAGGCTTGGTCTAGAAGCCAAATTAGTTCCCCCTGGGGTCGGATCAGGCGGGCGGGATAGGTTTCTGGGTCGCCCTCCGGCGCGAGAACCGCTTTCAGTGCCGCTTGTTTGCCGGCGCCGCCGACCAGAAAACAAACGCAGTGGGCTTGGTTGATTAAGGGGGCAGTAAGGGTGAGGCGGGGCTGGCCGTCCTTAGCGCCGACAGTGACTAGGCGATCCTTTACTCCTAGGGCCGGAGTGTGGGGAAAGAGGGAGGCGGTGTGGCCGTCGTCTCCCAGACCCAGCAAAATTAAATCAAAGGCCGGAAAGGAGCCGGCGGGAACTTGAAAGAAGCGAGCCAGCTCCGATTCGTAGCGCTCTGCGTCCGCCTGAGGATCGGCGCCCTGGGTGGGCATGGGGTGAATATTTTCCGCTGGAAAATCCACCTGATCTAGCCAAACCTGCCGGGCCATCCGTTGGTTACTGTCGGGGTGGTCGGAGGGGACATAACGCTCGTCTCCCCAAAAAATTTGTAGTCGAGACCAAGGTAAATCCTCTTGAGCGAGGGCTTGATAGAGCGCCTTGGGGGTGCTCCCCCCCGCCAGCGCCAGAGTAACAGAGTCTTTGCGAGCCAGGACGGTTTGGATGCGGGCCAAAACGAGTTCTAAGGCTCCTTGGCAGAGTTGGGCCGAATCGGCAAAAATCTTGACGGTGGGGGTCATCTTAAATATTGGGTGTGAAACCCGTCCCTTCGACTACGCTCAGGACGAACCTTGAGGACGGTTTTACGTTTTCCCTTTCGGGGTGGAATAGAAAAAGGCATAGTCTCCATTCCGCTCCTGAGCCGGAGTCGGCCTACCGGTATGGGGCGAGGTTATCCCGCCAGTTGTGTTATCGGTTCCCCAATAGTGTTAAATTGACCTACTAAGCGATCTTCCTCACCCTTCGAGTCTGAGAACTTGACCCATTATACCAACTCCTTAGAAAAATCCATCTCCCCAGCGAATTGAACGTTATGATGACCGCCAGCCCTTTTACAGCGCTTTCTCTGAAGCTTTTCGGCGTTATTTTTATTTTGTCTTCCCTGATTGATTTTTTAAGCCTGGCGATCCCCCTCAATCTCAAGAGCAGTGAGTGGCAACTAGGCTTTATTAGTAATACGGTTGACCGAGGACTAGTGCCCATGCTGGGGATTAGTTTAATCATTCTAGGCTATTGGCTGGACTCTACCTTAAGCGCAGACCCTCTGGCGCCCAAAAAAGGGTTTGACCTCCGCTTGCCCACCTATATTTTCGCCGTTCTGCTGGGGCTGTTTTTCTTGCTGGTGATTCCCGTTTATCTGGGCAGTTTAAATGAAGCGAAGGGGAACGCCATGTCTCAGATTGAAAAAGGCGCCGGTCAGGGGCGAGAACAGGTGCAAAGATTTTTAGACCAGGTTAACGCTTTCGCCCAAAATCCCAAACTACTGGAACAGCGCATCGCCCAGCAAAAACAAATTCTCCAGGCGGGGCAGGTGCAGGGCGCGCCCCTGAATCCCCAACAAATCTCTACGCTGACCAACGAAGTCGCCCAACTGGAAGGTCTGCGGCAACTGTCCAAAGACCCCGGCGCTTACCGCAAACGGATCGATCAGATCAAATCGGAACTGGAAGCGCAACTGGACAAACGTCTGCAAAAGGCGGAAACCGACGCCACCACCCAAGCCCTCAAGCAAGGGCTTAAAACCGGTCTGACCAGCCTAATGTTGTCCATTGGTTTCGCCACCGTCGGCGCCCTGGGCCTGCGTAACGTCATCTCCGGCGCAGAGCGCCGTTAACCGCCCTAACCATGTCTATTCGTCAACAACCCCGCCGGGTGGCCCGGGAACTCGCCCTCCTGAGTTTAAGCCAACTGAAATCGGCGCCGGATCAATTGGAGCGGCAGGACTTTAACGCCCTAGTTTTAGCGGCCGTCCGGGCCCTGCGGGCCGAGGCCCAGGACTTTTTGGAAACCGCCGCCGGGGAAGTGAATCGCGCTCACGAGCGTCTCCTCAGTAGCGAGACCCGCTCCGCCAATGCGGACAGTGCCCGGGCTATGCTTCAGGAAGCCCTAGGACTCACTCAGGGGGCCATCAACCGTCTTGGCTCCGCCCTAGACTGGCCGGAAACCCTCCAGTTGGCCGGTCAAACCGATGTTCGGGACTTCGCTCTGGAGTTAATCGGCGCCGTCCATCGGCGCCGCTCGGCAATCGACGAAATTCTGGAAGCCGCTTTAGTGGACTGGCAACTGAGTCGTCTACCTCGTCTAGACTTAGATATTCTCCGGTTGGCGGTGGCGGAAATCTATTTCCTAGAGGTTCCCCAAAAAGTGGCCATTAACGAAGCGATTGAATTGGCCAAACGCTACTCCGACGAAGAAGGTTCTCGCTTTATCAACGGTGTCCTCCGTCGCGTCAGCAATCAACGAGGAAATGCCCCGGCGCCGCTCCAGACCCCCTAAAATAGCTCCAGTCCCCTTTTGGTTCCCGTCATGACTGAAACTGCCCCCGTCCCCGCGGCGCCGAAAAAAGCCAAAGCCCCGGCGCTAGAGGATCAACCCCTAACGGAGTTAATTCCCGCCCATTTCCTGCCCCGTCTTCAGGAAGCCCTGACCAAACTGGGCTTGGGAGATGCGGATTTGCAGTGGCGGCAGGCAAAAATCCCCCTGCCCGGCGCCGAGCCCCAGCAAACCTATTGGCAAGTCGTCGGAGCTTGGCCCCAAACGGGTCGCCAGTTTAACCTCTATTTTTGGGAAGGCTCACTCAACGGAGCTAAGGGCTTTTCCTGGAATCTGGCGGGTCAGCCCCCCAGCACCCTGGAGTCCTTTATGATCGATGAGCGCAAAGTCACCCTCGATTTACTTTTGCTCTATACCCTACAACGGCTCAACGGCCAAAAGTGGTTGGTCTGGAATTAACCGACCCGCCCCGGTCTTATGGTAATAATGGAAAATTCTCAGCGTTCTCTTTCGCCTATGCGTGTCTACGTCCTGCTCTTCAACGCCAGAACGGACAATGAAGGCATCCACACCATCCAGATGGGAGGCAAAAATAAAATTCTGATGTTTGAATCGGAAGACGACGCCACCCGTTTCGCGCTCCTCTTGGAGGCGCAGGATTTTCCGTCCCCCACCGTCGAGCCGATGGATTCCCAGGAAATCGAAGCCTTTTGTCAAGAGGCGGGCTACGACTGCGAAGTGGTGACGGAAGGGATGTTGGCCATTCCCCCGGAGAAGAATATCGCCGATGCCGATTGGGACCCGGACGGGGTGTTGACGCCCAAGGAAACGACCCCCGCGGAAGAGGCTGAGGAATTTTCCCAGGCGGAGTTAGAGCAAATTCGGCGCCGTTTGGAGGGGTTGTTGTAGTGACCCTAGAGGAACGGGGCCATCTCCTCACGGAGCAGGTTAATCCCCGCAGTCAGCATTTAGACGAACTCTCTTCCCTAGAGCTGGTGCGACTTTTTAACCAAGAAGACGCCCAAACCCTGGCGGCCGTCGCCGGCGCCGAGGAGTCCTTGGCTAAAACTATTGAACTGGGGCGGGACTGCTTAGCCCAGGGGGGGCGTCTCTTTTATGTCGGCGCTGGCACCAGCGGTCGTTTAGGGGTTCTGGATG
Organism: Cyanobacteriota bacterium; assembly: GCA_046304295.1. GTDB lineage: Bacteria > Cyanobacteriota > Cyanobacteriia > Cyanobacteriales > Microcystaceae > Synechocystis. The sequence goes on along the minus strand of JBKCES010000310.1, from coordinate 133 downwards.
CGGCGGAGTGCCCCCCCACCTTTTGTACAGCGCCGGAGTTAGTGCAGGCCATTATCGCCGGGGGTCGGGAGGCGTTGGTACGGAGTTCCGAGGGCTTGGAAGATAACGCCGAAGACGGCGCCGAAGCTCTAGT
>JBKCES010000309.1:0-9450 GCA_046304295.1 Cyanobacteriota bacterium | reverse complement strand
AAACTAGTCAAACAGTCTGAAGTATCACACGCAACAAATTTACTCAACCATCGCCCCCGTAAATCTCTTGACTACTGTACCCCCTATGAGGTATTCTTCTCTCAGTCAGGCCCTGGTGCACTTCGGACTTGAATGGGCCCTGTTACCCCCTACTTCCCCAGACGAGCGCCGACCCGGAGAATTTGTCCCGCTAACAGGGCGGCGCCGAAGCCGTTATCGATATTGACCACGCCGATCCCCGTTGCGCAGGAGTTGAGCATGGTTAAGAGCGGCGCTAGACCGCCGAAATGGGCGCCGTAGCCGATACTGGTGGGCACTGCGATGACGGGAACTTCTACGAGACCCGCCACGACGCTGGGGAGAGCGCCTTCCATGCCCGCCACCACAATGAGAACATCGAGGCTCTGGAGTAAGGTTTGATGGCGGAGGAGGCGATGGAGACCCGCCACCCCCACATCCCAGAGGCGCTCCACCTGAAAGCCGCTGAGGGTGGCCGTGGTGGCCGCCTCTTCGGCGACGGCTAAATCCGCGGTGCCGGCGCTGAGGACGCCGATGACGCCGGGATATTGGGGAGTGATTTCTCCCTGGATCAACGCGCAGATCCGGGCGGTGGGGTAGTAGCGCAGGCCGGGCAGAGCGGCCATCAGTTCTTGAGCCGTTTCGTCCTCAATGCGAGTGGCCATCACCACCGGATTACGGGCCGCCAGCGCCATTAGAATAGCTTGGATTTGCTCCGGGGTTTTCCCCGGCCCCCAGACCGCTTCTGGAAAACCGGTGCGCAGGCGCCGATGGTGGTCGAGTTGGGCAAAATCCCCCAGGGTTTCCAGGGAGAAATGTTTCAGTTCCGCCAGCGCCGCTGACGGGGAGGTTTGCCCCTGGGCGACGGACTGGAGGAGTTGGGAGAGGGCTTCAGGGGTCATGGGGCAAAAGGGAGCGCACCCGTTGCGGGGGCCAGTAAATTTTGACGGCTCGCCCCACCAGGGCGCTTTGGGGGAGGGGGCCCCAGTTGTGAGAGTCCCAGCTTTGGTTGCGGTTATCTCCCAAAACAAAGTAATGGCCGGGGGGAATGGTTTGGGGTTTGAGGTCGTACTCCGGGGTTTCCGCCAGGTAATTTTCCGCCAGGGGTTGCCCGTTGACGTAAACCTGCCCCCCTTGAATTTGGATGGTTTCCCCCGGCAGGGCCACCAGGCGCTTGATAAAATACTCCGCCTCCGACTCTATTCCTTGCAGGCTCTGGGGCGGCGGGCGAAAGACGACAATATCCCCCCGCTCCAACGGCGCCGGATCCCGGGGCCAGACAAAAACCTGGTCTCCCGGTTGCAGGGTGGGAGCCATAGAGGAACTGGGCAACCGAAACCGGTCCAGATGGGGGGCTAACCCCAGGGGCAGGAGGTTAAACGTTAACCCCGCCAGGAGGACGCCCAAAAGAATCAGCGGCAACCAGGGCGAGCGCCGGGGCGTTAACGTCCGGTAGGCCGAGGCCGCCGCCAGCGCCGTCAGTATGGGGGTTAAAACCAGAAGGGGGCGATAGGTGGATTGCAGACGCCAACCGATCAAAGCCGCGGTTAAGAGCGCCGTTCCCCAGAGGGGCCGCTGGCCATAAAAATGTCCCAAACCGGGGATTACTCGGCTGACGACGACCCCAAACCAGGCATTTTTGACCTGACGGGGAATTTTTTCGGGGTATTGCTGGGGATTTTGGAGGATGATTCCCAGCAGCGCGTCCCAGAGGTTATAGCCGTAGAGCGCCAAACCGATGAGGAGAAAAAGCAACGCGGTTAAGGTATCCCCCTGGGGCGCGAGTAAAGACCAGAGGGCGACGGCGAAGAGAAGCGCCTGAGCGACCAAAAACCCCAGTCCCTTCAGCCAATAGCCCCCGTACCATTGCCCTAATCCCCCCCAAAAAAAGGAGAGATTCACCGCCAACCAGGGATCTCGTCTCACGCCTCTAGCTCGGCTTCCGGCGGTAAATTGAGGTCGTTAATCAAATGCAGAAGACGGTCGCCCCGCTCTAGGGAGGTGTCTTCCAAGAAAACGACCTCCGGTGCTCGTCGGAGCCGGAGCCGTTGCCCCAATTCCCGCCGCACAAACGGCGCCGAAGACCGCAGACCTTCCATGGTTTCCGTCTTGGCTTCCGGGGTGCCGTAGATGCTGACAAAAATTTTCGTGTGCTGCAGATCCCCCGAGACATCCACTTCGGTAATGCTCACCAAACCGGCGCCGACCCGGTCGTCCTTAATTTCCGAGAGCAACATCTGACCGACTTCTCGCTTGATGGCGGAGGCGACGCGGGACACCCGACGACTAGTAGCCATAGTAAATACTCCCTTAGAGTAGAAAAACGTCGCAACCCTAGGCCGCCGTCAGCCCCAACATGGCCCGCAGGGTAAAATACAAAAACAAAAAGCTTCCCGCCAGTAGGCCCACCAGCGCCACGGCGGTGACAGGATTTTTGAGCAGGGGCCGGAGCCAACCAAAGAGGGCGAAAAAGATCCCCAGACTAAAGCTAATCAAATAACGGGGATAGCGCAGAACATTCTCGAAAAAATCGCCCATAATCTAGCCTGTTCAATCTCAACCCTTTTCAGTGTTACCATTCTAGGGCATTTTCGACAAGGCGCAGATCCCGTGGCCCAACCGGAGCAGAGCCAAACCCTGGTGGTCAAAATTGGCACGTCTAGTCTGACCCAGCCCGAGAGCGGTCGTTTAGCCCTGGGCGCCATTGCCGCCCTAGTGGAAACCCTGGCCCAACTGCGGCGCCAGGGCCGCCGCGTCGTCCTCGTCTCCTCCGGCGCCGTGGGGGTGGGCTGTTCCCGCCTGGGCATTCAGGAGCGCCCGAAAAAAATGGCCCTGAAACAGGCCGTAGCCGCCGTGGGGCAGGGGCGCTTGATGCGGCTCTACGACGACTTTTTCACCGCTCTGGAGCAACCCATCGCCCAGGTGTTGCTGACTCGCCGTGAACTGATGAACCGCAATAGTTACGTCAATATCGCCAACACCTTCCAGGCGCTCTTCGAGTTGGGGGTGATTCCCATCGTCAATGAAAACGACACCGTGGCCATCGACGAGTTGAAATTTGGCGACAACGACACCCTCTCGGCGCTGGTGGCGGGTCTGCTGGAGGCCCAGTGGCTCTTTATTCTCACGGACGTGGACGGACTCTACTCCGCCGATCCCCGCCTCGATCCCCAGGCTCGCCCCATCCCGGTGGTGAACCCGGAAGAATTAGGGGAACTCCAAATCGGCGCTAGCGCCGGCTCCGCCTGGGGCACCGGTGGCATGGCCACCAAACTGGCCGCAGCCCGCATCGCCTCCGCCTCCGGGGTGACTACGGTGATTACCCAGGGCAAAATCCCCGGTAATATCTCCCAAATTCTCAACGGTGCCGCCCTGGGAACCCAATTTTTACCCCAACCCCATTTTGGGAACGCCCGCAAACGCTGGATCGCTTTTGGTCTCATCCCTACGGGTAAGCTCTGGATCGACGACGGCGCCGCCCGGGCCCTGCGGCAGGGGGGCCGCTCCTTGTTGGCTGTGGGCATTCAGCGGGTGGAGGGGGACTTCAGCGCCGACGAGGCGGTGCAAATTTGCGACGCCCAGGGACGAGAAATCGCCAGGGGCTTGGTCAATTACAACAGTCAAGACCTGGGACTGCTCCTGGGGCGCCGTTCTGAGGAGTTTGCGGCGCTGTTGGGCTACGAGGGGGACAGCGCCGTGGTTCACCGGGATAATTTAACCCTGGCTCCCCCTGCCGGCGCTTAACCGATGGGCGTATTTCCCTTGAGCGCAATAGGCGATATTTGGTTTATCTAGCAATAGCCTGGGGAAGAGGTAGCGATTTACCGCACGCCATGTAGTCTTCGATCAGCAAATCGAGGACTTCAAGGGCATTTTGCAGGGCGGCATGATAGGTTTCGCCGTGGGTATGGGCGTAGGGGCCAAATTCGGGGAGATGAGCGATAAATTTGTGGTCTTCGTCTGACCATTGAATCGTAATGCTGTAGTGATGGGTCATGGGGGTTTACTCATCTAGATTTTGGAGATCTTGCAGGGCGCTTTTGACATCTCGTTCCTGATAGAGATCGGCGTCAGCGCCGTCTTTGCCAGATAGCGTCAAGCTGTAGGAAAGTCGGAGCAGTTAGAAGGCATCTAGGAATGGCGGAGGGATTGGATAGATTCGACCATTTCGGGGGGAAAGCGTCGATTTAGTTCCTCATCGGGGAATTGGGACAGCATTAGAGCAAAATTCATTATTACTGTTTGTATGTTGGGGTGATTTTCTCCTAATTTTTCAGAACAAATAGCAATGGCTCTTTGATAAATTGGTTCATCTCAATGTGTTGTGCTTTCGTTTTTTAAGATTGACTATTAATGATTTGCTCAATTTCTTGAAAAATGTCTTCTAAAAAAGGGGCCGTTGAAGCAATAATTCTATCTTCGTGGCGATCGTGCTTATGATGGGGAAATGACGACAAATTAAGTTTTTGATGATGGGGCGCATTGTCATAACGAAAAATTAGCTCTCCTCGTTGATCAATATACTGATACGAGTATTTCGCTCGGTCTATGCTGATCTCTACTTCTACAAATTCTCGAATATAGAGCTGCGATCCATCAATAAAGACAATATGACCTCGAATAAAACCGAGATTCTCCGCTCGTTTTTCTGTCTTAAGTTCAAATGGTTGGATAATGACCGGGTTTTTTAGAAGCCGTCTAATTCTCTTAAAGTAACTCTCAATCAACAAATTCAACCTCCTTAATGATGGCTATTTTTTGCTGTATTTTGTCAAGCATCCAAGCTTCTCCTAACCATTCATCGAAATCGGCGCTATGTTTTATTTGGTCGCTTGTAAACAGGGTAACAAACTGTTCAGTTGACCATTGATATTGGGCTTCAAATTGTTTTAAGCGAGCTTGAGTTTTTTGTAGTCCGCTTTCTAAGTCTTGGAGCCGATGATTCAGATCGATTTGAATCATTGCTTTTAAGGATTCGGGTTGACTTGAGCGGAGTTTAATCAGGTTTGTTGCTGTTTGCATAGTTTACTCTTCAGGGTTAAATTTGGCGGAGGGATTGGATGTATTTAACCATTTCGGGGGAAAACCGCCGGTTTAGTTCCTCGTCGGGAAATTGGGATAGCATTAGAAATAAATTCATTATTACAGTTTGTGTGTTAGGGTGATTTTCTCCTAATTTTTCCGAACAAATAGCAATGGCTCTTTGATAGAGCGGTTCAGCTTCTTCGTATTTTCCTTGATCACGACAAAGACTCGCCAGATTGTTGAGACCGATCACTACATCAGGGTGGTCGAAACCTAATTGCTTTTCCTTAATCGCCAGCGAGCGCCGGTAGAGTGGTTCAGCTTCTGCGTATTTCCCTTGATTGTCATAAAGTAACGCCAGATTGTTGAGACTGTTCGCCACATGAGGATGGTCGGCGCCTAATTGCTTTTCCATAATTGCCAGCGAGCGCCGGTGGAGCAGTTCGGCTTCTCCGTATTTCCCTTGATCGTGATAAAGTTCTGCCAGATTGTTGAGACTGGCCGCCACTTCAGGATGATTTTTGCCGAAGCGTTGTTCACTCAGAGTTAAACATGATTCAAAATAGGGGGCCGCTTGCGGATAAAGTCCCTGCGCACTATAAAAACGACCTAAACCCGTAAAAGGCCAAAATAAATCTTCATCATCTAACCACTGATATAACTCCTCAGCCGCCACTTTTAAATGCTCAATATACGGCTCTAACTTAGCAATATCTTCCAAGCTTAAAGTCTGCTCAACGGTTTGAGCAATGCCCACCATCACCCGACCATAGGTGCGTTTGGCTTCATCTTTCAGCGCCGACGCTTCCAACTTTTCCCGTAGATAATATCGAATCAAAGTATGCAACTCATAACAATTATTGCCAACGTCAATCAACAAATTCAAATTCACCAAATGCCGCAAATCCTCCCGACTCGGCTTTAGTAAATCAATGCCCTCCATTTCTACAGAGCCACTCTCCATAGCCTCGCTTTCTAAGGAACTACCCTGTATCGCCCCCCTTTCTAAGGGGGGTTGGGGGGATCTACCCAGACCAAACCATCGTGAAAACGTCGGCAAATATCGCTGTAATATTTCAGTGATCCCGCCTGGTTGCTTTTCCAAAGAGGAAGATCTCTCCTCAAACAAAGCCAACGCTAAATGCTCAGGAATCCCACTTTCCGCAAACAAACTCAGCCACTCCCCCGCTAAGCGAGAACCGGCGCTTAACTCTCCCCAACTCAACTCAAACGCTGCCGCTACTCCCCTCTGAGCCGTCATCAACGCATTTTCAGGAACCTGTAAACTGGCATCCCTTAACTTTTGCGCCTGTAACCGTTCCAAAAGTTCCCCTAACCCTAAACCCATATACTGCCCATAACGCCCCGCCAGCTCAATGCCTAGGGGTAAATAACCCAAGCAGTTCGCTAGTTCTTGCGCTTTTTCAGGATGACTAGCCACCGCGTCGGGCAAAAAGACCGCCAGCAACTCCACCGCGGCGTCAGAACTTAAAACTTCTAAATTAATCGGGTTAAAATTACGGGCAATCTGCTCATTGCGAGTCGTAATAATCACCTTAAAGCGCCGGTCTGGAGGCGGCAAAAAATCTCTAATTTGCTCGACTTTTCGCACGTCATCAAAAATAATTAACGCCTGATCCTGCTCATTCCTAAACCAATTCTGCCAACAAAACCGCACCCGCTCCGCCAACTCCCCTTCCGTCAGCAACCTTAACCCCAAATGAACCTGAGCAAACGTCAAAAGACTTAGCCCCGGATCGCTCTCCGCCACCGTTAACCAAACAACGCCCCCTAGATAGGTTTTGTTCTCCCATTCCCGCCAGGCGTACCGCAAAGCCAACTCCGACTTACCCAGACCGCCCATCCCCGTCAGTGCCGCAATCGCCACCCGGTCAGTTTCCCGCAGTTGGGTCGCTAACCCCGTTAAAACCTCGTCCCGTCCGACAAATTTGGCGGCGCCGCTCTTGGGTAAATTGTGAAGGTTTTGTTTAGCCTGCTCCTGAACAGGCGGTAAAATAAGATTCTGCTCAATCGAAACTTGAGCATTATCGCCAAAAATAGAACCTTCAATGCCAATTTGCTTAAGTTTATCATTCATAAACTAAGGAAAATAACGATAAATTTCTTTACGGTGTAAAACTCGAACCAAAGCAACAACATTGTCTTTTACATAAATGCCTAAACGATAATCTCCTACTTTGAGCCGATAAAAATTAGGGTTGCCTTGAATCGCCTTGATATTTCTCAGTTCAGAAAGGCTAGAAGCTCCCTCTACCTCCATAACAATAGCTTCGATTCTTTGGCGTAACTTACGATCTTTAACAGCGTGTAAATCTCGGAGAAAGAGACGACGAAATTCAACCTGCATGATTTACTCTGCTAATAATGCAAATACCTCTTCACGACTAACATTCTCATCGTCAAGACCTTCCTCTATCGCTCTCGCTAGAGCAATATCTTCCATCACTTCATAGATTAAGTCCCGTAAAGTTTCTCGGTCTTGAATCAATAACTCTTGTAATACTTCCCTTACGAGAGGCTTGAGATCGTGAGTTTGAGTTTCGAGCATAGTTATCTCCTAAAGAATGGTTTGATTTAACTTAATCATAGCCTTTCCGGCAATTTTACTATCCTTGACCCCGATTTGTTCCGTTGTTGCCTGGGGTTGACCGCCGATCCGTTGCTCGATTTCCGCCTCTAGCTCATTTGATTCAAAATTATCTAAGCCAATTTGACTGATTTCCCCTGCTTGGATTTGTCGTCCTAAAATTTGTAACTCTTCCGCAAAAAGAGGATCTTCGTCCAAAACCACCTCTAAATTTTTCGTCACCGTTTCTATCCCGGCGCTATCGCCCGCTTCCAACTTCGCCAGAGCCTCATTAACTTTAGACGATTTTCCCGTTAACCGCGCCTTAATCTTACCCCACAAAACCGGAATTTTCGCCGCAGCCTCCGCCGTAAACCGCTTAGCCAAATCTCCGGCGCCGGATTTAACAAACTCTTGAATCGCTAGAGTAACAAGTACACCTGTTGTCAAAGGATCAGTCATCATTAACTCCCTAAGCAAAGGAAAAAAGCGAGGATTGCCTAATTATAAAACAAAAAATTTACACTAGCTGATCGCTCCATCTCAACTGTGCAAACTTCTGAGAACAGTTTTTGTGTGCCTTCATCCCCTTCGACTGCGCTCAGGGTATCACCCCGCCCCTTCTCCTAGAGCGAAGGAAGGAAAGCCAAAAATGGTTACATATAGCAGGCCTAAATGGGTGGTGAACGCAATCCAAGGATTATCCCCCCCAACCCCCCTTGGAAAGGGGGGAGCCAACCGGAACCTGTTCATGATTGACTGAGGCCTGCTATAGCAGGCCTCAGTGAATAAGGACAAGATCAAGGAGTCCGTAAAGGAGGGAAGAATCCCCCGAAACCAACGAGTCGCCTGTGCGGCGCTAGCGCCAGTTCTCCCCGATTTTTTCCCCCGCCCGGCAGAGAAAAAGACGGCGCTCGGGGAAACGAGATCGGTTAAAGTTTGAAGATCAAGACTGAAGGAGAAACGACATGAAATTTCAAGAAGTGCTAGACGCCGCAAATCAGTTATCCCAAGAAGAGCGGTTAGAAGTAGCAACCCGCCTACTCGAATCGCTGAGGCCATCCCCCCCCGTTCCGCCCCAAACAACGGCGCTGTCTCCAGCCTAGAAAAACGATTTACATCCTCTGGTGCGGCGCTTGATTGGGGTCATTCCATCAGACGCTCAGAATTTAGACTCTTTGTACACTAACTATCTAGGAGAAAAATACCCTTAAAAGCCCCATGAGCGATTTTGAAGACGCAGTCACCAGTTTTGTGGCGGACTTAAGCGGCGCCGAGCTAATTATTACTCGCAATGGTTCAGACTTTGCGCAGTCATCGGTTTGCGCTCTTTCGCCGGACGAGTTTTTGGCTCAAAATTACAGTCAGATTCCGCAGGACGGCGCCGAAAGCAAGTTCCCCCCGATTTTGTCCCCCGCCTGACGGAGAAAAAGACGGCCCCGCCTTGGGAACCTAATTTCTGCCCCAACCCCTTTTTGGGAACGACCGCAAACGCTGGATCGCCTTTGGTCTCATCCCTACGGGCAAGCTGTGGACAGTCAAGACCTAGGACTACTCCTGGGGCGCCGTTCTGAGGAGTTTGCGGCGCTATTAGGCTATGAAGGGGACAGCGCCGTGGTTCACCGGGATAATTTAACCCTGGCTCCCGCTTCCGGCGCTTAACCGATGGGCGATAAATTTATGGTCTTCATCTGACCATTGAATCGCCGATTCAAAAATGAAGTGCACCACTTAGGGGGGCTAGCCGAAAGGTGGCCCATCTAAGGTAGCCTGACTTGTACCACCAAAACAGGCAATCAAAGATGGGCTACCACCAGCTT
>JBKCES010000308.1:0-7546 GCA_046304295.1 Cyanobacteriota bacterium | reverse complement strand
CACCGCTACGCCGCCGGCCAGTTTGGCGAGACGCTCTTGCAGTTTCTCTTTGTCGTAGGAAGACTCGGTTTCCTCGATTTGACGGCGGATTTGCTCGCACCGGGCTTTAACGGCGGTTTCGTTGCCTTCGGCGACGATGGTGGTGTTGTCCTTGGTGATGGTGATGCGGCGAGCTTTGCCGAGGCTGTCGATTTTGGCGCTTTCCAGCTTCAGACCCGCGTCTTCGCTGATCACCTGACCGCCGGTGAGGACGGCGATGTCTTCCAGCATTTGTTTACGACGGTCGCCAAAGCCCGGCGCTTTCACGGCGGCGACGTTGAGGACGCCCCGGAGACGGTTCACCACCAGGGTGGCGAGGGCTTCTTTTTCGATGTCTTCGGCGATGATCAGCAGGGGTTTGCCTTGGCGGGCCACTTGCTCCAGAACGGGCACGAGATCTTGAACTAGGTTAATTTTCTTGTCGGTGATCAAGATGGCGGGATCGTCCATCACCGCTTCCATCCGCTCGGCATCGGTGACGAAGTAGGGGGAAATATAGCCTTTGTCAAAGCGCATCCCTTCGGTGATTTCCAGTTCCGTGGTCATGGACTTGCCTTCTTCCAGGGAAATGACCCCTTCTTTGCCCACCTTATCCATGGCGCTGGCAATCATTTGTCCGACTTCTTCGTCGTTGCCAGCGGAAATAGCGCCGACCTGGGCGATGGCGGTGGAGGATTCCACGGGTTTGGCGTGCTCGGCGATGCGTTCCACGAGGAAATCGGTGGCCCGGTCGATGCCCCGTTTGATGGCGATGGGGTTGGCGCCGGCGGCCACGTTGCGGAGACCTTCTTTGACAATGGCGTGGGCCAAAACCGTGGCGGTGGTGGTGCCGTCTCCGGCTACGTCGTTGGTTTTGGAAGCGGCTTGACGGATCAGGGAAACGCCGGTGTTTTCAACGTGGTCTTCCAGTTCAATCTCTTTGGCGATGGTGATACCGTCGTTGATGATCTGGGGAGCGCCGAATTTTTTCTCCAGAACCACGTTGCGACCTTTGGGGCCGAGGGTACCGGCGACGGATTCCGCCAGAATATCAATACCCCGTTCTAGGGCGCGGCGAGCTTCGTCGTTGTAGATGATGGATTTAGCCATAGGACTGAAATAACCTCGAAATAGTGGGAAGGGTGAGTAAATTGGCTCGGAAAGGCAGATTAAGCAACCGCCGCGAGAATATCTTTCTCCGTCAGCAGGACGTAGTCGTCGCCGCCCAGTTTGACATCGGTGCCGGCGTACTTGGAGTAGAGGACTTTGTCGCCCACTTTCACTTCCACAGGGGAGTAGGTGCCGTCGTCATTGCGTTTGCCGGGGCCCACCGCCACCACTTCCCCAACCTGGGGCTTTTCTTTGGCGGTGTCGGGGAGTAAGATACCTCCGGCGGTTTTCTCCTCTGAGGGATTGACTTTGACAAAAACCCGGTCGCCCAGGGGTTTAACTGTAGAAACATTAATAGAAATAGCGGCCATGGACTATCCTCCTGATGACAGTGGAAAATATAGAAGTTTAGGTTGCGGGGCGACTTTAGCGCTCTCACCGCACGAGTGCTAATTTAGCCAATTTCCCCCTCCCAGAGCAACACCCCTGTCAGTGTGGTTTCCCGTACCGGGGGGAAATCGCCGATCAACGGCGCCGTTAAGAGGAGGGAAGTTCATATTTCTTCACACTCCCGCCAAAACCCAAAAAATCAATTACGATGGCTCAGTACTGAATTGACTCCGCCGTCGATTAGCTTAGGTCTAAAGTCTTTAATCTGAGTGAGCGACGGTTTCCTTACCCGCCCAGACTGAAGCGCATCGCCCGAATCTTTGTCTAGCCGACATCTCAACTACTCATTACACTAAAGGAAGAACAATTGTAATGCTTGATCCTCAACTGCTAAGCGCCATTGCCGAAGAATTTATTGAAGCCTACGACAATGCCTTCAGAAATCCTAATGTCCTGTACACCCCCTTCACCAACCTACTCCTAGACGATGTCGTCTTCGCCTTCCCTCAGGAGCAACAGTTGTTTGGTACAGCGGATGTCGTCATCGCCGACGCTCAATTTGTCGGCACGACAGACACAGACCCGACGGATCAAGTCGATGATTTGCTGGACTTTTTCGTTAATGGTTTAACCCGTTTTTATCCGCAAGCGACGACGGTTTTTGAAATTTTGCCTGTTGCGGGGGAAGACAATCCCGACCAAGAGCGGGTGGCGATTCGTCTCAACCAAGTCGGCGCTGGAACCCAAACGGGGCGTTTTTTTGAGCAACCCGCCACCGTCATTTTGCAAATTGACGAAGCCGCCGTTAACGCTCTCGACGCCGATACTGTTGCAGCGCTTCTCAGCGGCGATTTCGATCCGACAGACCAACTGGCCAAAGTGGTAGAACGGGTGGAGTTTTACAGTAACAGCTACGCAGTGCACGCCGCCACAGCGGACGGACTCCCCCAGGCTTCTCCCGTGCCGGACAACGATCCCCTGACCTTCCAGCCCGCCTACAATTTTGACCCCAACGCCGACTCTGCGGAAGCCATCGCCATCGCCACCCAAATTTGGGAAAGTTTGGCCCTAGGAGATCTCTACACCCCCTCTCTCCTCCATGCCGCCGACGATCCCGGCACCCCGGAAAACGAAGGTGCGATTTGGAGTTTCGCCATCACCGGCCCTGATTTCCTGCCCTATGTCGGAACCGCCCAGGGTTACACCTTCGACGGCCAGCCCCTAGGGAATGTGGACAGTTTGGAGGAGTGGTTAGCCCTGCTGGGGGCGGGGGACTTTATCACCCCCTTCGCCAACGCCGGGCCCATTTTAGGAAATATTTTGGCCCAGTTGGGGCCGGTGATACAGCCCGGAGACATCGAAGTGGTGGGAACCTATGCCGAAGGCAATCGGGTTCTGGTGCATGTGCGGGAGGGGCAAAATCAGTTGCCCGTCGCCAATGAAACAGGGAACGAATACCGAGCTCCGTTGGATATTCTCAGTTGGTTCACCATTGAAGACGGTTTAGTCACCGCCAATGAGGTGATTGTCAATACTTTTGCCACCGTGAGCGCCGTCCGTCCCGAAGAGATTTCTCCCTTTGGTTACTCCGTTGGCTTTACCCGACACGCGCCGCCCTTCTTTGTCACCGGCAGTCGGGTCAACGGACAAATTTTAACGTTCGATGAGAATGGAGAGTTTACAGGTACACTCTACGAAGCCAATTCATTTGATTCTCCTGAGTTACTTCAGCCTATCGGTATTACCTATGGCCCCGACGGTACCCTCTATGTCAACTCCACCCTCGGCGCTTTGGATAATGCGCCCATTGTCAATGCTGTTTTAAGGATTGAAGGGGTTTACGGGGATTACTTGGATGGCACAACCCCAGATGACCGAGAATCCCGGGATCGGGCCCGGGACGCCGTTAATGCGAACCAATTGCCACGACTGCAAAACGTCGATCCGACGCGGGTAGCGGACGACCCGGCAGATCCCGAAGATCAGCCCAACGACTACAATCCCGCCTTATTTGGCAACGCCCACGGCGAATACTTTGACCCCGCCACCGGGTTATTGATTGACCCCGGCTCCCTCACCCTGGTTCCCTTTGACCCCAACCTCGGAGGAGCGCCGAATACCCTCTTGGCTCGGCCTTTTGATACGGAAGCCTTTACTTTAATCGACGCGGCCACCAATGATATTGTCTATGCCGACGGGGAGACCGGAACCCTCTTCGCCGTAGCTCAGGGGCCGTTGACGGACGTGCAACCCGCGGCGATTTTGAGTCCCACGGGGGAACTGCTGGCGGTGTTCAACGGGACGGAGTATATCAACCCTGCCAATGGACAAACTGTTTACACCTTCGAGCGAGTAGTCGATCCCAATAACCCAGTTCATATCACCATCACCTTTACCGACGTGGCCACATCCGCCACGGCCTTTACCTTCGACACCATTAGCGACCCTCGGGTGATCTTTGACAGCGGCACGGGGGCACCCCTAGGCGTAGCCATTCCAGGTTTGGTGATTCCCAGCGGCGTTAAATTCGGCCCCGACGATAACCTGTATGTAGCCAGTGCCTTTACCTCCCGGATTTTACAGTACGACGGGGAAACCGGGGAATTTCTGAGCGTCTTCGCCACCCGGGAAAACGGAGTGCCGGTGGCCAACCTCCTCGACCCTGCGGCCGGTCTGCCGCCGGACTTTACCGTCTTTGTCTTTGGCCCCGACGGCGGCATTTATGTGGGCAGTATCCGCACGGATATTGACCCCACCACCGGAGAACCCACCAACGGCGACCCCACAGCCATTAATTTTCCCGACGGTTACGGCGCTGTTTTGCGCTTCCCCGGCCCCACCTGGGACATCGACGAAGCCACGGGTTGGTATATCGATCCCCTTAACGGCAACCTAGTAGAACCAGGCAAACCCGCAGGGATCGCCGTCAATGGCACAGATCTAAGCGCCTTCGGAGTCTTTGGGGAAACCGGGGGCATTTTGGCAGAAGGCCGCCAGCCCCTCTACGAACCCAGCGCCGTGGCCTTTGGCCCTGATCTGCGGCTTTACGTCTCCAGCGCCCAAACGGGAGAAGTCCTAGTTTACGAAGGACCGGTTTTAGAGGACGGCTCTCCCAACCCCAACGCCGGGCGCTACGCCGGAGTTTACGCCAATGTAGCCCAGGCCGTCATCGAAGACACCGGCCGCGAAGGAGAAACCATTGTTCTCTCTGGCATGGGCTTTGGTCCCGACGGCAACCTCTATGTAGGCAGTTCCTTTGAGGCACCGGAAGGCACACCGAACGCCGGAGCGCCGGTGGGGGGCAGTCAGTTTAGCGTTATTGTCGGCCCTAGCCCAGAAGCCTTTGGCCAGACGGGGACACCGGGCGAGTATCTGGGCCCCTACGGCGACGTCACCACGGAGGTTTCCCGCCTACTTCTGCCCACCACCCCGGAATTTGTCTATTACTCCAACACCTATACCAAATACAACGAAGTCACCCAGCGCTTCCCGGAAATCTTCTATGTAGCGGGGGTTAACGCCGACCAACCCTTCGATCCGGCTACTGGCCTGCCGGGTTTCTTCCAGGACGACGGCGCCGACGCCATTGCGGCCTACGACCGGGAGTTAAATTTCCTTGGATATTTGGGAACGCCTTTGGTAGATGGCCAACTGGGTCAGGACATTGATTTAGAAACTAATCCCCTCAGCGGCATTGGCGGCGTTGAACTTGCGCCGAACGGGGACATTTTAGTCAGCAGTCAACTGACAGACCAGATTTTGCGCTACAGCAGTCTGACGGGCCAATATCTGGGCGTCTTTGGCGACGCCAGCGCCGAAGGAAGCGGTTTAGATTTTCCCGCAGGGATTGCCATCAGCTCCGTGAACGCCGTGGATACCGGCGATCCAGACGGCCAGCGCTCCGGGGTCTTTGTCAGCGATTTATTGAATGGCCGCATTCTCCGCTACGACGGCTACAGCGGCGCCTTTTACGACGATCCGGAAACCGAGGAAAACGAAGGGGTTTTGGCGGAATTGGAGCCGGAATTGGAGGGTTGGCGCTTTACCGACCTCGCCTTTGGCCCCGACGGCCGCATTTATGTCGGTCTCAACAGTCCCCTGGAAAACTCTACCCTCGGTTCCGCCCGGGTGCGGGTTTATAATCCCGAAACCAATACCCTAGAGCAGGAAATTAACGGCGACGACCCGACGACAGCGGACATTGACGAAAGTTTCGACTTTGTGGCGGCACTTACCTTTGGCCCCGACGGGTGCCTCTACGTGGTGGACGACCCAGCGTCTCTGGTTAATATCGCCACCGGGCAACCCCTAGCGCCGGGGAAAGAAAGTCAAATCGCCATTTATGAAATTGACTCCATTCACCCCATCTTGATCGACCCCCTCACCGGCAACGGCTCCCCCGACGGCGCCCGTAGCGCGCCGGAATTGATGAATCGTTTCAATGTGGGCGTGGGCAACGGCGGCGCGATTTCCGTTACCCTGGATCAAGCTAGTCAGGAACCGGTCATTTTCCTCAGCCAACCCGTGGACGGAGGTGTCGCGCTCTACACCGAGGACGGAACCCTTCAGGAAACCTTGACTCCCGCTTTACCGGACGCGACCCTAGGCATCGATGAAAACGGACTTCCTCGGATGACCGGCTCGACCTTTATCGGCGAGTTTATCCGTCCCGCCAATTACGCCCAACTCTTAGCGGAGTCGGGGAACGCGGCGCCCACAGATATCACCCTCAGTGCCCTTAGCTTTGAGGAAAATCTGGCACCCGGAAGCGAGGTGGCGACCCTCGGCGCCGTCGATCCTGATGCGGGCGATACGTTTACCTTCCGGCTTATTTCCGGCGGTGGAGACCGGGATAACGAGGCCTTCAGTATTGAGGGCGACAGCCTGAAAATTAACGCCTCCCCGGATTTTGAAAGTCAAGACCAATATCGCATCCGTCTGAGCGTTATTGACGGCGGCGGGTTAAGCGTTGAAAAGACCTTTCGGTTAACGGTTTTGGATATTACTCCCCCTCTTCCCGATGGTTTTGCCGCCAATGAATCCGCTGGCTCGGTTTATCTCCTCAAGGACGCCGACAACTTCCTCTACGCCCAGGACGAAAGCGGAACGCCAACGTCCCTCAAATACTTGGATCAACCCTTCGATAGTAGTTCATCGGAGTGGATTCCCCTCGGCGCCGAAACGTTAAACGGCGTTAACCAAGTTATTTGGGAGAACTCCAGTACCGAAGAAGTGGGTCTCTGGAGCACGGACGAAAATTGGAACTGGCTCTTGTCCGAAATTTGGAATATCAATACTCCCCAGACCCTTGAGCAGGAAACCGCTTTCCAACAAGACCTGAACGGGGATGATCTCATCGGCAACGCCTTTACCGAAACCGAAAACCAGGGCGCCGTTAAGTTGCTTCAGGATTTGGTGAACTATTTCTACGTTGAGGGCGAAGAAGGGGAGCCTGCGCCCCTTCAGTATCAAAACCAACCCTACGATAACCGTTTTGGCGAATGGAGTCCCCTGGCGGCGGAAATCCTCAACGGGGAAAACCAAGTCCTCTGGGAAAATACCGGCGCCGGGCAACTGGGCCTCTGGCGAGCCAATGAAAGTTGGGATTGGCAACTCTCCGATGTCTGGGCCCTCGCTTCCGAGGAAACCTTTATTCAGGAGGTAAACTTCGGCGTCGACGCCAATGGGGACGGGGTTATCGGCCAACCCGTGGCAGAACTGTCAGCCTTACTGGCCGGTGCCGTCAATCCCGTAGGCTTTTAACGGCTCTGAACGGGGAACTCTAACAACGGGGAGCGGCGCAAACTAGTATCTAGCACCCCGCGCCGTAGTAAAGGGCCTAAGCCCTTTACTGCCCCGTCTCACAGTAAGCCCTAGATTCCACATTTCGCAGGTTGTGATAAAAATCTTGAATATTTCAAAAGCCAGTCTAGATAAGGCTTTCAGGAATTAGGCTAGATATTGCTTGGACTGATTTTTTTCTTTGTTTGGGATGATTGGCGATATTTGGGCTTCTCTCGGCCTCACC
>JBKCES010000307.1:0-7241 GCA_046304295.1 Cyanobacteriota bacterium | reverse complement strand
GATACAGATCATTTAAGCATTCTTCAGCGTCAAGCGGGAAAAGACTTCAGCAATCTTTCGACACGAATGGTTCAGCGTCCGCTATCAGATTTTGCGGTGTCAACTGTAACTTTTCATGAACAGATGCTTGGTAGTCACGCTTATATTAATCGTGCTCGTAACGTGAATGATGTAGTGAAAAGATATGAAATGATGGCGCGACTTGTCACCGACTTCAAAGTTTTACCTCTGATTTCATTTGATTCCAGTGCGGCTACGGCATTTGATCAATTACAGTCACAACAAATTCAATTAGCAAAGATGGATGCGAGGATTGCGGCAATTGCGCTTTCCCGTGAACTGGTTCTGTTAACCCGTAATCATCGAGATTTTAGTAAAGTGGCAGGACTACTGATCGAAGATTGGACAGTTTGATGTAACGTTACCGCCAGCGCCGTTTTAAACCGTTTTCAAGCGCCGATAAGGAAAAGCGCCAAGCGGTTGGGGTTGGTAAAGTTTTGTTACAGCGTTGTGTCAGTCCGGCAAATCGGCGCTATATTTTTGGAATCGGCGGTTATCGGCGCCGTAATTTCCACTCAAAGGAGGTTCTTTTTAGTACAAAAATCCGTCTAAGATGCTTTTGGGAGCGATATCCAGAAGGTTTCTTACCCACTGCGAAGCAGATCCTCGCAGGATCGCGCCAAGGTGGGGTGATATAGCATTTACAGGTGAGTCATGGACAAAGTCCCTGCTAGCCCTTTACCCGTCCCGGTTTTGGAGTAGGTGGCGTTTACGTCTCGTTTGAAAATGCTATATACCGAAGTTTTCTAGGTATCGGCGCTGGATGTGCTGTACAGAAAGTTTCTGTATGACTCCTAGTTACGCTGTCTCATCCATCACACTCTATAAATATTTAGACACCTGTGCTAATTACTAAGCTCTTATGTATATTCTCCAATGAGTCAGAACGATGCATAAATGCTCTCTTCTGAAAAACAGATAAATAAAGGCTACAAGTTAGCATTTGAGGGCTAACGTGGTTAAGCTTTTTAACTCCTGACTTCAGGATGATATGATATCTATAGTGCCAACGTAATCACTATAGGTGCTGATAAAGTTGAGCGTAGCTTCAAAATATGGCGAGGGGAGAAATCATAAGAAAGCTTTTCCAAAGCTTCTCTCGCAATGAGAGAGAAGCATTTTATGTTGCGGCTATGGAACTAATCCAAGAAGAGAAAAGTAAGAATCATAATTTACTCGCTAGAGATTTAGAAAGGATCCTGCAAAATGGTCATTCTAAAGCTCAACCTGCCAGTAATACTCTCTACAATAGTTATCCTGAAGTTCCGAAAGATAGGGAGACAGGGTTATCCCTGATTGATATCAGTCCATTTAACTTAACTTGGGATGATGTTGTTCTGAATCAGGATAACCTGGAAGTTTTGCAACGAGTGACCTTGGAAAATCGTAAGCAAGAAGTCTTGGAGGCTTATGGGTTACGACCAAAATCAAAACTTTTATTTTGTGGTCCTCCAGGCTGTGGAAAAACATTAACTGCTAAAGTACTGGCTGGGATTCTAGGAATCCCTTTGATTTATGTCAACCTGACAGCAGTATTTTCCTCTTATTTGGGGGAGACTGCCACTAATCTAAAGAAAATCTTCGATTATGTTGAACAGGGCGAATGGGTTGTTCTGTTTGATGAGTTTGATGCGATCGCGAGAGACCGTAACACGCTCAATGAACATGGCGAAGTCAAACGACTTGTCAATAGTTTACTACAACTTATTGACAAATCAAATAGCAACAGTTTATTTGTTGCGGCTACAAATCATGAATCCTTACTAGATAATGCAGTTTGGAGAAGATTTGACGAGGTTCTTTTCTTCGGGAAACCTGATCTGGAACTTAGAACAGCACTTTTGAAACGCTATCTTTCCAGAATTAGACACTCTACTATTGATCTTAAAGATTTTGCCACTGATCTAGACATGGCAACGGGTGCAGACATTGAACGTATTTGTATTGATAGTATTAAAACTGTTATTCTTCGTGGTGATCGAGATCTTACCTATGTTGACTTAAAAACTGCTGTAGGGCGTTATCTAGAAAGAACTCATATAATAGCGAATTCAGAACAAGCCTCAGAGGTAGGACATGACTAGTAATTTTGAGCATCTAGAGTTGCCGAGAACCAGTATCGAGTTGCCACGGCGTGGCAGGGGTGGTGGTGGTTTTGGCTCCCGCAGAAGTGATCGCGGCAGTCATGGTCGGCAACTGCTAGATCAAATTTCGGGTCTGACTCAACGCTCCAAGCAAAAGACTTCACCGTTTCGTTTGAACCCAAAGCTTATTTTCAAAATTAAGCTGAGTTCAGACGGCACGCTGCAAGAGAGTGCACTTTCACCTCTTGGATTAACACTACTTGCTCAAGAGCCAAAGGCAAATAAAGCGATTGTTGTTTTCACTTCGGATGAGGAACTCACTCAATTTCGATCACGTTTAGAAGCCTATAGTGGCATCATTGACTCTCAATACGAATACGGTAACTTGGATGCAATTGAAGCGTTGGTGCCATTAGAACCTTCGGATCGAATTGGACGCTTACTTGAACTGGAACCCATCCAAGCGGAAGAACTTGTGGCACTTGACCTAGAGCTATGGCATACGGGCGACGGCTCTGAAATGAATAAATACCTAAATGACTTAGACGAGGTCTTAAGAACTTTGTCAGATGATTCTAGAATGAAGATCTGCGATCGATACGTAGGAGAATATTTGTGTATTGCTAGGGTCAGAGTTGTACCTGAAGTTCTTAACCTTTTATTAGAAGAGGAATTCGTCAAAGAGATTGACCGCAGACCCCAACCCAACTTCGAGACTCCTGCGGAGTACAATATTCCACTGTCTGATTTCCCAGAAGTTAATTCCCCTCCTGAGCAGAACTGTGGAATTTTGGTTATCGATTCTGGGGTGCAACGAGGGCATCCTTTGATTGCTCCTGCACTAGGGGAGGCTGAGATTTTCCCAGATTCAGCTAGAAAATTTCTTACAGGTGGTTCTGACGATGGAGATGAACAAACAGGTGGACATGGCACTGGTGTATCTGGGATTGCGATCTATGGAGATGTCAGCCAAAGCATCAAAAATCGATTATTTCAACCTACAGCTTGGCTGTTCTCTGCTCGTGTTACCGATCATAACAATCAGTATGATCCAGATTCACTGCTAGAGAATCAGTTAGATGATGCGATTCAATATTTCACACAAAATTATGGTAACTGCAAAGTTGTCAATATTTCTCTAGGAGATTCTCGATTAGCCTTTCGAGATGGACAAAAACAGTTTCGTCTTGCTGCAAAAATTGATGAAATTGCTTATAAACTTCAGCACAAGAACTTAGTATTCATTGTTTCTGCAGGTAATTTGCCTTATGAAGCAAGTTCAGGTGAACATTTGCGAAACGAGTATCCAAACTATTTAATCAATGAAGAAGCCCGAATTATTGAACCAGCCACTTCGGCAATAGCTCTCACAGTTGGTTCACTTTCGCTTGGATCTGGTAGTCTTCAATATACTGAGGATGCTCAAAGAAATGTAATTGCACGTGTTCAGGGATATCCTTCTCCATTTACAAGGAGTGGCTTTGGTGTCGATGGCATGATTAAGCCTGACCTTGTAGATTTTGGCGGAGATTTGGTTGTTGATGGAAGCCGTGTAATCAGTAATGAACCAGGAGCCTCTATTCTGACACTTTCCAGAGACTATGCTGGTTCAATGTTTCGTGCCTATTGTGGCACTAGCTTTGCGGCTCCCCGCGTGGCTAATATGGCAGCCCAACTTTTCACTCAATTCCCAAATGCGACCTCAAACTTGATTAGAGCACTGATCATAAACTCAGCAACTCTGCCTGCTGAAATTCCACCTGTCCTACAAGGAGATAACACAGCGCAATCACGAGAAAGATTACGAATTTATGGATATGGTAAACCCGACTTACTCCGTGCGAAGTACTCCGCTGAGAACTATGTAGTTTTATTACAAGACGATGTACAGATTTCTGTGGGAAGTTTCCAGATTTTTGAGATTCCCCCACTTCCGAAGGAATACTTACGAACAGGGGGTACTCGGATGCTATCCATATCGCTTGCATTTGATCCGCCTACTCGACCAACACGAGGAGACTCTTATCTTGGAGTGACAATGGAATTTAACCTTTTCAAAAATCTTGATAAGGAAAGTATCATCGGTGCTTTTGTCAAAGCTAGCAGGGAAACCTCAACTGAAGAGTTTACAGAAATTTCACGAGAGGAACTGAAAAAGCAACATCCGGGTCAAGCAATTACTGTGGATTTATCTCCAGGAAGCCGATTGAGAAATAAAGGATGTCTCCAGCGAGGGCAAGTTAAAATCTCATCTAGCGCTAGAGGGTTCGATCAGCAACCGTTGTATCTTGTTCTTAGTTGTGCTCGGAAATGGGCGAAGCAAGGGGAATTTGATATACAAAGATATGCATTAGTTGTATCCATCAATCACTCAAATCCTGAAGTCGATTTGTATAACCAGCTTAAGCTAAGGACTCAAATTGCTCAAAGAATTCGTATTAGATAGGCTCTGCAATAGATAATGAAGCTTATCATTGCTGAGTATACTCGAAAAAGATAGCTTAACAAATTAATGCACTCGACCGTCGAGAGTTGTCTGTGAGTGCTCAGAGTAATCTGCGGCTGGTGATGGGCACCTCCACCCCCAGCGCCGTTAAAAATAGCGATTTGTTTAACCGGAGAGGATAATTAGGAAAAGCGCCGAGCGCCGACCAAACCCTTAACCCTCTATGGACGACCCCAAACCGGACTCCTTAACCGGCATTATCGAACGGATTACCTACCACGCCCAAGAGTCTGGTTATACCGTCGCTCGTCTGCAAACCCCTAGGGCGAAGGAATTGACCACCATCGTCGGCAACTTCGCCCAAATCCAACCGGGGCAGACCCTGAGACTAGAAGGCATTTGGAAAGAGCATCCCAAATATGGCCCCCAGTTTCAGGTCGAAAAATACGCCGAAACCAAACCCGCCACCCTGACCGGACTAGAGAAATATTTAGGGAGCGGCTTAATTAAAGGGGTCGGGCCCGTGACCGCCAAGCGGATTGTGGCCCACTTTGGGCTAGAGACCCTAGAGATTATCGAAGGCGACAGCGAGCGCCTGCTGGAGGTGCCCGGCATCGGCGCTAAACGTGTGCGGATGATCCAAAAAGCCTGGGCGGAGCAACAGGCCATCAAAGAGGTGATGCTGTTTTTACAGGGTCAGGGAGTCTCCACCACCTACGCCGTCAAAATTTATAAACAATACGGGGATCAATCCATCGCCGTCGTCACCGATAACCCCTACCGCTTAGCGGAGGATATTTTCGGCGTCGGCTTCTTAACCGCCGATAAAATCGCCCGGCAACTGGGCATTTCCCCAGCCTCTAAATTTCGCTACCGCGCCGGTATTCTCTACTGCCTGACGGAAAGCGCCGACCAGGGACATTGCTACCTACCGGCGGGAGAATTGATCGAAGCCGCCATCGCCAAACTTACCGTGCCGGAATTTGAAGCCACCGAAGAAACCGTGGGCGCCGTGCTGGCGGAAATGGGAGAAAAGGGCGATCTGATCCCCGAACCCCTAGAGGGAGAGGAAACCCTCTGGTTTAAACCCACCTTTTACCATACCGAAGTCAGCCTCGCCCGGCGCTTGACGGAGCAGAAACGCCAGAACTTAACCGTCGATCTGCCTAGGGTAGAAAACTGGATTGACCGCTTTACCGCCAGTCGCAACATTGAACTCTCCGAAGAACAGCGCCGGGGCGTGATTCTCTCGGCCCAGAGTCCGGTGTTAATCCTCACCGGCGGCCCCGGCACCGGCAAAACCTTCACCACCCGCACCATTGTGGCCCTCTGGCAGGCTATGGGCAAAAAAATCGCCCTGGCGGCGCCGACGGGGCGGGCGGCCCAGCGCCTGGGGGAAATGACGGGACTGGAAGCCAAGACCCTCCACCGCCTCTTGGAATTTGACCCGGCCAAAATGGGCTTTAAGCGCAACGAAGAAAATCCCCTGCCGGCGGAGGCGGTGGTGGTGGATGAAGCCTCCATGGTGGATTTATTTCTGGCTCACTCCCTCCTCAAGGCGCTGGCACCAACAGCTCAACTTCTGTTAGTGGGGGATATCGATCAACTCCCCTCCGTGGGGCCAGGGAATGTCTTAAAAGACCTGATCAATTCTGAACAGATACCCATGGTTCGCCTCGTCCAGGTCTTCCGCCAAGCCCAAGCTAGCGCCATTATCCGGGCCGCCCACCAGATTAACCGGGGCCACTATCCTCAATTAGAACAAATTACCGATAGCCCCCAGGGAGATTGCCTCTGGCACCCCGGCGGCGCCGACCCGGAGGAAGGGGTCAGGATTATTCAAGACCTGTTAACCCATGTCTTACCCCGTCAGGGCTTTGATCCCCGCCGGGACGCCCAGGTTCTCTGTCCCATGCAACGGGGATTGGTGGGCACTCGCAACCTCAATACCGTTATTCAAGAACTCCTCAATCCCCCCGGCGCCGATAAGCCGGAAATCCAACGGGGCCATACCCGCTTCCGTCTGGGAGACCGGGTGATGCAACTGAAAAACGACTACGAGCGGGAAGTCTTTAACGGCGACCTAGGACTGATTACCCACCTTGACCGAGTGGAGCAGGAGTTAATCATTACCTACGACGGCCGGGAGGTCAAATATGACGTGGCCGACCTGAACGAAATCGGTTTAGCATGGGCTATTAGTATTCATAAAAGCCAAGGCTCGGAATATCCCGCCGTGATTCTGCCCCTCTACATGCAACATTTCCTACTCCTGAGCCGCAACCTCTTTTACACCGGTCTCACCCGAGCCAAAAAACTAGCGCTGATTGTCGGCGCCGGTAAAGCCATCGGTTACGCCGTCCGTCAGGAGCGGGAGCAACGGCGCTATACCCGCCTGGGGGAACGACTACGGGGAACCTAGTTCCCTCCTTGCCAAGGGCAACTCTGCGGGCTGAGCGTAGCCGAAGCCCAACCCTCTAATCCTCTAGCCAAGGCGGTAGGGGCCCCTCCGGCAGACCTCCGGCCAAAATATCCCGGCTGGGTTTCCCCGTCAGGGAATCTTCCCCCGTGTCAGACCGATCTGGCGCCACCCGTTGAATGGGACGGCTGGGGCGCCGGGGAGGGCTTTTGGGAATCGCCCGGCGCTGTTG
>JBKCES010000306.1:0-10868 GCA_046304295.1 Cyanobacteriota bacterium | reverse complement strand
TATTCAAGACCGCTTTTTGCCGGATAAAGCCATTGATCTGATTGATGAAGCCGCGGCCCGGTTGAAAATGGAAATCACCTCCAAACCAGTGGAATTAGAAGACATTGACCGGCGCTTGATGCAGTTGCAGATGGAAAAATTGTCCCTGGAGGGGGAAGAAAAGCGCCCTGGATTAGTCGCGGATAAGGCCTCCAAGGAGCGCCTAGAGAAAATTCAACAGGAAATTAAAGATCTAGAAATTCAGCAACAGGAACTTTCTAGCCAATGGCTCTCGGAAAAACAAATGCTGGAGGAGATTAACGCCCTCAAAGAAGAGGAAGAGCAAATCCGGCGCCAAGTGGAGCAGGCGGAGCGGGACTATGATCTTAACAAAGCGGCTCAACTGAAGTACGGCAAATTGGAGATTCTACAAACGACGCTGGAGGAGAAGGAAAGTAAACTCTTAGAAATCCAAGGCTCCGGCAACACCCTGTTACGGGAGCAAGTCACGGAGTCCGACATCGCCGAAATTGTGGCCAGCTCCACAGGCATTCCCCTCAATCGTTTATTGGAAACCGAGCGCCAAAAACTCCTGCAATTAGAAGGCCATCTCCACCAAAAAGTCATCGGTCAAACGGAAGCCGTGGCTGCTGTTTCTGCCGCCATCCGTCGAGCCAGGGCGGGGATGAAAGATCCGGGGCGTCCCATCGGCTCTTTCCTGTTTATGGGGCCCACAGGGGTGGGTAAAACGGAATTGGCCCGGGCCCTGGCGGGTTTTCTCTTCGACAGCGAAGAGGCCATGGTGCGCATCGATATGTCGGAATATATGGAAAAACACGCCGTTTCTCGCTTAATCGGCGCTCCTCCCGGTTATGTGGGCTACGAAGAAGGGGGACAACTCTCGGAGGCGGTGCGGCGCCGGCCCTACGCGGTGGTTCTGCTGGACGAAGTGGAAAAGGCCCATGTGGATGTCTTTAATATTCTCTTGCAAGTTTTGGACGATGGCCGGATCACCGATTCCCAGGGGCGGGTGGTGGATTTTCGCAACACCATTATCGTCATGACTAGCAATATCGGGAGCGACCATATTTTAAACTTCTCCGCCGACGACGCTGATTATGAAAAAATGCGGAAACAAGTGCTCCAATCCCTGCGGCAACACTTTCGCCCGGAATTTTTAAACCGTATCGACGACCTGATTATTTTCCACACCCTCAAACGGGAAGAACTGCGCCGCATTGTCTCTCTGCAAATTAAACGGATTGAGAAACTACTGGAGGAGCAAAAAATTAGCCTCCGCCTCTCCGACTCGGCGCTGGACCACATCGTTAATAGCGGTTACGACCCCACCTACGGCGCTCGTCCCTTAAAACGAGCCATTCAACGGGAGTTGGAAAATCCCATCGCCACTAAAATTTTGGAAAATACCTTTACTGCGGAGGACACTATCTACATTGATTGTCTGGAAAATCAATTAACCTTCGCCAAGGAAAAAGCTCAAGAGACTACGGCGCTGAAGATCCTCCTTCCCAGCGCCGGAGGGGAACACAGTCAATCTCCAGTTGATCTAACGCCCGAGCCACCACAAAATCCACCAGATCTTCAATAGTTTGGGGTTGATGGTACCAGGCGGGAATAGCGGGCACAATGCGAGCGCCTGCCTCTGCCAGAGTCGTTAAATTCCGTAGGTGAATTAAGCTTAGGGGCGTTTCTCTCGGCGTCACCACCAGGGGCCGGCCTTCCTTGAGTTGCACGTCCGCCGCCCGCTCTAATAAATCAGAACTTAAACCCTGGGCCAGTTTTGCCACCGTGCTCATGCTACAGGGGATCACCAGCATTCCCAAAGTCCGAAAGGAGCCGCTGGCGATGGTTGCGCCCACGTCGCCCCAACGGTGACAGGTTAATTCCCCCGCCGTTAAGACCCCGCACTGGCGGCGCCAAAAGGCGCTTTGGGCCAGAGGCTCGGCGGGCATTTGGATGCCCGTTTCCGCTTGCCAGACTTGAAAACTGGCTTTGGAGGCCACTAACTCCACCGAATACTGGGCGGAGAGGAGAAATTTCAGCGCCCGGACAGCGTAGATCAGCCCAGAGGCGCCGCTGACCCCCAAAATTAACGGTCGGTTCATCGAAAACTCCGAAGTAAATTAACCCCGCCGCAAGCGACGACGGATTTTGGTAGCCCTGTTGGAAGGAATCCGCCGAGCCTCTGGGAAAGCGCCGGGACTAACGGGACAGCGCCGCCGAGGGTTCCTCCTCCTGCTCAGGGTGGTTAGAACCGATTTGTCCTTCCCCAGTAATCAGGCGAGCGCCCCGGCCGCGGGTGAAGTAGTTCCAGCCCCACTGCACCATGACAATGAGTTTGTTGTCAAATTCAATCAAATAGTAAATGTGGGCCCAGACCCAAATCATCCAGGCGATCAGACCCGTGAATTGAGCAAAACCCAGATCTACCACCGCTTTATTTTGACCAATGACCGCCAGACTGCCATAGTCGATGTAGCGGAAGGGGGGAATGGCTTGCCCCGCCAAGCGCCGGGGGAGGTGTTTGGCGAGATAGGCCGCTTCCTGCATGGCCACCGGCGCCACGCCAGGTAACGGCGCTTCTCCGTTATGGGTAAAGTGAGCCAGATCTCCTAGCACAAAAATATTGTCATAACCGGGGATCGTTAAATCCGCCTCGACAATGACCCGGCCGGCCCGGTCCAATTCGGCGCCGGTTCGTTCCGCCAAAACTTGCCCCAACTCGGAGGCTTTAACCCCTGCGGCCCAGAGCACCGTCCGGGCCGGAATGATTTGTTCTTTCTCCCCCTGACGGAGGGCGACGGATTCCGGGGTAATCTGGGTCACCAAGCTTTGGGTCTGCACCGTGACCCCCAAATGGGTCAGATCCCTTTGGGCCCGAGCCGACAGCGCCGGGCTGTAGGGCGGCAGAACCCGGTCTAGTCCCTCCACCAGCAAAATTTTGGCTTGACGGGTGTCGATGCGACGGAAATTCCCCCGCAGAGCGCTGTGGGCGATTTCGGCGATGGAGCCGGCCAACTCCACCCCCGTGGGACCAGCGCCGACAATGACGAAAGTTAACCAGGCCTGTTGTTTTTGAGGATCGGTTTCCTTTTCCGCCGACTCAAAGGCCAAAAAGACCCGGCGTCGGATTTCTAGGGCGTCTTCAATGGTTTTCAAGCCCGGCGCTAGGGGGCGCCACTGTTCGTTGCCAAAGTAATGGTGACTGGCGCCGGTAGCCACAACTAGGGCGTCGTACTCCACCGGTTCATGATCCCGGAGGATCACCTGTCGCCGGACGGGATCGATATCCAACGCCTCATCCATTAACACTTGGGTATTTTTATGACTCCGCAGAACCATCCGCAGAGGCGAGGAAATATCCGCCGGGGAGAGACTGCCGGTGGCTACCTGGTAGAGGAGGGGTTGAAAGAGGTGAAAATTGCGTTTATCAATGAGGGTGACTTGCAGAGGCGCTGTTTTGAGGTCCTGGGCGGTGTAGAGTCCTCCAAAGCCTCCGCCGATAATCACCACTCTGGGCAAGGTCGAAGCGGTTTGCGTTGACATGGCAGACTCCTGACACGGTCTTAAAGTTGGTTTCAGTATAGTCAAGTCTCCCAGTTCTCGCCGCAGGGAAGAATTCTGCCGGAGCACTTCGGTCGCAGATAGTATTTTAAGATACACAAATCAACCGATAGATAGCGCAAGTAGTTTGCTAAAACTTTTGTCGCCCCTCTGTCCTTAGGGTTTGAGGGTCGCAGCGCCGAAGGTCGCGTTAAAGCGACGACACCAAATGGCCACGGATTGGAAGTCGTCTAAACTGAGACTGGCGGGAATCAGATAACGCTGAGCGCCGTTATAACTCTGGAGCGGCGCTAACAGAACATAATCCTCCGCCTTGATCGGAAAAGCGGGGGGGACGGTCGAGCCAATAACATCGGCTAAGCGATGTAAAATCACCACGAGGTCAGGTCCGGAAGTAGAGGTCGTAAAGGTTTGATCCAGTTCTAAAAGACGCTGATCGCCTTGCTGGATAATTTTTAGGGTTCCCCTAGTGGGATGCTCCCCATCCACAAACTCGCCGGAATGCAAGACCGTCGGCTGGGATGATTGGCGGATTGGGGGAGCAGACGCATCGGAGACGGGTTGGGAAGAGCCGGCGCGGACAGTTTCGGAGGCCGATGGCTCGTTGGCTCCCTCTTGGACACAGCCGAATAGACTCAGCGTCAAACTCAAACTGGCCACCAGTCTCAAACAGGGAAATTTCATCGCCAATCTCCTGACATAGGTTGGGGTCTTAACCCGCTCGATGGGAATCCACTTTCTCCAGCGCCGCCTGGATCTCGTCCGCGGCCCCCAGATCCTGCCCCACCACGGAGCGCACCCCCTCTAGGGTAGAGAGAATATTGCGGGGATCGAGGAACATTACCTTGGCGCTCTCGCTACTGCCGATGGTGGTCGCCATTTGTAGATACTGTTGCGCCAGGATAAATTGCAGAGCCTCCCTTCCGTGGCGCTCGTTGGCCAGTTTCGCCGTAAGAATAGCCAGCGCCTCCGCCGTGCCCTTGGCTTCCAGAACCCGTTGCTGTTGCTCCGCTTCCGCCTTGAGGATCGCCCCGGTTTTCATGGCTTCCGCCTCCAGCACCCGGGCCTCCGCTTGCCCCTGGGCGGAGTTAATGGCGGAGTCCCGTTGCCCTTCCGAGGTGAGGATGGCGGCCCGTTTTTTACGCTCCGCAGCCATCTGCAATTCCATGGATTCCAGCACCGCCTTGGAGGGCACGATGTCCCGCAGTTCCACCCGGGTCACTTTCACGCCCCAGGGATCGGTGGCGATATCCAGATCCCGCAGGAGGGTTTCATTGATTTCCGTGCGGGCGGTGAAAGTTTGATCCAGCTCCAACTTGCCCACTTCGGAGCGAATTTGGGTCAGGACGAGGTTCACCATGGCGGATTGGAGATTTTCAACTTTATAGTAAGCTTTCTCCATATCGACAATGCGCCAATAGACCACCGCGTCTACTGTGATGGAAACATTGTCTTTGGTAATACAGGATTGGGGGGGGATATCTAAAACCTTTTCCCGAGTCGTGCCTTTGTAAACCACCCGGTCCATCACGGGAAGAATGAAATTGAGACCGGGAGTCAGTTTTTTGTTGTAGCTCCCTAAGCGCTCCACCAGATACTCATTTTTTTCGTTGACGATTTTAACGGAGCCGAAGAGACCGGAGCCGAAGATCGCCAGGAAGACTAAACCAAAGAATTCCATAGGAGTTAGAGAGGGAGGAGCCCGATTATTCTAGCAAATTCAAGAGGGGTTCTCAGGCTCCTGGAGGACAAACCGCCCCGGCGCCGACTGGAGAAACTCCGTCATTTCCTCAAAGGGGATGGGCCGACTAAACCAAAAGCCTTGCATTTCTTCGCAACCGAGGCTCCGCAGACGCCGGGCCTGAGCCTCGGTTTCCACCCCTTCCGCCACCACCTTAAGATTAAAGCCCCGCCCCAGCACTAAAACGGCGGCGATAATGGCTTCGTCAGCGGGGTCGGTCAGGAGGTCTTGGATAAAGGCCCGGTCAATTTTGAGGGTATTGAAGGGAAAGTGTTTGAGATAAGCGAGGGAGGAATAGCCGGTGCCAAAATCGTCCATGGAGAGGGACAACCCTAAGTCTCTAAAGGCCTCTAGCAGTTGGCGGGCCGCCGTCACATTCTGCATAACGATACTTTCGGTGATTTCCAACTCAATCCGCTGGGGAGGAATGTTTTCTTCCGCCAGAGCTCTGGCTAGGGTGGGGAGCAAATCCGCTTCCTGGAATTGGCGGGCGGAGAGGTTAATGGCAATCCGAAACTCCGTCTGAATTAGGGTCTTCCAAGCCCGAAAGTGTTCGCAGGCTTTGCGGATCACCCACTCTCCTACTGGTACGATTAAATTGCTATCTTCGAGGATGGGCACAAATTTCGCCGGAGAAACCAGACCTTCCCTCGGATGTCGCCAACGGAGCAGGGCCTCCACCCCGGAAATCTGACCGGTGCGGACATTAATTTGGGGTTGGTAGTAGAGGGCAAATTGATCCGTCTCCAAGGCCCGGTGAAGCTCGTGCTCCAGACTAATGCGGGTAAACTTGTTGGCGATCTGGGCGGGGTCGTAGAAGCCGTAGGGACGGTAAGCCTGATTTTTGAGATCATTGAGCGCCGCGTTGCCGTTCATTAAGAGGATCTCCGCGTTGTCGCCGTGGTCTGGGTAGAGGGCGACGCCGATGTGGGCCTGGAGGTAGAGGGGATTTTCTCGGATCAAGATGGGGCGTTTGATCACCGCCAGCAGGCGCTTGGCGAAGGCCTCCGCTTCCTTGCCTCCCTGACAGGTCGCTAGGAGAATGGCGAACTCGTTCCCATGCCAACGACAGAGACAGTCTCCCAACCGCACCTGAGCCTTGAGGCGCTCGGTCACCTGACAGAGGGTTTCGTCTACGAGGGCGTGGCCGAGGACGTCGTTGAGGGAGTCGAAGTCCCGGAAACCCACGAAGAGAAGGGCGATTTGGTGATTTCTTTCCTGGGCTAAGGTCAAGGCCCAGGAGACCTCCTGTTTAAAGAAAAAACGGTTGGGTAAATCGGTAATGGGGTCATGGAAGGCTTGGTAATTGAGCGACTGTTCGGCGACTTTGCGCTCAGTAATATCAAAAACATAACTGCGAATAAACTGACTTTCCGGCAAATAGTGAAGATGTTGCTCGTAGAACTTATCTTCAACTTGAACTTCCCGGCGCCGGATATAATAATTTTTTTCTTCTTGTAAATTACTGTTTATCCCCTTGAGTAAGGGATGATCTAAAGACTCTTCGATCAAAGTCGGAAATTTCTCTCTGGCTGATAAATTAATATAGGTAATCTGTCCGAAATAATCAATTTCAACGAGAGGATAAGGACTATATTCAATCATCGACGCCAGCTTCTCTAGGCGCTCCGCCGGTAGGGATTTAAAATTGGGGTCGTGGATCAAGGTCGCTTCCCATTGCTCCTGGGGCAGAGGATCGGCTAATTCAAAAAAACCTTCCCGCTCGGCGGCGGCCAACGCCTGCCCTTCCTCTAGGGAAGCCGGCAGGATCTGGTAAAAGCCCTGAATATCTTCAGCAAAGCCGATCACGTCCCCGGACTCAAGTTCCCGTTCTAGAAAGGACTCCCCGTTGATCCAAATGCCGTTGCGACTGCGGTTTCCCTCCAGATCGCCGTCAATAATCTGGAAAGTGACTTCCAGATTGGGGTTGATTTTTTTGACGAGGGTGGCATGCTTGCGAGAGATCTGGGGGGACGGAATTACAATAGTATTACTAGGATGGCGCCCAATAGAGTAGTATGAGTTTTGGAGACGAATAACCCGTTTAAAGGCGGGTGAATCGAGGATCAATCGGTGTAACATAGGCCCTTATCGGGAGAACGGCACTTCAGGCGTCTCCAAAGACGGAGACTCCGCCTAAGATAGGAAAAAGACGAACTTCCGAGCGCCGTTTCAACCTTACTCTACCTTTTTTGCTAGGGTCAACCCCAAAAGATTCTTTTTTTGATTTTTCTCCCTAGGGAACCGTAGCCGCCATGCCCAGGACTCCCCTTGCCCAATTGTTATTGGTAGATGACAAACCGGAAAATTTACGTCTATTGGAGGACGTTTTAGCGCCGGCGGGCTATGAGTGCCAATCTGCGACCTCTGGAGAGGCGGCGCTGGCGGCCATCGCTGACGATCAATACGTCTTGGTGATTCTGGATTTAATGATGCCGGGGATGGATGGACTAGAAACCGCCCAAAGAATCCGACAAACCAAGGGAGGAAGCGCCTTGCCCATTGTCTTTCTCACGGCCCATCAGCCAACGGACGAGGCTATTTTTGCGGGCTATGAACTCGGCGCTTGTGATTATTTAATTAAACCCATTCATCCCCGTATTTTACTCTCCAAGGTCAATGTTTTTGTTCAGCTAGAACAACAGAAGCAACAGCTTGTTCATCAATTCACCGAATGCGAGTGGGTGAGAGACCAGTTAAATCATTTCACCCATAATCTAGAACAAATTGTTCAAGAAAAAACCCAGGCCTTAGAAAGTCAAAACCAGCGCCTAGAAGAACAAATCCAGCGCCAACAACATCTAGAGCAGGTCTTAGCCTCCATCTCCGACGCCGTCTTTATGACGGACAGAGAGGGCAACTTCACGTTTGTCTGTCCGAATATCGATCATATTTTTGGCTATACTCAGGCAGAAATTCAAAACCTGAAAAACATTGAGGCGCTTTTAGGCGATCTAGAGCTTTACCTGAGCGACCTCAATGGCTATCCAGAAATTATCAACCGCGAGCGCCGAATTGAGGATCGTTGCGGCCAGCGTCATGATTTGCTGATTAATATTAAAAAAGTCGCCATTGGCCCCAGTCGTTATCTCTACACCTGCCGAGACATTACCGAGCGCAAAAAAATCGAAGAAGACCTGCGCCAAAGCCGCAATCAACTGGACAATATTCTCTCCCACACCCGCAACGCCTTAATCGTGCTCAATCAAGCCGGTCTTATCCAGTACGTTAACGCCAGTGCTGTCGAACTTTTTGGACGCCCGGAAGGGGATTTAATCGGCTCCGATTGGGGTTATCCCCTCACCACCGACGGTGTCGAGATTGAAATTCTCAGCCCTCAACAAGCGCTTAAAGTCGCCAAGCTAACCCTGGGAGAAATTATTTGGGAGGGACAACCTGCGTACTTGGTTTCCTTACAGGATATTACGGAGCAGAAGGCTTTAGCGGAATCATTGGAGGAAAAAGAGCAAAAGTATTATCATCTTTTGGGAAATATCCAAAGCGGCGTTGTCGTTCACGGGCCCGACACCCGCGTCACCTACGCCAATCCCGCGGCGCTGGAGTTTCTGGGGCTAGGGGAACGAGACATGCTGGGTAAAGCAGAGTCCGATCCCGCTTGGCGCTTTTATTTTGGCGACGGTCGCCCGATTAGTAATCCTGACTTTCCCGTTAATCAGGTTTTACAGACCCGTCAACCCCTGCGCAATCTCGAAATGGGGGTCTATCGACCAGATCTAGACGCGGTGTTGTGGGCGTGGATTAACGCCTATCCCGAACTAGACGAAGCGGGGGATTTGCAACAAGTGATTGTTACGTTTATTGACATTACCGAGCGTAAAGAAGCGGAATTTCAACTCCAAAATCTGAACGATCAACTGGAAACACTGATTCGGTCAAGAACCCAAGAGTTAGAAGCCGCCAACGCCCACCTCTTGCGGGAAATGATCGAACGGGAGCAGGTCGATCTGGCCCTGAAAAATCAGGAATTAAAATACCGAGCCTTGGTGGAAGACGCCGGAGACGCCATTATTCTGATGGATATGAGCCAAACTATTTTGGAAGTGAACCATCAAGCCATCAGTCTGACCGGTTATGCTCAGGACGGTTGGCTTCATCTTTCCCAACTGGGCTTTATCGCCCCCAACCGGCGCCAAGAAGCTCAGGACTTTTGGCGGGAACTCCTGCGGAAAAAAAATCTGGTCTGGTCGAACTCGGAGATTTTAACCCAAACGGGGGAAAGCATTGGTAGCGATATTACCGCCAGTTTGATTGAATACGGGGATCAACGGGTGGTGCAATGGATTATTCGAGACATGCGGGAGCGTCAACAGGCGGAGATTAAACTTCAACAGGCGCTGGATAAGGAGCGGGAATGGAGCCAGTTAAAAAGTCAATTTGTGAATATTGTTTCCCATGAGTTTAGGACGCCCCTCACCTCAATTTTAGGTTTCGCCGAACTGCTTCTGCGTTATCAACAGCGCCTCACGCCCGAAAAGCAACAACGCTACATTCAGAATATCCAAACCTCCGGCCTCCGTCTCAAAGAGTTGATCGAGGACGTGCTTTCCCTGAGTCGGGCCGAATCCGGGCGCTTAGATTTCCAACCAGCGCCGACCTTAGTAGCAGAATTTTGCCAAGAATTGCTGGAGGAACTGCGCTATGGGCAGGGGCAACATCATGATTTGCGTTGGCAAGAAGAGGGGGTTTGTCTCGGTTTGGCTCTGTTGGACGCTCGTCTTTTGCGACACGTCCTTGGTAACCTCCTCAGCAACGCCATTAAATACTCCCCAGCCGGGAGCGTGGTGACTTTAAGCTTAACTTGGGCCCCGGAACAGGTAATCTTCACGGTTCAAGACCAAGGCATCGGCGTTCCCGAAGCGGATCAAGCGGCGTTATTTGAGTCCTTTCGCCGGGCCAGTAACGTGGGCAATATCGAAGGTACGGGGTTGGGGCTAAGTATTGTCAAGCGTTACGTGGAATTGCAAGGGGGAGAAATTCGCTTTGAGAGCCAAGTTGACGTGGGCAGTGCCTTTACTGTGATCCTGCCGTTAGTTTGGGCCGAGGACGGCTCGAATCCCGGCGCGGAGGAACCCGATTTGGGCATTGTGGATTAGTTGAATCCAAGCGAATAGCAAACCTTAGATCCCACATTCGGCAGGTTATTTTCAAAAGAAAATAATATTTATAAAACAAGTTCTCCTAAACACTTAAAATATCAATCAAACAGACAACCATGAACAACTATAAATTTAGTTTTTTAATAACTTTGCGGGGTACTTCTTCTTCCGAAATTGGATAGCCATGAAATGTCCCGACATTGTCTGATTGAAATTCATAAAACTTACCTTTAAAATAGCTATAAATTTGTCTACCATGAGGAATGCCTTCGTTGAAGGCTAATTGAGCTTCCTCG
This sequence comes from Cyanobacteriota bacterium, assembly GCA_046304295.1. GTDB lineage: Bacteria > Cyanobacteriota > Cyanobacteriia > Cyanobacteriales > Microcystaceae > Synechocystis. The sequence goes on along the minus strand of JBKCES010000306.1, from coordinate 150 downwards.
TCACTCAGATCCTACATTCCGCAGGTTGGTAACCCTGCTGAGATATTTTACCAATGACCATCAAATCCTTCTCCTGTAAACATTACAGGTGGCTCAATCCCTTACTGGGACTAGGTTTTGAAAATATGGTATCCATGAGGGGCACAAACG
>JBKCES010000305.1:0-4557 GCA_046304295.1 Cyanobacteriota bacterium | reverse complement strand
TTTACCCATCCGGGTTTTGGAGTAGGTAGCGTTTACGTCTCGTTTGAAAATGCTATATAGCAGTCACAAGTGAGTTGTAAAATTTTAAATCCCCGAACCCTTACGGGTAAAGGCTTTGAGCAGAGGGACAATTTACAACCTCGATGTGACCGCTATAAAAGGCTTTAATGGATAAAGGGCTAGCATGGACTTTGTCCACGACTCATCCGTAAATCCTATATAACGTCTTGCAGGCTAGTGAGAACGCTCTTTGCTTGCTCTCATTCCCCAGCCCCTTCTCTCAATTTTGGGAGAAGGGGAGCCAAAACCCTCTTTATATCGGCGTAACGCATCCTACGGAGTTAGGGGATCACTGCTCAGCGCCGACAATGGGGGCGAAACCCTGACGCTGGATATTTTCCGTCACGTGGCGGGGTTCGAGGAATTGCAGGAGGTAATCGGGGCCGCCGGCCTTGGAGCCGACGCCGGAGAGTTTGAAGCCGCCGAAGGGTTGACGGGACACAATAGCGCCGGTGATGGTGCGGTTGATATAGAGATTGCCCACCTCAAATTCCCGGGCGGCCCGGTCGATGTGCTCGGGGGTGCGGGAGAAAAGACCGCCGGTGAGGGCGTAATCGGTGCCGTTGGCGACGGCCAGCGCCTCGTCGAAGGAACTCACTTTGATCACCGCCACCACGGGGCCGAAGATTTCCTGTTGGGCAATGGCGGCGTCGGGAGCTACGTTTTTAAAAATAGTCGGGCCGACAAAGTAGCCCGGTAGATCAACTTCTCGTTCCAGCGCCGCCTCCGCTTCCGTTTTCGCCTGGGCGATGGCGGCCAGAATCCGTTCCTGGGAGCGGGCGTCAATCACCGGCCCCACCTGGGTGCTGGGTAAATCTGTATCGCCGATATTGAGGGAACGAGTGGCCTCCACAAACCGCTCTAGGAAAGCGTCATGGACAGTGTCGAGGACAATAATCCGGGAGCAGGCGGAGCATTTTTGTCCGGTGTAGCCAAAGGCGGAATAGACGGCGCTGGCCACGGCTTGGTCTAAATCGGCGCTTTCGTCCACAATCATGGCGTTTTTACCCCCCATCTCGGCGATAACCCGTTTGAGGTGTTTTTGTCCCGGTTGGAGCACCGCCGCGTCGGCGTAAATGCGGCACCCCACTTCCCGGGAGCCGGTGAAGGCAATTAAGTGGACATCGGGATGGTTGACCAGATGGGCGCCGATGACGGAGCCTTGGCCTGGAATTAATTGGAAGACGCCGGGGGGGAAGCCCGCGTCCACCAGAATTTGGGCGAATTGGGCCGCGATCACCGTGGAGGTTTCCGCCGGTTTCAGTAACGTACAGTTCCCCGTGACCAGCGCCGCGACGGTCATGCCCACGGCGATGGCCAGGGGAAAGTTCCAGGGGGAAATCACCAGGGCGACGCCCCGGGGTTGGTAATGGTAACGGTTGGTTTCTCCGGCGATGTCGTAGTTATGCCCCTGATCTAGGCGCTCCATTTCCTCGGCGTAGTAGCGGCAGAAATCAATGGCCTCCGAGACCTCGGCGTCGGCCTGGGGGAGAATTTTCCCCACCTCTAAACAAATCCAAGCGTTCAACAGATGACGGCGCTCTTCCATTAGCTCCGCCGCCCGACGGAGCAGGGCGCACCGTTCGGAAACGGGAGTGTTTTTCCAAGCCGGGAAAGCTTGTTTGGCGGCGTCCATGGCTTCTTCCGCCTGTTCTAGGTCAATTAAGCCCACCCGCCCGACAATTTCCTGGGGACGGCAGGGATTCACCGAGTCAATGGTCTCCTGGGTGGTCACCCACTGGCCGTTGATTAACGGTAAATAAGTTTTCCCCAAAGCGTCTTTAACTTGGTCTAACGCCGCCCAAGCCGCCTCCCGATGATCTCCCCGAGCGTAGTCCGTATCCGGCGCGTTGGCGTAGCCCACCAGGGGCAGGGGCGGAATATTTTCCACCTGCGGCGCCGAGATTAAATCCTCCGCTGGCCGGTCTTCTAAACTTTGTTTTAAAAAGGAGCTATTGGCCGTATTCTCCAACAAGCGCCGAATCAGATAGGCCATGCCCGGTAGGAGTTTGCCGTAGGGGGCGTAAACCCGCACCCGATGCCCCCGTTTCACCAGCGCCTTGGCTAAACTGTCCCCCATGCCGTAGAGGACTTGCAACTCAAAGCGCCGTTTGGGAATGTTCAAACTTTCGGCGATAGCGCAGGCCGTCGCCTGGGAGCGGACATTATGACTACCGATGGCGCCGTAGAGATACTCGTGATTTTCCAGCAACAGACGGGTGAGGCGTTCATAGTTGGCGTCGGTGGCGGCCTTTTCGTGGTAGATGGGAATGGGCCAATGGCTCTGCTGGGCCTTAATAATTTCCTGATCCCAGTAGGCGCCTTTAACCAAACGCACCGTCAGGGGATAGCCCCGGTGTTTGCCCCAGTCGATAATCTTCCGTAAATCCGCCTCGGAGTCCTGAAGGTAGGCCTGGAGGGTAATGCCGATGTCGGAACGGGGACGAAATTCTTCCTCTAGCAGTAACTCCTGCAAAATGGAGAGGATTAAATCCTTGTAGGCGTACTGCTCCATATCAAAATGCACCGCCACGCCTAAATCCTTAGCCCGCCGTAGCAGTTCCCGAATCCGCTCGCAGACCTTGGCTTTACTGCCTTCGGGATCAAGAGGGTCGAATTGGGAATAAAAGGCCGTCAGTTTCACCGACACCTGCACCTGGGGTAAAAGCTCTCCGTCCGCTTCGTCAATCTGGGCCACCCGGCTCCAACTTTTGGCCTGTTGGGCCAACTGGGCCATTAAGTCCAAATAACTCTGCCAATAGCCCTGGGCTTCCGCCTCCGTGATCACCGCCTCCCCCAACAGGTCGATGGTAAAGCCCATTTTTTCCCGTCGCAGGCGCTCCACCGCTTTAATCACCTGCTCGATGGTTTCCCCGGCGATATATTTAAAGGCCAAAGTTTCCGTGGCCTTGCTAATGGTGGCCGCGGCCAGTTGGGCCGGCGCCGAATGGGAGTCGGTAAAATTTAAAATCCCCTTGAGGGCGCTGGGCAGTTCTACCGTTTCTTGTCCCAAATACTGCTGGAGATGGTGGGCGATTTCGGCGTTGCTTTTTAAGGCCGGTAGGCAGTCAATAAATCGAAACAACTGCATCCGTAGCCCCGGATTGCCCATGGCCCAGTCCAGGAGCTTGTCGTCCCAGCGAAAGTTGTCGCTGATCTTGTCCCAAAGGGAACGGCGCTCGCGGGTCTGGGCTAGCAGTTCCTTGGCGATAGCTTGGATTTGGGCTTCGTAGGTGTTAGGGGTAGTGAGTTGGGCAACCACGATGACGGGACTCCGGGTGAAGATAAAGGCACTGCTTGAGTGAGGGGGGATTAGGTGAGGGCCAAAACCGGCGCTTCCCCATCACCAGTATCTCAAAGAGGGGACTGAGCGCCAGCCTCGGGATTTCATAGGTTGGCGACTTGGTAAACCACCTCGCCGCCGCTGTAAAAGGGACGGTAGGCGACGCCGCCATACTGGAAGTAGGTAACGCCGTTCAGGGTCGTCCGAGTATACCCCTGGGGCAGGGTTGGAACGAGGGCGCCGACGGGGGCCGTCACCACTTGATAACCGCCCTTTTGGGCACTGTAAAAGGTTCCGTTTTGGTAGTAGTAGGGTTGATTATTGGCGTAAACCACGGTGTAGCCGGGAGGAAGGGTGGCAATCACTGCGCCCGGAGGCGGCACCACCACCTGATAGCCAGCACCGCTGGGGGCCAGAAAAACGCCGTTGCTGTAGTAGTAGTTGGTATTGTTGACCACCACCGGCACGGAATCCTGGGGAACCGTATCGAGGGCGGCGCCGAGGGCTAAACCGGCGCCTAAACCCGCCGCGCCCCAGACGGCGCCGTTATCGTAACCGCAACAGCCCCAACCGGGATAATAGGCGCCGCGGTTCCAGTAATTTTGGCTATTTTGCTGGAGGGTGTTGGCTTCGTTATCGCGATTTTGTTGCAGCGTGTTGGCTTCGTTGTCCCGGTTCTGTTGGACGGTATTAATTTCGTTATCGCGATTTTGTTGGAAGGTATTGGCCTCGCTCAGGCGACTTTGTTGCATGTTGGCCTGATTTTGGTCAAAGGTCTCCAGATCTCCTTGACGGGTTTGGGCCAAATTATCCCGGTTCTGCTCGACAGAACTGAGACCGGCGCCGCCATTAGCAAGGTCGGGGCGGTCGCCGTTAAAACTATCGCTGTGGAAAATAGAGCCTTGACCGCCAAAATCGCCGCCAAAGCCGCTGTGGCTAAAGCCGCTAAATCCCCGGCCAAAACCGCCGCCGTGAAAGCCGCCGAACCCCGCCCGGGCCGGTTGCGCCAGAAGCCCCTGGGCCAGTAACAGAGCACCGAAGCCCGCCAGCGCCGCAATTTGTCGGATGAACTTGCTGTTTAACATAGTTGCCTCTCCTTAGGGCGTGTCATCAATTACGAGGATTGACTTTTAGGCTATCATGTGCGTGGAAATTACTTGAGAGGATAACCAGCGATGATGATAAGACAGTACGCTTTAAGAGATGATCAGTGG
>JBKCES010000304.1:0-2976 GCA_046304295.1 Cyanobacteriota bacterium | reverse complement strand
GGCTTTAAAGGCGCGATTCGTGGTCTGTTTACACGCACATACGAGCAGACCTCGGCCGTCAAAGAGGTGAGAATCCAGATCGCGGAGGGCGAGCTTGTCGGTTTCCTTGCGCCCAACGGCGCCGGCAAAACCACCACCCTGAAGATGTTGACGGGGCTGATTCATCCCTCTCGGGGCCAGGCCCGGGTGGCGGGCTTTGATCCCTTCCGCCGGGAGACGGGCTTTTTGCGGGCCATGAGCCTAGTGATGGGGCAAAAACAACAACTAATTTGGGATCTGCCGGCGCTGGATTCTCTCCGCATTAACGCCGCAGTTTACCAACTCTCCGAGAGCCAGTTCCAAACCCGGTTAGGGGAACTCTCGGAGATGCTGGGACTGGAGCGCCAACTCAAGCAACCAGTGCGCAAACTCTCCCTAGGGGAGCGGATGAAGGCCGAACTGCTAGCGGCGCTCCTCCACCATCCCCAGGTTCTCTTTCTCGACGAGCCGACTCTAGGGCTAGACGTCAACGCCCAGGCGGCGGTGCGAGACTTTTTACTGGACTATAACCGGCGCTATCAAGCCACGATTCTCCTCACCAGCCACTACATGGCGGATATTACGGCGCTCTGTAAACGAGTTTTGCTGATTCACCAGGGGCGGTTGATGTACGACGGTGCTTTGGAAACCTTGGTGGATCAGTTTTCGCCCTACCGGGAAGTGCGGGTGGAGTTGGCCCACTGTTGCGCCCCGGAGCAGTTACAGTCCTTTGGGGAAATCGAAAGTCTAGAGGGACAGGTGGCCCGGTTTTGGGTCAAACAGGAAGACCTAACCCCAACCCTCGCTCGCTTGCTGGAGGAAGTGGAAATCTTAGATTTGAGCGTTAATGAGCCGCCCCTGGAGGAGGTGATCGGGCGCCTTTTCGCCCAGGGACGGCTTTAGAGGAGATTCTTATACTTTGCTTACCCTCATCCCCCAGCCCCATCTCCCAGAGCGGGAGAATGGGAGAAAAAGTCCCTCTCCCCGGTTCCTGAGCCTGGCGAAGGAGGGTGAGGGTCAAGGTTTGAACCGTACTAGTTGCAAAGTTGAGATGCTCCCCCCAATCCTGTCGGCGGCGCTAGCGACCCGATTGATATGAGAGTATAGGAAGCGTTCTCCTCCCGACCCTGAAGCGAGACCGGTTGGCTCCGCTCGGGCTAGCCGACTTGAATGCCTACGGGTTTAACCTCGATTATTTTCCTCTAAATTTTTTATTTCTCTATGGCTGGTCATAGTAAATGGGCGAATATCAAGCGCCAAAAAGCGCGGGTAGACGCTAAAAAAGGTAAAACCTTTACCCAACTTTCCCGGGCGATTATCGTCGCGGCCCGACAGGGCTTGCCGGACCCGGCGGGCAATTTTCAACTCCGCACCGCCATTGAGAAGGCTAAAGCCGCGGGGATTCCCAACGAGAATATCGAGCGTGCCATCGCCAAGGGCGCCGGCACCTACGAAGGAGAGGAGAGTCAATACGAAGAAATCCGCTACGAAGGCTACGGCCCCGGCGGCGTCGCCATTTTAATCGAGGCCTTGACGGACAACCGCAATCGGACGGCGGCGGATCTGCGGGCGGCGCTCAGTAAACGGGGGGGCAACCTAGGGGAAACGGGATGCGTCAGTTGGCTGTTTACCCAAAAGGGCATCGTTCGTTTGGAAGGGGAATTGGCGGAAGACGACTTGTTAGAAGCCTCCCTTGCTGGCGGCGCCGATAGTTACGAACTACTAGCACCGGAGGAAGGGGGCGGCGCCGAGGTGTTGACGGCGGCGGAAAACCTGGAAACCCTGAGTCAGAGTTTAAAAGAGGCCGGTTTTAGGGTAGCGGAGAACGAACGGCGCTGGATTCCCGAAAATATCCTGGAAGTTAACGACCCAGAGCAGGCCCAAACTCTCGTCAAGTTAATCGAAACCCTGGAGGCGCTGGACGATGTCCAGGGGGTGACCGCCAATTTTGAGCTGAGCGAGGTGCTGATGAATCAGTATCAGGCGCTCGCTGGCTTAGGGGTTGTTTAAAAAGGGTCAGCTCTCCGGTTTTATCCCCCCTAGCCCCCCTTTGAAAGGCTACGGTGTACACATAACTCAAATAATTTCTGAAATTCTATCAAGAACCCCTCCCTAGCCCTCCCCTTGGTAAGGGGAGGGAACAAAAATTTCCGGTTCTCCCCCTTACCAAGGGGGAGTTAGAGGGGGTCTTGACACTTGTGTATACACGGTAGCCTTTGCAAGGGGGGACAGGCCTTCAAAGTCCCTCTTCCCAAAGGGGATTCACTGAGGGGTCTAGGAATTTTCCAAACACCCTCCTAGGGATATACAAATAGCTCTAGATATGGACGTAACTGGATTCGAACCAGTGACCCCATCGATGTCAACGATGTACTCTAACCAACTGAGCTATACGTCCTTGCAGAGACCCAATATAACATAGCATGGAAAACGTTGGCAATCTTTTTTCTTTTTTTTCGGCGCTCCATGATTAGCCCTACCGGCAAAACCCAGATTCTCGGCGTGATCGGTCATCCCGTCGAGCATACCCTGTCCCCCCTGATGCAGAACGCGGCGCTGGCGGCGCTGGGTCTGGATTGGGTTTATCTGCCCTTCGCCGTGGCTCCGGCGGAGCTTGCCAGCGCCGTTAGCGGCTTAAAGGCGTTAGGGATCAAGGGATTTAACGTCACCCTCCCCCACAAACAGTCCATCCTCCCCCTCTTGGCAGAGGTCTGCCCCCTGGCTCAGCAGGTCGGCGCCGTCAATACCGTTCTGCCTCTCGATTCCCAGTGGCGAGGAACCAACACCGATGTCGAGGGTCTTCTAGCACCCCTATTGGAGCGGCAAAAAAATTGGGCCCAATGCCAGCCGGTCATTTTGGGCAACGGCGGCGCGGCCCCGGGCGCGGTGGTCGCGGACGGGCAAGTATACGGGCCCAAACGTTGCGTCGGGGGGGGTGATGGTGCCACACTTGAGGGC
>JBKCES010000303.1:0-3474 GCA_046304295.1 Cyanobacteriota bacterium | reverse complement strand
AGCCCCCCAATTTTGGGGGGAGGTCGGAGCTTTTCTGAGTTCAAAGTCCCCCAGAATTGGGGGATTTAGGGGACTAGATAAGGTTAATGACAAAACCAAAGACTTGTGTGTACACCGTAGCTTTCAATGGGGGGATAGGGGGGATAATGCTGAGTTCTTAGCTCACAGAATTAACCCCCAATTTTAAATAAATTGTTCCCTGCCCCAGCGCCGTTTCCCCGGAAGCCGGAGCACCGGAAAGTTAAGAAAGATTAGCCCTACGCTTAACCCAGACTCCGAGGCCAAAGAAGGCGGAGCCAATCAGAACCGGTAGTGCGTCGGTTTCTAGGGGCACGGGTTGGACATTAAAGTCGGTGACAGAGAAGTAGCCAGATGAACTGGAATCCTCCAGCGCCGTAAAGCGAAAACCAAAGGTGTCCCCCTCTTGAACGAACACTGGCGGCACGGCGCCGGACAAAACATCGGCAGTTCCATCTGCGGTCACCAGAGTAATGTAGTCGTTGTTAAGCGTATATCCCGCAGACTGAGTGCCCTCAGTATCCGCAGATTCAAATGACCAGTTAAAGTTGATGGTTCCGGCTCGGGCAAGGTTGATGGAAATAGTCCGCTCAATATATTGGCCTTCTGAACCAGAATCAAATTCAACCGTAAAGGTGTCAGCTTGTTCTGTACCGTTAAATTCCGCCGTCGCGATTGCCGCTCCGGCTGTTGGTTGCCACTCAGTCGGCGCATAGGGGCCGGTAAAGTTATCAATGGCCAAAGTGGGAAGCGCCGCCAAGGTCAGACTACCGAAAAGCGTCAGAGAAGCGCCGAGCTTAGGGAGAGAACGGGAAGAAATCATAGCGGGTTTCAGTGGTAAAGAAAGCTTTAGTTTAAGGAAGATTGGAGAAATAGTTGCCGGGAGCCAAGGGGCCCAGGGCGGGAGCGCCGACTAAACCAGTGATATTGATCATTAAGTCGGCGGCGGAGTCGAAAGTGGGAATCGGGTCATTGACCACCAGATAGGTACTTTTAATCCGTCCCGCTCCCCAACGGAAAAAGACGGCTTGGGACGCAGCTAGGGACTGAGATCCCGCTTGGGTGGGATTGGTGTCGATAAAGGCGGCAATAACGGCGCTGTTCAAGTTAGGAGCAGAAATTAGACCAGCGTTAAAAAGAGCCGTGGGCAGGGTTCCTAGGGCAATCCGGTCTCCTTGGGCGGCGTTAAAGTCTCGAATTCGATCCATCCCATTGAGTAGAGAGTCGGTAAAGACAGGATAGACGAAAAGATCGGCGCCTAGCCCTCCGGTTAAGGTGTCAGCTCCGCTTCCCCCGTTGAGCTGGTCATTACCGCCCCTACCGTTGAGGGTGTCGTTGCCAGCGGCGCCGCTGATTTGATCAGCGCCGTTACCGCCGTTGTAGTTGTCCCGACCGGGGGTGCCAGCGAAAGTGAGATTGAGATTAGGATCGTCGTTAATAATCGTGCCCGTCGCTTGACTCTGACCGAGAAGGGCGCCGCCGGTCGGATTGGAGAGGTTGATCAAGAAAGTTTCATCGGACTCAAAGGCGTTATCCACCCTGACCCCGACCGAAATAACATGGGTGGCGTTGCCGGGAAAGAAGGTCAGGGTTCCGCTCGTTGCGTCATAGTCGCCGCTCCCGGCCGTCGCGGTGCCGTCGGCACTGGCGTAATTGACTGTAATTGCATGATCCGCCACCCCGGAAAGACTGACAATAAAGTTAAAGGGATTAACGAGTCCGCTATTACCCTCGGCTTTCGCTAGGGACTGGATGGAGACAGTCGGCGCCGACTCATTGTCGATAATCGTCAGCACCGCAGCGCTCCGGCCTCCCAATGTGGCGCCGCCGGTGGGGTTGATCAGAGCGAGATTAACGGTTTGCTCCCCTTCAAAAACCGCGTCGTCGAAGATGGGGACAGCAACGGTCTTACTGGTTTCCCCGTCGGCGAAATTGACCACAATGGGAGCGCCGTTAAAATCGGCGGCGCTGGTGGCGGTGCCGTTACTCGGCGCTAGGGTGACGCTGATCGTCCCCCGTTGGCCGCCAACCCGAACCAAAGTAATCTCGTTAACCGGAACGCCATTTTCCTGGACGGCGTAGTTCGCTTCGCTAAATTCAATCGCTCCGGCTAACTCGACGGTTAAGTTAAAGGTAGTGGAGACCGAAAAAGCGGCGTCGCTCGCCCGCACGGCCAATGCTAGAGAACCGAGATCCTCGGTAGTGGGAGCGCCAGTAAACGTCCTCGTTTGGCCGTCAAAAGTCAGCCAGTCCGGTAGGGGGCTAACGCCGTCGGCTAGGGTTGCTGTGTACGTCAGACTATCATTGTCGGGATCTTGGAAGACGTTGGGGGAAAGGGTAAAACTGAAGGGAGTATTCGCAATGGCGAAGGAGTCGGGAATACCGCCTTGGACAATCGGCGCTTCATTGACATTGCCCACTTGAATGTTGAGCAGTCTTACCGTTTCGCCCCGGAGGAGGGTCGTCGCTGGTTCTCCAAAGTTGTCGTAAGCGGTGATTTCAACTTGGTAAAAATTATTTTGATCGCTATCTAAAGGATTTTCAAAATCAGGCAGTTGATCTTGACCCAGGTTGAAAATTAATTCACCGGCGGCGTTTAAAGTAAATAAGTGTTGATCGGCGCCGCCCGTAATCCCAAAAGTTAAGCTATCTGATGGATTGGCGTCCGTAACCGTGAGAATAATAGGATTCGTATTTTCTAAAATAAGTCCCGGATCGGAAATGACGGGAGCGTTATTTGTATAGTCATCGGCAAAGGATAAGTTGGCTAAATCCGGCCCGAGAATAAAGTCGGTAATGTCGATGGTTTCGGCGCCGATGACCTGAAAGGATAAAGTGACAAAGGTTTGTAGCTGATTGACTCCAATGGCTTCTCCCGACTCAAATTCAGGCAGGGCCGACCCGGTCAAATCGTCAATTAAGCCGAGAGTATTGTCTAAGGTTCCTTCTACCAAGAGGGGAAGACTGGAGGTGACCAAATCTTCGGGATTAAAGGGATCGTCTAAAGACTGAATCTGGGTGGATTGCCACTCTAGATCCGTGAAAAAAGTAATCAAACCGGCGGCGTCTGGGCGGAAATCGCCAACTAAGATTCTCAAAAAGAAAAAATCGCCAGGGGCGACCTCATTAATAGGATCGCCAACGACTCCGCTATTATTGGCGAAAAGTTGCAGTTGTAATTGCAGTGTCATAAAGCCCCGACAAGGATTAAAAAGAAGACAGACGGTAAGGGAGAAGGGGAACATCTCACTTTCGCAATCTGGAGGGACAAGACCCCTATCCTACGGAAAAATGAGTGGAACAGGAGTCTTGTGTGTGTAAATCGGGGATACTCCCCGGATGACGATGCGACCTAAATTAGGGCGGGCAACTTGGCGCTGATGTCAGCTAAGAGGCTATTGGAATCTACAGTATTAATGAAGCCGTCGCCGTTTAAGTCGGCTGTGGGATCATAAC
>JBKCES010000302.1:0-3866 GCA_046304295.1 Cyanobacteriota bacterium | reverse complement strand
GTCCAGGGGGGATCGTTACTGTTTTGGAGCCAGCCGTTGGGGGGATTGGTTAACCGGGGCAGTTCGTCGTAGGTTAAATAGTCTTGGGGCAAGTCCTGGGAACGGTCTAGGGGGCGGGGTTGTCCCCAATCTTGCCAGGTTCCCTCCCGTCGGGGCGTCAGGGTGTTGTAAAGGTAAAAAATATTGCCCTGGGTATCGCCGTAGAGCGCGTTAAACAGGGGCGCCTGCCCGCGGCGCCAAGCGTTTTCAAACTGGGCTAAATTCTTGGCTCTGCCCATTTCGAGAAATTGGTCTAAAACCTGGGGCCGGTCCAACCCTGGAATCTGGAGAGCGTAGGCCCGCACCGCTTGTTGGGCCGCCACTATCCCCGCCTCGCTTTCCTGGCGGTCCCACTCTAGGGTCTGGAAACCGCCGTCGGCTTGGCGAATTTTTAAGCGTTCCCGATGGGTGACAAAGGGCTTGACTGCGCCGTCCCAACGGTAGCCACCTTTTTCCAGCGCCAACTCATAGATCCCGACATTGTGGGGATGATTGACCGTTAAACTCCAGCCCAGATGATCGTTAAACCCTAGGGCGAGGAGCGGCAGTCCCACCGGCGCCGCCCCGGAGAGATTCAATCCCGGCGCCGCCAGTTGGGCCTCCGTCCAGCGAAAAGCGCCGCCCCAGGGGGTGTGAGGATTGGCCAGTAGGAGAGCTTTGCCGTTCCGGGTCTGACTCGGCGCAATAGCCCAGGCGTTAGATCCCGTCTCTGGGGTGGGCGCCGGTTCTCGGTGCTTGAGCGCCTCCACCTGACGGGGGTTGATTAAAAACTCAAACCAGAGGGTTTTTTGGGTCAAGGCGAGGACATCGGCGCCGGTGATGGGCAAAACGGCGCCGGCGTAGTCCGGCAATCCCTGGGGATGGCGCTGGAGATAGGTTGTCACGCCTTCCGCAAAGGCGTCCAGATTCCCTTTCATCTCGGGACTTTGGCGCTGGTACCACTGCTGGGCCCGGTCGGGAATGCCCATTAGCCGGACGTATTGATCATTACTCAATCCCTCAATGCCCCAGTATTCCGAAGCCCGACCCCTGGCTTCGCCGTAGAGTTTGAGCAGTAAAGCGCCGTGGCCCTGGGCCTGGGCCCAGCCAAAGGCCCGAAATAAAGACCGCTCGTTCGGGGCGAAAATATGGGGCACGCCCCAGCGATCCCAGAGGATTTCGGCTTTTTCTTGCCCCTGGGCCGGGGGATGACAGAGGAAAGCGGCCATAAATCCTAAAATTAAGCACAAACTGAGAATCCGGCGGCGCCAACGGGAGCGCCAGGGTATTTGGCTCAACAAAACCAGCGCCTGTAAAATCGCCATTAATTACGCCCCCATGCCGGAATACTGCTTCAACGCCCGGCGCCAGAGCCAGCGGTTGACCCCAAAAAAGAGGAGGAACCAAAAGGCGATGATGGCTAAACTAGGGCCGATAGGAACGTCAAACCCTGCTAAATTGGCCGCCGGGAAGTAAACCCCGTAGGGAAAGGGCGTTAACATCACCCACTGCCGCACCTGGGGGGGAAAGGCGTCCAGGGGCGCAATGATGCCGGAGAGGAAAATATAAAACAAAAACCAGAGGTCCTGAATGGCGCTGGCCCGCTCCGTCCAGAAGGCAAAGAGAGAAAATGTGTATTGAATCAAAAAATAAAGCGTAAAGGAAAGAATAATGCCGACAATCCCCCAAAAGGCTTGGGAAAAGGCGGGAATCCAAAAAACCTGGGGATAGAGAGCGAAGAAGAGAACAGTGAGGATAATGGCGATGGGAAAACGGGTGATTTTCTCCGCTAGGTGGCGGGCGATATGGTGCCAGACCGGATCGATGGGCTGGAGCAACTTAAAGGACAGTTTACCCTCCAGGATCTCCCGCTCAAACTCCCAAATCACCCAAATATTGGTGAACTGCCGCACGATAAAGACCGCAAAAAAATAACGGGCCATGTCCAGCGCCGACAATCCAAACTTACCGCTCTGGGCCGCCGTCACCCAGACCCCCATGAGGATAATGGGCAAAGACCCGGAGAGAATCCAAAAGAAAATTTCCGCCCGAAACTCCAACATCTGGGCGTAGTAGACCGAAAGCAGGGTGCGGGCTTGGCGGATAAACCAGACCATAGGGCAGTCCTCGGGTAACGCCTCCCTAGTTTACTGGAATCCCTTGCCGGTAAACGCTATGCCACCGCCAGCAGGCGCTCTGGGTCGAGGAATAACTGCCAGGGTTGGGGGCAATGGCTTAAAATCTGCCAATTTTCCTTAAAAAGCTCCATTTGTAGCTGATAGTCTTGGTCATGCTCCGGGGGCTGGTGCAGTTTGAGGTAGAGCGTGACCCGATGGGGCGTTTCGCTTTTTTGCGCGAGCCAACAGGGAAACTGGTTGACGGCATCCTGGGCTAAAACCTCTGGGGACGGTCGGAGAAGCGCCGCTAAAGCGTCTTCGGTTAATTCTAGATCCGCTGTTGTTGAGGGAAGGGGAGAAAGCCGTGAAGGCGTCTCTAATTCTCGAATCCGCAGGTGATGGGCCCGAATGCCCACCTGGGTGGTTTGGGGAGAGAGGGAACGATTTAAGGTGAGGGGACAATGCCAGTCCGCGGCCCAGATTTGTTGGGGGTTAAAGTAAATAATGGGGGAGAAATTTTTGCACCCGGTGAGTCTAGCGACTTCGTAGATTTGAGGGTTTTGGAAAATTTGCTCTTTGTCCCCATAGCTCAAGACCTGACCGGCAGAGACGACTAAAATATTCTGACAAATCCGATAGAGTTCTTCCAAATTATGGGAGACCATCAGGATAATACCGGGGTAGATGGAAAGGGTTTCCAGCAGATTTTTTTCCATCTGGGTTCGCAGTTGACTATCCAGCGCCGAAAAAGGTTCATCTAAGAGCAAAATTTCCGGCTCAATCACTAAAGCCCTCGCCAAGGCCACCCGTTGCTGTTGTCCGCCGGAGAGTTGGGACGGGTAACGGTCGGCTAAATCCTGGAGCCGCATTTGGGCCAGTTTTAACTCCACCCGGCGCCGTTGTTCCGGGCCCGGTAAATCCTGAACCCCAAAGGCGATATTTTGATAGGCTGTTAGGTGGGGAAAGAGGGCGTAATTTTGAAAGACAAAACCCACCCGGCGCCGGCAAGGCGGCAGATTAATGCGGCGCTGGGAGTCAAACCAAACCCGACCATTGACGAGGATTTGCCCCCGATCCGGCGCTTCAAGTCCGGCGATACAGCGTAGGGTCATACTTTTGCCTGAGCCGGAAGCGCCGAGGAGTCCGAGGGGTTGCCGGTCTCCTTCTAGGGAAACCCGTAGGTTAAAGTTAGCTAAGTTTTTTTCAATCTCTAGGAAAAGCCCGTCAGAAATAGGGGAAGAATAATCGCTATTATCTGCTTTTTTTCGGGGGGTCAATCCTGACAACATTGGCGCCAACTTTTGACAGTATTCACCCAAAGCCAGCGATTCAGCGCCGCTCCCGATGGTTTCTGGGAAGACTCGGCCCAAAAATTAACGGTGACGATGACGGATAAGGAGATTAGCAATGAAATAATCACCCAAATCTTAGCGGTTTCATAATCCCCCGACTTCGTCGCAAAAAAGATCGCTAAAGGCAAGGTTTGGGGTAAGCGTTCAGAGGGTTACGAAACAATAGGGGATTCGTCGTCCGCAGGAGAAAGAGGTAGTAAGGAAGGAGAAGGGCGGTTCAAACGAGAGGAGCGGAAGTTTTCAGAAAGAAAATCAAGCACGTCTCGTTGCTGGGCATTGAGAGAAGAAACGACAGTCAAAATACGGGCGACAAAAAGACTACCGTGATGAGACTCAGTTCCGAAACAGAGCCGTTTCCAAATAACGGCTGGGCGCAGAG
>JBKCES010000301.1:0-3621 GCA_046304295.1 Cyanobacteriota bacterium | reverse complement strand
GTCCCCGCCAGCGCCGTTCAGGAAATCTTTTTCCTCCCCGAAATTAGTCCCATTCCCGAAGCGCCGGAGGATATTTTAGGAACCGTTAACGTGCGGGGCGATTTGATCCCCATCATGGATCTGAATCGGCGCTTTGGCTATCCGCCAGCGGACTATCATCTCACCGATAGCATTGTGGTCTTAAATTGGCAAGAATTACGCCTAGGGTTACTAACCCATCAGGTGAAAGAAGTCGCCAGATTAGACATGGAGCAAATCGCCCCGGAACTGCCCTACGACCACCCCTTTAGCGACCTCAAACAAGACCGCTTTTTAGACGGCTTTATCCAAACCGAAGAAAGCTTAACCCTACTGTTAAACCTGGATAAACTTCTGCGCTATGTCGAAGAAAGCGAACTGTCTCTGGATTTAGATCTAGACGCTCTCGCCTTTAGTGAAGAAGATGCACCAACGGAAGAATTAACGCCGGAATTAGCAGAAGACCAGCGCTTAACACCGGCGCCGAAATTCCCTGTTTTCTTCCCCCAAGCCTCGGAATACGAGCGTAAAGTCCTGCAAAATCGGGCCAAAAATTTACAAGAAAAACTGAAACTGCGAGACTATGCCGGTCTGAAACCCATTTCCGTCATCGCTCTCCAGCAGGAATTTTTCGGCGTCGAACTGTCCTCCATTCAAGAATTTATTCAATTCGATAAACTGACCCCCATTCCCTGCACCCCCAATTTTGTCCTCGGTAACATTAACCTACGAGGGGAAGTGATTACCCTCATGGATATTCGGGGTCTATTTAACCTCGCTCAACCGGCGCTGAAACGAGAAGGCAAAGCCATCATTGTCCGTTGGGACGAGATTGTGGTGGGCTTTTTAGCGGACGCCATCCACGATATTCTCATGCTTGATCCCAAAAATCTTTTAGACGCCCAGACCATTGACACGGAATTAAACAAAAATTTCCTCCAGGGCGTCACTCCCTACCAGGAAAAAATGTTAGCGGTCTTGGATCTGCCTGCTATTCTCCAAAGCGGCGATCTCTGGGTAGATGAAGCCGTTTAAAGTGGGTGGTGAACGCAATCAAAGGATTATCCCCCCAACCCCCCTTGGAAAGGGGGGAGCCAACCTGAGCTTGTTCATGATTCACTTAGGCTTGCTATAGCGGTCATAAACAATTTGTAAAATCCTAAGTCCCGGAACCGTTATGGGTAAAGCCTTTTGACACAGGGCAATTTACAACCAAGATGTGACTGCTATATAATTTTTATCTGTCATCTGAAAGCAACCAGTCCCGTAGAGGGATAAATACTCGCTCGTAGGGCAAAGCGAAGGTTTTGAGGGGTAAATCCTGATGATTGCTCAGAATCACAATAGCGCCCTGAAAAGCGTTGAGACGGGTTAAAAAGTCCTTCGCCGCCGGAGCTTCCGGTTCGCCGTTGGCGTAGTCTAAACAAAGCAAAAGAAACTGGTCGGCCCGTTGGCGCAGAAGTTGATGCCAATAGAGACGAAGCTTGGAGGGGGTATCGGGGATGCCGTGGATAAATTCCGGGCAGTTCTGAGAGAGCATTTGGTCGTAAATATCCACACTGGGATCCTGGGGGCTGAGGAATTGTCCGGCGTCGATCCAAATCGTCTGAAGGGGTTTAGCGCCGACGGTGAGAGTGGCCAGTTGGGCCATTAAACTCTCGCGCTCCCGTTGACGGCGGGTCGGATTGCTTTGGGGTTCCCCCTTAAGGGGACGCTGGGTCCAGGCTTGATAGAAGACGGGGAAGGGTAGGCGCTGGGAGCAGTGCCAAAAGAATTCCCAATCCGCCGGCGTATTTTGCCCGTAGGGGCGCCGGCAACAGTCCCGCAGTTGGTGGATGGCCCCCGTCAGCATTTTGTTGGGGAGAATCCGTTGGAGACAATCGGCGATCAAGAGACGCAGTTGGGGGTCGGTTTGAGTGCGGAAGAGTTCCAGCAACACCTGGGATACTTCTTTATTATCCTGGGCGATTTTACCCAAACTGCCGACAATAGCCCGCAGGAGTTCCCGGGACGGATGACCAGACGCCGTTCGTAGCAGTGCCGCCATGGCCGCGGGGTTATTGACGCCAATAACCCCTAAACTCTCTGCCGCCATCACCCGGACATCCTGACTCTGACCGTTGTGGAGTAGGTGAATTAACGCCATCAGCGCCGTTAAATTGCCGGGGTCGATGACGCCCAAACTGGTGGCGGCTTGGCGCTGGACAAACTCGTCTCGCCCTTTTTGAAGAAGAGTCAGGAGGGCGTTAATGGCGTTGGGGTTGCCGGGATCGAGGCGCCCCAGCAGTTCGGCGTGTTCCTGACAGGCGTGCAAATCCTGGGTTTGACCCAAACGATAGATTAAGGCTTGTAAGACCCACTCATTGGCGGGATCGAGCTTAACCAAGGCGTCGATGGTTTCCTTGAGCAATCCTTCCGCCGAGTCCGTGAGGGGTTCCGTCAACAGGCGCTGAAGCAGTCCCTCTAGCGCCGTTTTGGCTCCTAGGCTCTCTTGACCGATTTTACTGAGACTGCTCACGGCTAACCATTGCAAAAAAATATCTTCCTGGGGCTGGAGCAGTTGGGCTAGGGCGGTAATATCGGCGTCGCTGGGGTTTTTTAATTCTCCTAAACTATAAATCGCCTGTTTACGGACATCGGGGTCAGTTTGATCCTGAAGAAAGCCCCGGAGCGCCGACAGCGCCGCTGGGTTACCGGGGTCAATTTTTTCTAAACTCTCCGCCACCTGACAACGGAGAGCTCCGTTGGCGGAGCGCCGCAGGTGTTGAAGCAAACTGGCGATGGCCAGATCATGGCCAGGGGCGATTTGCGCTAACGCGGCTAAAACTTGACGCTGTAGATGGGAAGCGAGGGATTGATTGAGGAGACCTAAGAGAGTTTGAATGGCGGGGAGATGCCCCTGCCCAATTTTGCCAAGACCCTGAAGTGCCATCCCCCAGTCCTCGGACTGACTCCCTTGGGATAATTCCCGAAACAAGACCCGGATCGCCGTCTCGTTCCCTGGATCGAGTTCCCCGAGGGTTTCTGCCACCGGAAAACGGAGGGAGGACGTTTCCAAGAGAGCCAGTTGGCTCTCCAGCCCCGTAATGGCGGTCCCGACATCCTGACCCCATTGCCGCAACAGTTGCAAAACCCGTCGGTATTTCTCTTCGGTTTCGGCGCTTTCCAGACGGGCGAGCAAAATGTCTACCCTTTGGCGGGGATCTGCGTTGGCCAAAAGACTTTCAGCCAACCGCCTTTTCCCTTGGGGAAGTTGGGGTTGAACCGCCCAATCTGTCAAGATTTTAAGCGCCGTCTGGGACTGAGGAACCTCCGGCAGTTCGCCGCAGGCTAAAACCGCCGCCTTCAGTGCCTGCAGGCCGTAGAAGTTTTCGGGACTACAGCCGTCTTGAAAGGTTAATAGAGCCTCTAAAAACGCCTGCTTGTCCTCAGGGGCCACATCCTCCCGCCCTAACCAAAACGCCATGACCGAGCGCCATTGGGGCTCAAAGGCGCGGTAGTTGACCTGATGGACATCCCAAAAGAAACGCCAATCTTGAATGCTGAGCGCCGTGAAATAGTCCCGGAAGGAGCGGTCAAAAAAGCCATAGCCCCGTTCCCAGG
>JBKCES010000300.1:0-6955 GCA_046304295.1 Cyanobacteriota bacterium | reverse complement strand
CCCCGCCGCCGCCCCCGCCGCGATCATCTGTCGCCGGTGTTCCGGGGAAGTGGGTAACCAGCGGCTCAATTCCCCCGCCAGCGCCGCCCCGATATGCACCGTCGGCGCTCGGCGTCCTAGGGGAATGCCGGCGCCTAAAATTAAAATCGTGCCTAGGGTTTTCACTGCCGCCACCCGCCAAGTGAGGGGAATGGGATAGCGGGCTAGCGCCGCCTTGACCTGGGGAATGCCGCCTCCCCCCGCCGGTAAACAGAATTGCTCGATTAACCACCCCGCCAGGGCGCCGAGGAGTAAGCCCTCCAGGGGCAAAACCCAACCGCCGTAGCTTTGGGTCCATTGCAGGCGCAGACCCCCTAGGACGCTAATGCCTTGTTTAATCACCAGTGCCGCCAGTGCCGCCACAAACCCGATCAGCCCCGCCTCTAGGGTGGCGTAGCGGCTATCGGTGGCGTTGCGTCCATAGTGGCGAGAACGAAGCCATTTCGCCAGCCCCCGACCGTAGTCTTGCCATGCCATCGGCGCTTGTCCTCGTTCCCCTGGGTTTCCCTAGGCTATTGTCTCCCCTAGTCGCCCCAGCGCCGCTTCAACCTGTTGATAACTCTGCTCTAAATCGCTAAAAGCAGAATCCGGCGCCATCCCGGCCCGGGCTGAATTTTCCCACTGGCGACACGCCTGGGCAAAGGCCTGGGCGCCGAGGTTGGCGCTACTGGAGCCTAAACTATGGGCCGCTTGCCGGAGGGTTTCCCAGTCTTCCCCCGCCAGCGCCGTTTGGATCTGGGCCAGGAGCGTCGGCGCAGTGGTCAGGTAGGTTTGGCAGAGGTCTTGGATAATGGCGGCGGCCTGGGCGCCGCCCAATTCCCGCAGGTCTTGGAGAATGCGGGGATCTAAAACCGTTTCCGGGGGGGGAGCCAGCGGCGCCGGGGTCTCCCGGGGACGGGCTTGGGCCAGATTGACCCGTTGCAAAGCGCCGATCAGGTCTTTTTCCCGCACCGGCTTACTAATATAGTCGTTCATCCCCGCCTCCAGACAACGCTCCCGGTCGCCGGGCATGGCGTAGGCGGTAACGGCGATAATCCAGGGCTGATCCGGCAAATCCTCCCATTGGCGAATCTGGCGGGCGGCGCTGAGGCCGTCCATCTCCGGCATTTCCACGTCCATTAAAATCACGTCGTAGGGCGCCTGCCGGAGGGCTTGCAGGACTTCCTGCCCGTTGCCAACAACATCAGCCCGATAGCCCAGTTTTTCCAACATCAACAGCGCCACTTTCTGGTTGACCTGATTATCTTCCGCCAGCAAGATGCGTAGGGGGCTGAGGGTTCTGATGGCCGCTTCCCGATCCTGGACGGAATAGGCACGACGACGGGCTGGGGAAAACTCCTGAGCGAAAACCTGGGTTAAAGCCTCGAAGAGGGGAGACTTTTTCACCGGGCTTTGGAGCCAGGCGACAATGTTAACCGCTGACTTTTCCTGCCGTTGGCCCAAATCTGCGGGCAAGTGAGTCAGCATTAGGATCGGTAGGGCCTTAATCCGAGAGATGGCCTCCGCTAGTGCCAGACCATCCATCTCCGGTAGGCGAAAATCGATCAGTGCCGCGCCGAAGGTTCTCCCCTGCCGTAGAAGCGCTAGGGCCTCGCAGGGTGAACTGGCTAAGGCGGGCGCCATGCCCCATTGACGGGTTAACTGAGCCAACCAATCCCCGTTGACGGCGCTGGCCGCGACAATCAGGAGCGATTGCCCCTCTAGAGGGGAGGCGTCCGGTTCCGGCGCCGATGGGGGCGCTCCCGGCGCCTGGAGGGTAAAATAGAAGGTGGCACCCTGATCCGCGGTCGTCCCGGAATACTGAAAATCCGGGGGCGGCTCCCCGGCCACGGCGCCGCGACTGGCCATCCAAATTTGGCCCCCCATTAAGTCCACTAGGCGCTTACAGATGGCCAGCCCTAAACCGGTGCCGCCGTATGTGCGGGCGATGGCGGCGTTGACCTGGCTAAAGGATTGAAACAGGAGAGCCTGTTGATCCGGCGCCACGCCAATACCCGTGTCTTTAACTGCGAATTGCAGGGTCTCGGGGGCCGGGCCGGGGGCGACCAGAACTTGAATTTCCCCTGCTTCAGTAAATTTCACCGCATTGGTTAGAAGATTGACCAAAACCTGACGCGCTCGGGTTAAATCCCCTACAATTCGGGACGGTGTCTGGGGAGCGATGTAGTAAACCAGATTTAAACGCTTGGCGAAGGCCTGGGGGGAAACCAGATCGAGGCATTCCTCCAAACAGTGTTGAATGTCGAAGGGATGGCTCTCTAGTTCAAACTTACCGGACTCGATTTTCGAAAAATCGAGAATGTCGTTAATCAAACTCAAGAGGGTTTCCCCGGCGTTGCGGATGGTCTCCGTGAATTGGCGTTGTTGGTCGCCCAGAGCGGTGTCGAGGAGCAAACCGGTCATGCCGATGACGGCGTTAATGGGGGTGCGGATTTCGTGACTCATGGTGGCTAAAAACTCCCCCTTGGCCTGGTTGGCGCTTTCCGCAGCGCCCTGGGCCGCCAGCAATTCCCGGTTCTGGCGGGCCAATTGTTCTCGGCTGGCCCGTTCCTGGGCGAGTAAGGTCGCCTGGGCAAGGGCGATCCCCACTTGGGCCGCCACTGATTTGACTAAATTAATCTCGTCCCCTTGCCAGTCCCGGTGGTCGTCGCATTGGTGAAGCGCCAAAAGACCGTTGGGCTTGCCCTGATAGGCGGCGCGAATGGTCAGCAGGGATTTAACCTGAAGGCGCTCGTAGAAAGGCAACACCGGCGCGAGGAGGGGGTCATCTTCTAAATTGGAGGCGGCCAGCGCCTGATCCGCCCCCAGAGCTTGCAGAAGATGGGGATTGCCCGCCACCGGCAGACGAGCGTTGAGGGTCGATCTCACCCCCGGCGCTAAATATTCCGCCACGCAAGGCAAGCTAGACGGAGTTTGTTCCCCGTAGAGATGGAGTGCGCAACGACTGACCCCCAGAACTTGCCCCAGCCGGTCCACAGTGGTCTGGAAAATCGCCGCGGGTTCTAGGTTTTGGCGAATATCTTCGGTAATCTCTTGCAGTAAAACCGTGCTTTTATATTGTTTCCACAAAGACACCTCCGCCGATTGCCGGCGCCGGTCGTTGCGGTAGGCCTGCAAAATATTGCCGCAGGTGGTCAACACCGGTTGCAGATCCGCTAGCCAACGGCACTCATAGCCGCCGGGGCGGTTCACTAAAACCAAAACCCCGAGACATTGGTAATCCCGTAGCAGGGGTAAGACCAGAATCGCACCGCCGCCGGGTTCGACCCAGTTGACCCGTAGGGGTTGCCCCCGCCCTACACTTTGACGCAGGAGAGCGTTGATAGCGGAGCCGTCCCAGCCTTGGGGGAAAAAGATGTCGGGAATTTCCGCCTCTTTGAGGGTGAGCGTTTGAATCGGTTGCCCTAGCGCCTTGCCATAGAGCGCCCCCAGTGCCGGTTGCTGGGATTCCTGACGCTCCGTCTCAGCGATTAAGCCCCAGTCGCTCGCGGTGAGCGTGAGTAAATTCTCTAGCAGTTCTTCAAATAAAATGTCCGGCTGGGTGGCGGTAATAAAGTGGGACTGGGCCCGACTGATCATTTGCAAAAGGGCGTGACTCCGTTGCAGTTCCGCTTCCCCTTGCTTGCGAGCGCTAATGTCCCGATAGAGCCAGAGGTGACCGGAATAGGTCTCCCCGACCCAAATAGGCACGTAGTCCCGCTCTAATATGCGCCCATCTTTAAGCGTTAACTCTTCATTGATCACCGCCTGGCGGCGCTGGAGGATTTCCCCCACTCGCCTCAGAAAGCCGTCGGCGTCGACAAACAGCGCCTCGGCGCCCTGGGCTAAATCTTGACACCGTTCCCCAATCAGGCGCTCCGGCGGTAGGGGCAGGTTAAAGAGACGACAAAACTCCGGGTTCACCAGCACGATTTTTCCCGCCTCGTCCTCCACTAAAATGCCCGCCTGTAAGTTTTGAATGAGGGTTTCTAGACGAGCGGCGGCGGTTCGCAGGGGGTCGCAGGCAGACGCAGGCTGGGGACAAGTCTCCATGAGCTAGGGCAAAGATTGAGGATTCAGTTTTATTCTAAGCGGGTTTACAAGTAGAGAGGAGGTGCTGACTGACGGACACATTTTTAAGAACACTTCTGAGTACGTTCATTGAAGGGCAGGTGTGGCAACACTTTCAGAGTCTGTGTTAGTCATGGATCCCGTCTTTTCAAAACCTAGTCACAGTAAGGGATTGAGCCACTTGTGTCCGTCACTGAGGAGGAGGTGAGCTAACGGTTAATCGGGGTTATTTCTTTGTCAGAGAAGGTTGACAGCGCCAAAACTTGGTCAACCGTCCATTTAGGCATCCAATGCAAGGATCGTGCTAATTGATTCCATAAGAAGAAGTTTAAGCAACGTACAAACAAAAGTTTTTAATTTATGCTCAATGTCCAAAAATCTAATTAGAGTAAGCCACGAAAAAGACTATGGCGATCATAAACGATTTGTAAAATTCTAAATGCCGGAACGCTTGTGGGTAAATCCTTTTGACAGAGGGAAATTTACAACCCAGATGTGACCGCTATATAGATTATCTAAGAATTGGGATAATTGATTTTGATGATTAATATTTACAAAATTTAAGTTTTGACAATCTCCGTGATAACTAATGGCAAATTTGCCTTGGTAATAACTAAGGTGAAACTTTTCATGATTTGCCCTTCACAATGATTTTCCAAAGCCTGCCATGGGGTTGGAGGAGGGATAATCATTGGATTACGTTCACCCCCCACTTAGGCTGGCTATATAACCTGAATTTTAAGTTACTTTGAATTTAATGAACTAATCGCTTCTCCTAAACGGGTTAACCCTCGAGAACAATCCATTCGCTCAAGATGAACTTCAATGAAGGAAGGAAAATCAACGTTCTTTTTAGCCTGCAAGAGGGCGCTTTCCAATTCGTCTTCTGTATAAACCTCTGTACTCCAACAGTCTCCAAATACTTGGGGAAGTTGATGATATTTCCATGGCTGTAAATCATTATAGCTGTTATCGTGAATCACTCGTTCAATGGTATAACCATCATTATTAATCAGGAAAATAATGGGGTTTAGTTGATGACGAATAATGGTAGATAATTCCTGGGCGGTCATCTGAAAAGCCCCATCACCAACGATGACTAAAGGCCGACTGCGGTGATCCGCCAGCGCCGCCCCCAAACAAGCGGGAATCGAGTAACCAATGGAGAGGTAAAAGGCTTGTCCAATAAAGTCTGCGTCCTTATGGATGACTAAATCCATGGTGGCGATAATTGCGTCTCCCGTGTCGGAAATAACAATCGAATGGTCGTCGATAAAGTGATTGAGACGTTTGTAGAAATAATCGTTGGTCATTTTTTGCCCGGGCTGAGGCGTTAAAGGTTCCGCTAACAGTTCCGACGCCGGTTGTACCGTTAACTGGGATTTCGGAGTCAATTGACTGAGTAATCCATCAAGGAAATCCCCCAGGTAAATGGGTTGATAAAAATGATGCTTAATTTTAATTTTTTCAGAGTTGGCGTTAATGAGACGGTTATCCTCCAATCTTGCGGTATAAACGCCTAGATTCATATCGGACATAATCGCCCCTAAACATAAAATGCAATCGGCGCTTTCTAGGCGATTGCGAACAGAGTCTCGACTCAAAGCGCCGACATAATTGCCAATAAATTGGGGGTGCATTTCAGAAATACAGGACTTGCCAAGGAGAGTCGTTGCGATAGGATAACCCGTAATCTCTAAAAGTTTCATTAATTTATCTTCTAGATCAAACCGGTGAAATTCCACTCCGGCTAAAATGATGGGCGTCTCGGCGCAATTTAATAACGCCGCCGCTTCCTGAACGGCTTCGTTGAGAGCCGCCGCATCGGTTAATTTGGATTCTAGAGCCACCGGAGCGATGGGCTCGGCGCAGGGTTGATTGACTAAATCCGTCGGTATTTCGATATAGACTGGGCGTTTGTGGTGTAAACAGGCGGCCAGAACCTGATCAATCTGACTGGCGGCTTGGCTCGGTTCGCTTAAACTAACCGCGGCGGCGGTGATCTTTTCCATCATGGCCTGTTGCAGGTTAAAATCTCCAGTGGTGTGGTGGAGCAAGAGATGACTGCGCCGCATCGCTCGACTCGGTGCTCCGCTAATCACCACTAACGGAACCCGCTCGGCGTAGGCACCGACCACGGCGTTGATTAAACTAAACCCGCCCACGCCGTAGGTAACGCAGACGGCGCCTATGCCCCTGACTCTGGCGTAGGCGTCGGCGGCGTAGCCAGCGTTAAGTTCGTTACAGGTACAAACCAAGTCCAGGGGGCTATCAAGAATGATGTCCATCAGCCCTAAGACATAATCTCCCGGCACACCAAAAATGTGATGCGCGTTAAGGGCTTCCAGACGATTGCAAAGGTAGCGGCCGACAGTCAACATGGCAACTCCAGAAATAGAGGCTTGTGTTTACCCAAAAAATGGGTCTAAAGTCCCGCCCTTTAGGGCAGCTTTTTATCTCTCAATATCGGAGTAATGGCATCAATTAGGGTGCCACATTCTCCGGCCAGGTGCTATAATCATAGCATGATTCTTCGTTATCGCTATCGTATTTATCCAACAGAGACCCAAAAACGCTCCCTTGCTCAATTATTTGGGTGCGTTAGGGTCGTATGGAATAAGGAAAAAGAGCGAGAATGGTTGTCCAATGTTTCGGCAGTTCCTCAATTCCTCTTCAGCAATCTATCAACGATCTTGAGGAAGCTTATCGAGCCTTTTTTAAGTCGTGTACAGGGGAGCGCAAAGGAAAAAAGGTTAACCCTCCACGCCGCAAAAAACGCAAGTCCAAACAGTCTGCTAGGTTTACTCGCACTGGTTTTAGCATTAAAGGGGCAAAAGTCTATCTGGCCAAGATTGGTCTTTTAAAA
>JBKCES010000299.1:0-4362 GCA_046304295.1 Cyanobacteriota bacterium | reverse complement strand
TGTCTACAGAAATCGATTCTACTCCTAAATTATGTTTTACATAATAGAATAAAGAAAAGGTTTTACCTTTTTTAGTTATTTCTGTTGTAATGTAATATTTTTTCCCAAATAAAATATTAATGTCTTGAGAATCAAGTAACGTAATTAGATATTGAGGATCGGCAATGACACAATCGCTCGGAGTTGCAAGCTCTGCTTGTGTTGTGGGTAATAGACTATTATCTTTGAAAGTATTTTTAACACTCTCAAATATATATTTATAAGGTAGTATTTCATTACAACAGATTGGCATAATATTCAAAAAGTCAACATCAATTCTCCCTAGATCTCTTATTTGAAAAATACTATCGACAATTAATTCTATCAGTTGCCATGTTAATTCTTGATTTTCAGAATCATCAAAATCGATGGTTTCTCTACTAGGAGTTGTTTTGTAAGGAACATGGATGATGAATTTAAAGCCGAGTCTGACTTCGGTAGGAAAATAAACAAAAATAGGTTTTTCAATTGGAGCAAGTTGATTATTTTGCATAAGATAAGCAATAGCTAAATTCAGTTCTTTCCCTCCTAGATTGATTTGACGATTAAACACTAAATACTGATACTCTTCCAACTCACCATTAATTTCTTCTACAATAGTTGAAAGTTCACCATTCCCCTCATTCAAGCAGAGATAGTTACCGAACTCGCTACCAATTTTCCATTCAATATATTGAATATTATTTAAAAATAAAAGCGATTCTTTTTTGATATTTTTAAGAGCGTTAGCTACTTGACTGTAAATTGATTGAGACTCATTTATCTTAAACGGTAAATCAATTAAGGTATTTTTGCCACAGTTGATGGATTCAATCTCTTCTGGGACGAAAAAATCCACAATCTTAAAATGAAATCTACCTGAATGAATATGAGGGCTTTCTGTAACATTAAAGACCGATTTAAAGCCAGCTCCAAATCTTCCTATTGCATTAAGTTCATTAGGTTTGGTAGAAGACCCAGTAGCTGTAATCGCTTTTACATTTTCGTAACTAAATGGAGAACCATTGTGTTCAACGCTCAATTTTTCTTCTGATAAAGTAAACAAGATGCTCGAAGCTGTAGCATCGTCTGCATTCTGGATTAACTCGTAAATAAAGTGAGTTTTGTGAGAATATAGATTGGCAATAATTTCTCGACCATTATCTTCATTCTCTTGACAAGAAACAAGGTGATTTCTTCGTTTTTTAGTTAAATCAGATAAATTCATATCCAGAAACCAAATTAGAAATGAATGCCGTAACTAATTTTTCTGTAGGAGCTTTTGGAAAACGTACATTTGTAAAGCTCAGTCTACACTTGAGTAAATATTGTTATGTCACCAATATTAGCACCGATAGCCTGCCTTGACTCACATCGTCACAAATCTTTACCAACGCCCCCACCAGCGCCGTTATGCCAGACAGAGAGCGGCGCTACTGCCCAAAACATCGGCGCCGGCGCTGGAGCCAATTGCCATAGCCCTTGCCTTAAAGCCCATCTTCCCAAGCCTCGATCTCGCTTGATGTTAGCGGCGCTTGGGCGCCGTGACGAATATACAACACATAAACCCTCTCATCTCGAATTAAAAAAAGTACTCGATATACATTTTTAGCTTTGCCGTAAAGAAATTGACGTATTTCTTCTGAAAAAATCTCATGCTCGATAGCCAGACCGCAACGCTGAGGACTCGCCTGAAGAGTCGCAATGGCATTCATCAACCCTCGAAACCAACGGTCAGCAAACTCAGGATTATGCGCTCGATACCAATTGTAGGCGCGTTCAATCTGCTTTTCCGCAATAGGAGTAATTTCAACCTGAAATGCCATATTTTTGCCACATTTCTTCCTTAAACTCCCCGATTGGGCGGGTCTGGCCGGCGCCGAGTTGTTCTAGCCCTTGCTGAATCCCTTCAATAGTCTCCAACTGATCGATCAACTGCCTTAACTTAGTGCAATTGACTTGAGTAGAATCGAGAAACATAACCAGAACTTGGGAACGCTCCTCAACATCCTCCGGTAATTCCCTCAATCGAACCAGTCCATCCTGATAAACGCCCTCGATAGTTTTGAGCATAAATGTCCATCGCTTAAATTCATCTCCCCATTTTATCTCCCAACCTCCAAAACTGTCCATTCCCGGCGCCTGACGGGGGGGCAATGCCGGAGCGGGTTTGGGGCGGCGCTGTTAGACTAAAATAAAGGCGCTGGACTGAGAGCGCCATGTTTGACCTTCAGACCCTCATCGCCGTTCTGGCGACCCTCCTGCTATTTTTAACCAGTGTTGTCCTGAGCTATGACAAACTCCAATTCCGAAACTACGACCTCCCCATCCCCCAATGGGCTGGCCTCTCTCTGGCAGGGATTACGTTCAGCCTGCTGGTTGCTGATCAAATCCTACGGGGGCTTGTCCGCTTTGAAGAAGAGCAACGCCGAGTTAGAGAAGAGAACTTTAGAATTGAGGAAAGAAACCGAAGACTTGAGGAGACAGAACGCCAGACTCGCCGAACTCGAATCGAAACTCGATATCGTATTGCGCTCATCCAATACCAACTCGATCCCAGCTCCCTCCACCGACGAGAATTAGGGGACATTTTGGCGCTTCTCCAGGAATACCAAGACACCCTTTAAACAGATTTCAGATAACAGATGACAGATTTCAGTTATTAACGCGTCGATGCAAAAAAGCAACTTCATAACGGTGCCATCTGAAGGGGCGGTCAATCCCGGCGAGGGTTTGGGGCGGCGCTGGAGTTTAGCTTGAGCACTGGTTTTAGACGGAGCTTTTAACTTACCAACTCAGGAACCTTTAGAGGAACAAGAGCCTTATGTAGAACGCTGGGTTTGGCGCTTAAATAAACCTCGCGGCAATTGCTCTCATTGTATCCGACTACAACAGCGCCGACTATTGTGCCAATGCCCGGATACATTGCCTCATTCATTTCTCCCTCATCAAGGAAGTCAGGGATTTTAATCAACCCTTTGACTGGAGAGTCATCTATTTTTAAAAAAACGCCAAAAGGCGTATGGAACTCAACTTCCCCTTGTATAAACTGGCCTAGCTGATAGTGAGATTTGAATTCTTTCCAACTTGTGCTACTCATTGTGTTCACCGTGGCTTAAGGACTCGTGGAAATTGATTGAGGATCGGAAACAAGCGTTGAGGAATAACGACTTCAATCCGCTCATAATTGTCTTTCTCATCATAGCGATACTCAAGCGACTTGAAATCTTTCTCGTAGCTTTCCAGATCAATCGTCACCTCAAGGATACCCTCTTTATAACTCTGGTTAAACTCCTCAGCGATACTTCTATCATTGGGGCCAGCAAAGTAGCAGTTGCCGTCAAAGTAAGGCGGATTGTAGGGAAAATCAGCAGACTGAAACCCTTCCTCCAGTAACTTTTTTCCTTTGCCTTTTTGAGGAGCTTTGTAAATTGTAACAAGTTGACTCAATAAAGGTTGAACCGGCTCCATGATTTAGGTATAGCGTCGCCCTCAGAATGACCAGCGCCATTTTAATAACCCTAGCGCCGATAGCTTGCCGCGGCTCATATCGTAACAAATCTTTACCA
This sequence comes from Cyanobacteriota bacterium, assembly GCA_046304295.1. Classification (GTDB taxonomy): domain Bacteria; phylum Cyanobacteriota; class Cyanobacteriia; order Cyanobacteriales; family Microcystaceae; genus Synechocystis. Next base: position 775 of record JBKCES010000299.1, on the reverse strand, counting down.
ATTCCCCCACCAGCGCCGTTATGCCAGACAGAGAGCGGCGCTATAGCCCAAAACATCGGCGCCGGCGCTGGAGCCGATTGCCATAGCCCTTGCCTTAACGCCCATCTTCCCAAGCCTCGATCTCGCTTGATGTTAGCGGCGCTTGGGCACTGTGACTTAAACTGTAGCAAATCTTTACCGACTCCCCAGTTATCTCCCAACTAGTGCCGGTTTAGGGAGGATTTTACGGTCGGCGCTAATACACGTCAACAGGCCCAGTTAGAGTCGGTTCCCCACAGCTAGGGGGATTAGGAAGCTTTCCAAACATCCTCTTAGCTAGATTCCTCAAAAAGAGACTGGAAATTTCGACGATCGCTTAGAACTCTTAACACTTCGATCCCATCATCTAAAACCCTATAAAAGATGATGTACCCTTCTAGCGATAACCCTCTAAGTTCTGGACAAATCGTTTCATAGCTTTTACCACTATTGGGAAAAATAACAAGCTGTTGACACTTCCGGGCAAAAGCTTGGAAGAACCTCTCTCCAGCTTCAACATTATTTTTAGCAAAATAATCAGCCAATTTGTTTAGGTCTTGGCTGGCAAGGATATTAATAAAGTAGCGACTCATATTAACTTTTTGACTGAAATCGCTCGTAAGCGTTCAAGGGGGTGATCAACTGCGTACTAAAAGAGTCAAACCCTTACTGGGTATGGTTTTCAGTGACTTTTTCCAAAAGAGACGACACGGCTCAATCTAGGAAAATGGGGGTTGTGAGCCGGGAATTGGGATTT
>JBKCES010000298.1:0-12211 GCA_046304295.1 Cyanobacteriota bacterium | reverse complement strand
GTATTTAAACAGGGGATGAGCCTGGTCGCCGTTGACGTCCACCTTGGCGAAAAGGGGAAAGGTGACCCCGAAACGGGTTTCGCAAAAGGATTGGATTTGCTCGGCACCGCCAGGTTCCTGAGCGCCGAATTGGTTGCAAGGAAAGCCGAGAACTTCTAGACCCTGGGAGGCGTATTGGTCATAAAGCGCCTGTAGTCCCTGATACTGGGGCGTGAACCCGCACTGGCTGGCGGTGTTGACGATGAGAAGAACTTTGCCCCGGAATTGTTCGAGGGAAACCGGCGTCCCGTCTAGACGCTCGGCACTGAAGCTATAAATAGGGCTAGGGGCTTGAACAGTCATAAATTTGGGGGTCGGATAAACAGGTTCCTCTGATTATACTGAGTGTGCTGCTATCGGCGCTCAGAAACAGTGATTTACGACTGTTCTCTGCTCACAGCTAACTGTCCCAAGCGGGAGCGACTGACACCGGTAATCGCCGCTAGGAGAATCCAGCCCAACAAATTAATACGAATATCAAAAAGAGTCACGTCGAAGAAATTGTAAAAAGTGACGGCGCCGAAGGCGATTAGATAAGCCAAAAGCCATAAATAATCATTGGCTCGACGGGGAGAAGCGGGCGCTAATTTTCCTAACGCGCCAAGGAAGAGGACGGCCTGAGCTAAAACAGCGCCGATTAATCCTAGGAATAAAAAAGTGGCCGGGAGACCGACCTCCCCCAATAACATTAAAGGCAAACTGTGGGGATGACCTAACCAAACGTTCATTTCCGCTTGGTAGAGGGGGGTAAAATTTCTGAGACCTTGACCCCAGAGGGGGCTATCCGTCATCATGCCCCAGGCGAATTCCCACTGGGTGCTCCGGTAGGCCGTGCGGTAACGGTCGGGGTACAGTTCGTCGGAGAGGCGTCCCCAGATAAAGCGGGGCACGATCTGGCGCAGAGGCTCCCGCCCCACCGGACTGAAGGAGGCGCCGAGAACCAAGGCCGCCAGGGCTCCGCAGAGTCCCAAAAACCAATACCAAGTTAAGTAAACCGCAAAGGCAATATACACTAATAGCCCAATACCCCAAGCGCTCCGGGATTCGGTTAAAAACAGAGCGATAGTTTCTCCCAGAATCAGCGACCCCAAGAGGACTAGATGCCGGCGCCGGTTTAGCTCCGTCCCCCGCCATTGGTTAATGAATAACGCCAGCGCTAGGGGCAAGACCATCAACAGGTAAGCGGAATATAAATTGGCGTACATCAACAGAGACGACATCCGACCCTCGGGGCGACCCTCCGCCACTAAATTCGTGCCCAGGGCGCTTAACCAGCTAGGAGTCGACCAATGACCGTACATTTGCCCGAAACCGAGAACCACTAAAACGGCACTGGCGGCGCTGAGAGCCTGGGCGATAAAGCGCAGTTGGGCAAAGCGCCGAATGATTTGGGCGAAGGCCAGTAAAACAGCGAATAGAGGAAGAAAGTTCGGCAGTCCTAGTAGACTCTCTAGGGGATACCGGGCTAGCGCCGTCGTTAAAATTAGGAGCAAACTTAAAATCCCGAATCCCCAAGCGAGGGAAGCGCGGGAAATCTCCCGCCACCGCAATGTCCAGACGCCAAACAAGGCGAACAATAGTCCAGGTAAAGCTAAAATAGGATTGATGGGCAGAAGCGCCACGCCCCATTGCAGAGCGCGCCATTGTAGTCGCAGGGGTCGGGGAGAGGAATGGGGAAAAGAGGACAAGGCGCGCTGAAGAATAGCTACGGGCCGAAATTTTGACATTTTTCCGCCCGAAAGGGAAGGGGCGACTTAGATAATGAGAGCCAAAAACGAACCTTTCGTCATCAGTGCTGGCTGAATTTGCTCCCAAAATCAAGCCCGTAACGAGGCCAGGGAGTCGCAACCTTGCGCCATCGCTCTCCCCCTTCAACGACTATCCAAGAGCTTTTGCGATACCATAGGCGCAAACCCTGGCGTTCAACAACCGGCAAAGGCGGGCAGAGATGGCTACAATCCTCATTATTGAAGACCAAATTGAGGTCAGGGAGAACATCGAAGCCATCCTTGCTCTAGAGGACTTTGAAACCCTCAGCGCCGACAACGGCGCCCGGGGAGTGGAGCTAGCCCGCCAAGCCCTACCGGATCTGATCCTCTGCGATGTGATGATGCCGGAGTTGGACGGTTACGGCGTCTTAGAGACCTTGAAGGCCGAAACCCAAACCGCCGCCATTCCCTTGATTTTGTTAACGGCCCGCTCCGAGCGCCGGGATCTGCGCCGGGGGATGGAGTTGGGTGCCGACGACTACCTGACCAAACCCTTTAGCCTAGACGAACTGCTCACCGCCATCCGAACCCGTTTGGAGAAGCGGGCCCAATACCAAGCCGCCGGTGCCGAGGAAGCGCAACGCCTACGCCGCAATATTACCCGGGCACTCCCCCACGAGTTTCTGACACCCCTCAACGGCATTTTGGGGTTGAGCGAAATTCTCCTTTCTTGTTACGACAGCTTGAGCAACAAAGAGGTACTTGAATATATAAAAGATATTGAACAATCGGGTCAGCGCCTCCATCACTTAGTGCATAATCTCCTGCTCTACGCCGAGTTAGAACTCCTCGGCGCCGATCCCGAGCGCCGTCGTTATTGGCAGGAGCGGCGGGCGCAACGGAGTCCCGGTCTGACTTTGCTCCGGCGGGTTTTTCAAGAAAAACTGGCGGCCTACGACCGTCTAGAGGACGGAGCCTTAACCCTGCCGTCGGGCGCCGGGGAAATCGATCTCGCTCTGGCGCCGGAGGATTACCGCAAGATTCTGGAAGAATTGTTGGACAACGCCTGTAAATTCTCCCCCGTCAGAACGCCAATCACCGCGGAACTAACCTTCGACTCAAGGGAAATTACTCTCGGGCTGACGGATAAGGGCCGGGGCATGGATGCCCAACAGTTGGCGCAGATCGGCGCTTATCAGCAATTCGAGCGCCAAATTTACGAACAACAAGGAGCGGGATTAGGGTTGATTATCGCCAAGGGGTTAACGGAACTCTACGGCGGGCAATTAACCCTAACGAGCAAACCTAATCAGGGCGTAGCCGTGACCTTGGCGCTTCCTCGGAGTCCAGCACCGGATTAAGTCGCCTAAAACCGGTGCTCCTCTAACGCACCGAGGCGAGTTGGTAGCAGACATAATCGGTTGATAGGTTCTAGTTCGTGGAGGGTGAGAAGACGTATTTTTGATACTGTGACAAAATGCTTTTAACAGTTGAAACTCTTGTGTTTAAGTTGCCGCTTAACTGAAAAAAGGAAATTTTATTAACAAGAAGATAATTGAGTAGTTGTTTTTGAAGCGCATCTCTATTTGCTTCATCTGAGCGATCCCAAGTATTGTCATAAGGGATATCAGTATCGCAAACAAATACCAAATCATAACGTGAAGCTGCTTGCTGGGCTAATTCTGTTAAAGTTAACGCCACGCTATCATGATAGTACCTTGAAAATTGATAAGTTGTTATTGCATTGGTATCTGTAAATAAATATTGACTAGCTTGTTGTAGAAGAATTTCTTCTCGTGCTAGATGACCTTCGGCAATTTCTACCAGTTGTTCAAGAGAAAGTCTTCGCTCAATTTGATGGATCTCCCAATATTCGCGCCCATACTCTGGCATCCAGACTGTGTTATATTCTTGCGCTAACCGGGAGGCAATAGTCGTTTTACCTGTGGAAGGAGCACCTAAAAAAACAACATTGGTAATAAGATCGCGATAGACATAAGGATGTAAATAATGTCTAAATTTAAAGGGATCTTTTCTGACTTGAGTTCCTGAAATAGGGATTTTTTTTCGTTCACCATCCACAAGTCTATTCACTGCCCCCAATGCTTTGCTGACATGTTCTCCATAAAATTCACTAGAGTAAAAATGCGTTATTTTCTTTGATCTTAATTGTTTAAGAATATAAATTTCATGTTTTTCTTTGATAGTAGGTGTATCACCAACTTCAGTCGGACCATCCCAAGCCTCAATTATCTCGATAGTGGGATAAATTGTCCGAAGCCAATTAGATCGAACCGGCAAAGGAACCGCCGTATCTTCTGGACAATCATAAATCATCAACACGACTTCATCCATCTCTGCCAGGGCAGTTTCAATAACATATTGATGCCCCTGATGAAGAGGCGCAAATTTGCCTAATACTAAGCCGCGTGTGTCAATCATTATGTAGAAATTTTTATTCTCTCTCAGCTCCCCCCTTGAGGAGCTACCGTATACACACAAATGTCAGAATCCCCCTAGCCCCCCTTGGAAAGGGGGGAACTCTTCTCAAAGTCCCCCTTGCAAAGGGGGATTTAGGGGGATAAAACCCAAAAGTAGGTCTTTGACAGAGATATGTATACACCGTAGCTTTACGAGGGGGGATCTAACTGGAGCCTGTGGGTTATTTACCTAGGTTGGCTATCAAGACTATCCCTTTATCTTGCCAAAGCCTGATGCAATCTTGCTGAATTTACACCTTATTTGGGATTTTTTTGCTTTTAGAGTTAATCGTTAATTTACGTTTAATTCGTTTAATTCCTACGCCCATCCCTAAACACGCTACGGCGCCGAGGACGGTAGAGGGTTCGGGAACCGCCGCTAGAGTTTCAACATAAGTAAATAAAATACCGTTATTTTGAGGGAAAGAAAAGTTGCTAGGAACAATATATTGTGTGCCTCCACCTGGATAACCAAGACCTTGAGGTCCGACAATACCCACAAAAGCTGTTACATCTTGGTTGAAGAATCCCGTCGACCGAAACTTGGCAGTGTTTGGAGTCAAAGCAGGATCTAGAGCCAATTGTATAATGGCTTGACGAGAGGTCTTGAATAGATTCGGTGTTAAAAACTGACCTGGGTTAACACTCAACGGATCAGTCGGGTTCAATGGATCAGGGATTGGTATGCTGTAATAACGATTTAAGATTGTACCCGCTGGCACAAAGACGGCTTCACATTGATTTAAACCTGTAGCGGGATTCGTTGCAAAAGACGAGATCAGGTCGTTAAGTCTGCCTTGGTCTTGATCGCGAGCGTAAGAAAGAGGGATAGGGCATTCCGAAGGATCAATACTTACATCCGGTTCTAAAAAACTGATATTAGCCGCTAGCGCCGTAGATTGATAGGTTAGAAATGACAGCGGAACAAGACCGATATAAAAGGTGTTACGAAGTAGGGCTAGAGGTTTTTGCATTTTCATCTCAACATTACGAAATTCTCGGGCAAGGCTAGCATAATGCACTCAATTTTGTCAATTCTACGGATAAACTATGCCATCTGAGATCTGCCCACAAGTCATAAAAAGGGCAGAGAAATAGATTAATACCTCCATGACCAGCGCCGGATTAAGTCTCCCAAAACTGATGCTCCTCTAACGCGCCGAGGCGAGCGTAGGGTTCCAGGAGCGCCAAAATCTGGGGGCCGTAACTGCGGGAGTTGACCCGACTGTCCAAGATGGCCAGCAGTTTAGTTTCTTCTCCCAGGGGCAAAACGGCGCTTTGTATGGCTTGGAGGGCGCTGGGGAGGAGATAATCCCGAAACCAGTCTTGATGGCGCCGTTTATAGGCGTTGACCCGACTGGCCACTAGGGGATTTTCTAGGGAGGGAATGGGCAGGGTGGCGAAAATGACCAAACCGGGACTCGGAAAACGGTGTTGCTGGCTCCGCCAAAACTCCCAGCCTGCGATTAAAATTCCCCCTGGGGGAACGGAACTTTCCACCTTGACCCGAGAGCCAAACTCCGCCGCCAAGCGACTCCCTAAACGGTTTTTGAGAGGTGCGTCGTCCAGCAAAATCACCGCGACTAGGTTTTGGGGTTGAGGTAAGCAGAGAAGCCGATGGACTTCCTGAAATAAAATACCTTGAAACTCGGGGGTGTTCGGCGCCGGGACTCGTTCTGGGAGATACAGTTGCCAGGCCTCTCCCAGTCGTTGGGGCAAAAATTGCAGACAGAGCGTTTCCCCTAATCCCAGAGTGCGGCGGAAAGCGGCGGCTTCCTTATCCGCCCCCAAAATGCCCCCCATCAAAATGAGGGGAGAGCGCCAACAGTCCGCCGCTAAGGGCGCTAGATTCACCGGTGCCAACTGGAGGCTAAATTGCCCCAACTCCCGGTTAACCCTAGCCCAGAGTAAATAATTTTCCCCATAGCGCCGGCGGGCCTGCCAAAATCGAGCTAGGGACGGTAAACGGTGGAAATAATCCCGGAGGCGTTCTAAACCGTTCCAAAGCGTCTCCTCCTCCCTGGCACTCAGGAGGTAACAGCCGTAGGCGTTGACGGGACGGGCGAAGAGCGCCTTGGCTAAACTCACCCGATAGACGCCTAACGACTCCGCCAAATCCTCGGGCAAGGCGCTCAGTTCCTCCCAGTCGGCGGAGCGCAAGGAAAGGGTGAAAAAATCCCGAAGCCAGCCCTCTAAGGATTCCACCTGATCCATCAGGGTCAAGGGATGGTCGAGACTGGCGCAATTAAGGCGCTCTTCTAACCAGAGTCCCGGGGGGAGCGGGCGTAAATTCTTGCCGCCGCTGTTCTCTATGCCCCGGCGCCGCAGCCAGCCCAGCAACGGGGGCATTTCCGTTTCGAGTAAGCATTGGAGACGACTCTCCGGCGCCACCAGGTTAATGGGTTCTTGGCTGAGGAGGCAGGGCAGAAGATAACCGGCACTGTAATGACGGGGCAAACAGCCGGTTTGAATCAGCGCCGAGCGCCGCAGACGAAGGGCCCGGGAGACCAGACGCCCGAGGGTAAGCTGATGGGGCCAGCCCAGATCCGACTGCTGACGGATCCAGTCCTTGAGGGTCTGGTGAACGGCGGCCTCAAGCAATACCATTGTCTTACTGAGCGTCTCCCGGTTTGTGGGATGATAGAAAAACTATGTTTATCATTCTCAAGGTAGCAAACTCGCATGGCAGAAATTCAATTTTCCCGAGGCGTTAAAGAAACCGTCGTCCCGGAGGTGCGGATCACCCAAGCTAAAAGCGGCGGTAGCGGCGTGGCTTATTTTCGTTTCGAGTCCCCCTCGGTCTTGAATAAAGAAAGCACAGAGGAAATTACGGGCATGTATCTAGTGGACGAGGAAGGGGAAATTGTCTCCCGGGAAGTGAAGGGGAAATTTGTCAACGGTCGTCCCACCTCTGTGGAAGCGACCTTGAATCTGACTTCTCAAGACGAGTGGGACCGGTTTATGCGGTTTATGGAGCGCTACGGCGCCGAGAATGGTCTCGGATTTACCAAGGCTTAATGGCTCGAAGGGGGGAGGGGTCTTAGGGTCTCTCTCCTTGGCTCTAGGGACTTAACCTTAAAAATACTGACGCTACTGTTTAACGACGCTTGGGTAAAAATACTAAACTGTTAGGCGAATCCTCGTAGTCTGTCGATAACTTCTAGGTATAAACTTCAGTGTTCCTGAACATCTCTCTCTTCCCTTTCTTCTCAAAAAAGCGTTAAGGTTAAATCAGGAATTCTGATTGAGAGGAGCGGCGAGCTATGGCAACAATTTTAGTGGTGGACGATAACCCAAGTAACTTTGACGTTATTGTGGATATTTTCGCCTATGAAGCGCCGACCCTTTATTACGCCTCCAGTGGCTCCCAGGCTCTGGAGCTAATGGCCCAAACGCCCGTGGACTTGGTGTTGTTGGATGTGATGATGCCAGAGATGGACGGCGTGGAGGTTTGTAGCCGCATCAAAAACGACCCCCGCTGGGCCTTTATCCCCGTGGCCATGGTGACGGCACTCAGCGACCGGGAGGAAATGGCCTTTTGTCTCCAGTCCGGCGCCGACGATTTCATCAGCAAGCCCGTTAACGCCCTCGAACTCCGGGCCCGGATCCGCTCCCTGCTTCGCCTCAAGGAGCACTACGACCGCCTGCAAGGGGAGCTGGAGACCCGCCGACTGTTGGCCCACCGCATCTCCCGAGATCTGCGAGATCCCTTGAGTAGTATTCTTCTCTCGGCGGAGATGCTGAAACTGAGTAACCTAACGGAAAAACAGCACCATAACATCGATCAGATCTACGCCAATAGCCGCTATTTATCCCTATTGATGAACGACTTACTCCTGTTATCCCAGGAGAACCCGGAGCAAGCTGGCGCCGTTTTCGCCCCCTTTAATCTCCGCAAAACCCTCGAAAAAGCCCTGGCGGAGTTCCAAAATATCGCCGAAACCTATCGAGTCGCTCTAGCGTTAATCCCCCCGGCGGAGCGAGACTATTTACTACAGGGGGACGAAACCTTAATCGCCCGACTGCTGGACAATCTCTTGAGCTACTTGATTCGTTGTTCCCCGACGGACAGTCACATTCAACTGACCCTCCAGCGCCGGGCGGACGGAGGGTTAACCCTGGAGGCCCAAACTCAAGGAGTCGGTTGGGGAGACGTTTTCGGCAAAGACGAGAGAGCGCCCTTTTCCCTCAGCGCCGCCCTAGCGAACCCCGCAGAACCGAGTCTGGGTCTGATTTTTTGCCAATGGATTACGGCGCTCCATGGAGGACGATTGACCGTAGAGCATAAAGATCCTAAAAGTCCTATTTTTTGTTTAGAGTTTGAGTCATCTCAGACACAAGCTTAATTCGACCTCATTGTGTCCCATGACCCAAACTACCTCCGGCTCACTGAATCTACGACAGGCGTTGATAACCCAATCCCTGACTTGGTAGAAACCGGTAGAAACCAAAATGTAGTGATGTCAAGATTTAACTTACATCACCCCGCAATAAAAAGAAGAAGACTGAGTTCCCATGAAGGAAACTTTATGTATTTGTACGACGATGAATGAGATAGGGGCACTAGACCTAGTCTCAGATTATAATTGACTTATAGCGGTCACATCTAGGTTGTAAATTGTCCCTCTGCTCAAAGCCTTTACCCGTAAGGGTTCGGGGATTTAAAATTTTACAACTCACTTGTGAATGCTATATCAAATTTAGTCCCCAAAGGGTGTATTATGTCTATCTCATTGTCCTGTCCCCACTGTCATTCTCAGGAAATTGTCAAGAATGGAAGCATTCATAATGGGAAGAAAAAGTATCGGTGTAAAACCTGCGGTCGTCAATTTATCAAAAATCCAACTAAAAAGTATATTGATGATCAAATCAAAGAGATTATCGACAGGCTTTTACTATAGCATTTTCAAACGAGACATGAAAAAGCATTATACTTTGTCAGATTAGGAACTGTGTATAGTCTGACTTTAGCAAAAAGCTCGAATATAGACTTCATCATTTTGAAATTTTTGCAAAATCGATGACACGTTCTTAATAAACTTTTTAAAGATAGCCAAATTGACTCAATTGGATTTCCTTTGGGGTAGTATGGCGCAAATAAGTTGCACACGAGTCTCCACTGGCGACGGTCTAAGTTCCCATTAATTTCTTCTAGAAACTTTTTCATTACCTCTCCTGTGTGATACTTAGCTCCATCCCAGAATATCAAAATTTTTTGATCGGGGTGCATTTCTAGTAATTTTCTTAGAAAGTCTACTGTCGATTCTGCATTTCCTGCCTCATATTTTTCAAGAACTAGATCTTGAGTTACTAAATTCAATGCCCCATAATAGGTTTGACGATTCTTCGGATTTTCCAGTTGAAGATTGACTCTGTCTTGAGTCTTACCCCATAAGTGACTAATCAAGTCTCCTTCTACTAAATGAACCTCGTCGATCGCATATACAACAAGCTTTCCAGCTTTTATCTCTGGTAATTCTTTTTCCAAAATTTCACTGATTTCTTTATTTTTTTGCTCTACTTTTTTAGGATCCTGTCTAGGATTTTTTACCTGTGCTTTTTGCCAACTAATACCCGCCTCTTTCAGGATGTTATAGTAGCTTGTTAAAGATTTAAATCCTACATCAAATTGCTCTAACAAGTAACACTCTAACTCCGATAAACTCCAATATTCTTGCTGGTTTAACCACTGGAGCGTTTGCTGTTTTTGCTCATCATTTAAGTAGCCTTTTGATCCCTGATATCCCAGCCTTAGTGCTTCTATTCCTCCTTCCTCAAATAGAGTTTTCCACTTAGTCACAAAACTAACAGAGATGTTGAGTAAGCTACCAATCGCTCTGTAAGCCCATCCTAAAAAAGCAAGCTTAACGGCAAGGGCCCTTTTCAATTCTCTGGCATCTATCTTAGTGTCCATCCACTCATCTAGCTCTTGAATAATTTCATTCACACTTTTTTCGTTAATCATGATAGTGCACTCCTGAGAACTCGCCTCATCTCCCATTATACACCATAATCTGACTTTATGACTCATCTGTAAATGCTATATATGGGAAGAATACCAAGAAAATGAAGACGTACAAGAGCTTGATGTTCTTCTGGTTCGAGACGGTACTTATCTTGTCGGTAGCTCCTGCCTCATTACTAAAGAAGACAAAAAAAGCTTGTTTTGTGGTGGTCTGTTTAAATTTAGAATGTTACAGCCGGCTTACCTTGATCCTTACTTATTCTTAGGTCTTATGAATGCCTACATTGTGAAACGCCAGATAAGGACAAAGCAATTCACCCGCGATGTCATTGATACGATTGGAAATAGAATTGAAGAAGTTGTTTTACCTATCCCGAAATCTCCTGAACTGCGAAAAGCAATTAGTGATGATATTAAAGCAATGGTTGACTCAAGGATCAACGCAAGGACACTTATAAAAGCAAACGCTCTATCATTTGCTAAAGTAGATTTATAGATCTTGTAGGGGGCATCCCACACACCTTTTACCTCTTTAAATATAAGCCCGTCTAACCTATCACTTCACCCAACCTCATGCTAGACTTCGACAAGTTCCAAGGCGACTGGTGGCGGGCAAGTTCAACTAATGGCAGTTCAACCTCAGTCTACTAACGCACAAAAACACTTTCAGAAATCGACACAAATGAATCTTGAGCAACTAAATCCAGCCCGCACCTCTCGGAAGGCGCAGGACGCAATAGATCATTTGGCTTTAAGTGCCGAGGTCAATGCTCGCGGCGCTGTTTTTACGCGCCGAGAGGTTGTCGATTTCATCCTTGACCTGACCGGCTACAAAGAAGACCAGCCGCTCCATGAAAAGCGGCTCTTGGCGCCGTCATTATCTTTAGGCGGCCACTTCAACTTCTCTGACTTCGCTATCCTCGGTTGTGGCCAATTCCGCAGAGACCGCGTTATCGCATCCGCAATATTTTCCAGCGCCGGGGTAACCAGATGGTTTGACCATGCCGTCAGGTGGCGCCGGCTTCGCACCGAGTCGGGGAATTTGGGGCATGATGGAGCTATCGGTCTGTACTTAGTCGCGCCATGAGTCAGTGTCTCAACCCCGATTGTCTAGCGGTCAACCCAGAAACCCATCGTTTTTGTCAAAAGTGCGGTCAAAAGCTCTGGTTAAAGGAGCGTTACCAGGCGCTGAAGCTGATTGGTCAGGGCGGTTTCGGGAAAACGTTCTTGGCGGTGGACTTGGATAAGCCGTCCCGGCCCCACTGTGTGATTAAGCAGTTTTTCCCTCAAGGACAGGGAACAGGATCTCTGGGTAAGGCGGCGGAGTTATTTCAGGAAGAGGCCAAGCGCCTGGACGAGTTGGGGCGCCATAACCAGATCCCGGAGTTGTTGGCCTACTTTATTGCGGAGGATCAGCGTCAGTATTTGGTTCAGGAGTATGTAGCAGGGCAGAATTTAGCCCAGGAGTTGGCGACGCAAGGGGTCTTTAACGAGGCGAAAATTCGGGCGCTGTTGGCGGATCTTCTGCCGGTGTTGGACTTTATCCACCGCAATCAGGTGATTCACCGGGACATTAAGCCGGAGAATATCATTCGCCGTCAGGTGGATCAGAAGTTAGTGTTGGTGGATTTCGGCGCCGCTAAGGCGGTGACTCCCCAAAATCGTTCGGTGACGGGCACGGTGATTGGCTCGGCGGAATATGTAGCGCCGGAGCAGATGAACGGCAAGGCGGTCAACGCCAGCGATCTCTACAGTTTAGGGGTAACCTGTTTGCATCTATTAACGGGAGTGTCGCCCTTTGATTTGTTGTAAGCGTTCAAGGGGGTGATCAACTGCGTACTAAAAGAGTCAAGCCCTTACTGGGTATGATTTTCAGGGACTTTTTCCAAAAGAGACGACACGGCTCAATCTAGGAAAATGGGGGTTGTGAGCCGGGAATTGGGATTTTCATTATTAAGAGAAAACCTAAAATAATCAAAAACCGGCATTTTCAATACCGAAATCGTCTAATCTTATAG
>JBKCES010000297.1:0-5253 GCA_046304295.1 Cyanobacteriota bacterium | reverse complement strand
AAATCCCAATTCCCGGCTCACAACCCCCATTTTCCTAGATTGAGCCGTGTCGTCTCTTTTGGAAAAAGTCCCTGAAAACCATACCCAGTAAGGGTTTGACTCTTTTAGTACGCAGTTGATCACCCCCTTGAACGCTTACGGTCTGACGGCGACCCCCGATCAGCGTACCTTCGCTTTCTTTAACGAGAATGTGGTGAGCGAGTACACCCACGAGGAGGCAGTAACGGATGGGGTGAACGTGGGCTTTGACGTCTACACGATCGAAACCGAGATTACCCAACAGGGGAGTCGCTTGGTTGCGAAGGAATTTGTGGATAAGCGAGATAAGCTCACCCGCAAGCGCCGCTGGGAACAGCTTGACGAGGATTTTACCTATTCCGGCAAGCAACTGGATCGAGATGTGGTCAATCCCAGCCAGATGCGCAATATCATCCGCGCCTTTCGGGATAAATTGCCGGAGATCTTTCCGAACCGGAAGGAAGTCCCCAAGACTCTGATCTTCGCCAAAACGGACAGCCACGCCGATGACATTATTCAAATCGTGCGGGAGGAGTTTGGGGAAGGGAACGCCTTTTGTAAAAAGGTGACCTACCAATCCAAAGAAGATCCCAAATCGCTACTGGCTCAATTCCGCAATGACTACTACCCTCGCATTGCGGTAACGGTGGACATGATCGCCACGGGAACCGATGTTAAACCCTTGGAGTGTTTGTTGTTTATGCGGGATGTAAAGTCCCGGAACTACTTTGAGCAGATGAAGGGACGGGGAACCCGCACGTTGGGCGCTGATGACCTCAAAAAGGTGACCCCTTCGGCGCTTTCCCATAAGACCCATTTCGTGATTGTGGATGCGGTTGGAGTGACCCAATCCCTCAAAACCGATAGCCGCCCCCTAGAGCGCCGGAAGGGAGTCCCCCTCAGGGATTTAATGATGGGTGTGATGATGGGCGCCCAGGATGAGGATGTCTTTACGTCATTGGCGGGCCGCCTTGCGCGTTTAGACCAACAAATGAATCCCCAAGAGCGGGAACGGCTCCTAGAGATGACCGGGGGCTTAAGCGCCGGAGGGATGGCCAAAGCCCTGCTCCAGGCCTACGACCCGGACAGGATCGCCGATAAAGCCCGAACTGATGGTGGTTTACCGAATACCGCCGAGCCATCGGCAGGGGCCAGGCAAACTGCCCAGCAAGCTTTGATCCGTGCCGCCGCCGGCGCCTTTACCGGCGAGGTGATTGACTTTATTGAGAATCTTCGCCGGGCCCATGAGCAGATTATTGATACCGTTAATCTTGATCGCGTCACGGCTGTGGGATGGGATGTCCAAGCCAAAGAGCGGGCGATGCATCTGATCGAGGATTTCACGGCTTTCATCGAGCGCCATAAAAATGAGATCGCGGCGCTTAAAATTTATTACAATCAACCCTACCGACGATGCGGTCTCACTTTTCAAATGATTCGCGAGGTCTTAGACATTCTTAAAACCCAAAAACCGACGCTGGCGCCGTTGTCGGTGTGGCAAGCCTATGAGCAAGTAGAGGGCAAGAAAGCCGGCGCTCCCATCAGTGAGTTGACGGCGCTGGTGGCCTTGATTCGCAAGGTGGTGGGGCTTGACCAGGAGTTGACCCCCTATGAGCGGACGGTGAACCGCAATTTTCAGCAATGGGTGTTTCAGAAGCAGGCGGGGGCGGCCCCAAAGTTTACTGAGGCGCAAATGGAGTGGTTGCGGATGGTGAAGGATCACATGATTAGCTCGTTCCATATTGAGCGGGACGATCTGGACTACGCCCCTTTTGATGCTCAGGGGGGTTTAGCCAAGATGTACCAGCTTTTTGGGGAGGAGATGGATGGTATTATTGATGAGATGAATGAGGCGCTAGCGGCATGATAAGTATAGCAGTCCTAAATGGGTGGTGAACGCAATCAAGTTATGATCCCCCCCCAACCCCCCTTGGAAAGGGGGGAGCAAATCGGAGCCAGTTCATGATTCACTTAGGCCTGCTATACAGCAGACAAAATCTATGAATTGGTGAAAACTTTCCCAGATGAGCGATCTCGATTGGTCTTGAAGTTTGCTCAGTTTGTCCAGTATCAAGAAGAACAGATCTGTGATCTATCTAGTATGACGACACCTGAAGATATCCAATCATGGCGACAATTAGTCGGCGAGTTGTCGGGGGCTTGGCCAGATTTTCCAATGGCTGAAGAGTTACGAGGGGTTTTAGCTCAAGAGTTAGAAAGGGAGACTTTGTGATGTATGTCTTGGACACTAGTATAGCGGTATTCTTGCGATTGAGGGGTGCTCTCGGTCGGTCTGACCCTCACCCTAAATCCCTCTCCCAAAGAGGGAGAGGGACTTAAAACCTAGATACAAATAGGGTTTTGGCTCCCCTTCTCCCAGAATTGGGAGAAGGGGCTGGGGGATGAGGGCAAACAAATATTGTTCTCGCCAGTCTGCAAACCGCTATATTGATTTACGAACCACTTCGGGAGGTCATTTTACAATGGATCACGCCTTAAGGTTAAGCTATGCTGACATTCTCAGGAAGACGGTGCAAGTTGCGACAGTAGATCAACCACGCCTCCAAGCGATTAGGCTTTATCCTGTTTGCGATCTTGAGTCGGGGCACTTTCTGGTTTTGGCAACGGGGTGGGATAAAGAGCGATGGATGGATACGATCCTATTTCATGCCCGTTTGGTCGGCAATCAGGTTGTAATTGAGGAGGACAATTTTGAAGAAGGTCTAACCCAAGCGCTGATTTCGGAAGGCATTAATAAGGAGGATATTGTGAGCGATCGCCAACCTAGCCCTCTATCTTCAAAATTATAGGAATAGCGCTTTGGGGAGAAGATGGATGGTATTATTGATGAGATGAATGAGGCGCTAGCGGCATGATGAGTACAGCGGACAAAATCTATGAATTGGTGAAATCGATGCCGGAGCAAGAATCTAGGCTGGTTTTGGTGTTTGCCAAGTTTGTGGTTAATCAACTTAACCCAGAACGGCATCTAGCCCCCGGCCTACTGAGTGATTATCTGGGTATCTTGAAAGATTCTCCCAATTTCAACGAGAACCCAGTTGAGTTACAGAGAGTGATGAGAAATGAGTGGAGTTAGGGTTTTACTCGATACAAATTTCATCATCGGTTTGGTCAAGGGTAATATTCAAGTTGCGAATATGCTACAAGACCGATCCGTCAACCTGGATCAATGTGCTTACAGTTGTATCACTCGAATTGAGCTTTTGAGTTATCCAACCATTACAGATGCTGAAGTTCGAGCAATCACGAGTATTCTCAATGCGATGGAGTATCTGCCGATGACTCAAACAATTGAAGACATGACTATCACAATTCGTCGTCAATACAAGCTCAAAACCCCTGATGCCATAATTGCGGCAACGGTCAAGGTCATGAATCTGGAACTTTTGACGCTTGATCGGCAGTTGGCTAATCGAATGATGGAAATCTTGGCGGGAACGTAGAGATGAAAGTTTTTGGGCTAGGATGGATGGTATTATTGATGAGATGAATGAGGCGCTAGCGGCATGATGAGTATAGCCGGTGTTCCCATTCGATGTTCATCACAACGGAGAATGTTCTATGGAAGCGCTAAAAATTTTACAGAAATCTGATCGTGCTAATTGGGACTATGACCAAGAAGCGGACGTTCTATATTTGTCGCTAGGGACTCCGCGCCCTGCTGTTGGGGTGGATATTGGCGATGGAATGGTCTTGCGGTATGACGAAGAAACTCAGGAGGTGGTTGGGATAACAGTCATTGGGTTGAAGGCTAAACTGGCTCAATCTGTGTGACTGCGATCTGAAGAGCGAGCGACACACCCGATCTATTGTTTCACTGCTTTCATCGAGTGCCACAAAAATTAGATCACCGCCCTTAAAATCTACTATAATCAACCCTACCGCCGACGTGATCTAACTTTTCAGATGATTCGCATGGAAACTAATAAATTTGATTTGCGAAAAATGCCCAAGGGATGGGAGGTTATTGATTTTCAAGAAACTGTAACCAAGATTTCAACAAATAGAAAGAAGATCAAACAAAAAGAATACTTAGAGCGTGGAGCTATTCCAGTTATCGATCAAGGTCAAGAACTGATAGGAGGGTTTACTGACGACAAGAAAAGTGTAATTAATTGCGATCTTCCTGTACTGGTTTTTGGCGACCACACAAAAGTAATAAAGCTAGTTACTTTCCCATTCGCACCCGGAGCCGATGGAATTAAAGTAATAAAGCCGCTCAGTATTTTTCTTCCGAAGCTTTTCGCTTCATTTGTTAGAGTCATAGTTCATAAAATTCCAGATAAGGGGTATGCACGCCATTTTCAGCATTTAGAGAAAACCAATATTCCTCTCCCTCCCCTTGCCGAACAACACCGCATCGTAGATAAAATCGAGGAACTTTTCTCCGATCTGGATGCCGGGAACGCCGCCCTGAAGAAGGCACAACAACAGCTTAAGGTTTATCGCCAGGCGGTGTTGAAATGGGCGTTTGAAGGCAAGCTCACCGCCCAGTGGCGCGAGGAGCAGAAACGGCAAGGCAAGCTAGAGTCTGCCGAAACCCTGCTAGAGCAAATCAAGGCGGAGCGGGAGCGGCGCTATCAGGCGGCGCTGGCCCAGTGGCAGGCTGATGTTAAGGCTTGGGAAGCAAATGGCAAGGTCGAGAAAAAGCCGGGGAAGCCAAAGGACGCTAAACTGCTTCCAGCCATTACTGATTCCCAAATCTCTCAACTTCCTGAACTTCCTAATCCTTGGATATATATCTATTTGGCTTATACGGGTGATTTAGGAAGAGGAAAATCTAAGCATAGACCCCGAAATGATCCAAAACTCTTTGGTGGATCTTATCCATTTATTCAAACTGGAGAGATTAAAGCTGCAAAAGGTGTTTTGAAACACTTCTCTCAAACTTACAGTGAGTTAGGATTAAGCCAAAGTAAGCTTTGGACTGAAGGGACTCTTTGCATTACTATAGCTGCTAATATTGCTGAAACTTGCTTTCTGGGACTCAAGGCTTGTTTCCCTGACAGTGTTGTGGGGTTTACTGCCTATCAAATAGTTAATCCTAAATTTGTAGATTATTTTATCCAGTCAGTTAAAGCTAAAATATCAGCTTTTGCTCCTGCAACAGCCCAAAAGAATATCAATCTGGAAATTCTAGAAAATTTATTAATTCCTTATTGTTCCATGTACGAACAAAACCAAATCGTTGAGGAAATCGAATCCCGCCTCTCC
>JBKCES010000296.1:0-3091 GCA_046304295.1 Cyanobacteriota bacterium | reverse complement strand
GGGTCTTCAACCGAGATCTGTGTACACGGTAGCCTTGAAAAGGGGGGAAAACTTCTCAAAGTCCCCCTTATAAAGGGGGATTTAGGGGGATCAAATCCAAAATTTAGGTCTTTAGCCAAGATCTGTGTACACCGTAGCTTGGAAAGGGGGGAGCCAACCGGAACCTGTTCATGATTGACTTAGGCCTGCTATATCTTGTTGATGTTGAAACACCCAAGCCATAATCAATCATATAATTGACTAAAGTCTTGCCATCAACTATAGCGGTATTTAGGCGTGTGAGAGTAATAAACCTCTTACTGAGTAAGGGGTTTAGCCATCTTATTGGTCCCTCACCAGCGCAGACACCGCTACATCACATTTTCTTGATATTTTTCTTGCGCTTACCCTGAGGATTCCTCTAGGAGTGGACATCATCGCAGACGGTGTGGATATTGATAAAGCTGGTGGTGCGGGGTTTCCCTAGGGGCAGTCCCCCCAAAATCAAAACCTGATCCCCCGGATCGGCAAACTGGTAGGCCAATAACTGCTCCTCCATGTGGTCGATCAACTCCTCCAGGGAATGGTCATCGTACTCAAACATGATGGGTCGCACACCCCAGACGAGGTTTAATTGGTGGTAGGTGCTCCGGTGGGGGGTAAAAGCGACGATGGGCACCCGGGGGCGCTCCGCCGCGGCCAGTTTGGCGGAATAACCGGTTTCCGTGAAGGCCACAATACATTGTAGTTCTAAGATATGGTCCACCCGATTCAGCGCCTCCACTAGAGCGTGGGCCTTATCCTGATGGCGGGCCGGATAGTTAACGAAATTAATTTCCGGCTCGATGTCCGTGGCGATGCGGGCCAGCATTTTCACCGCCTGGATGGGATAGTCCCCCACGGCGGATTCCCCCGAGAGCATGACGGCATCGGTGCCGTCGATAATGGCGTTGGCCACGTCGCTGGCTTCCGCCCGAGTAGGACGGGGATTGCGGATCATGCTATCCAGCATTTGGGTGGCGGTAATGACCGGAATGGCCCGTTGATTGCAGAGACGAATAATCCGTTTTTGAATTAGGGGCACCTTGGCGGGACTCATCTCCACTCCCAGATCGCCCCGGGCCACCATGATGGCGTCGCACTCGTCGATAATGGCTTCTAAATTGGCCACGGCTTGGGGCTTTTCAATTTTAGCCAGTACGGGAAGATGGGAGCCGCGATCCGCCAAAAACCGCTTCAGCGCCTGAATATCTTCCGGTTTCCGCACAAAGCTGAGGGAGACTAAATCCACACCCTGAGTGATGCCAAACTCCAAATCCTGCTGGTCTTTTTCCGTCAGGGAAGGTAAACGCAGTTGGAGGGAGGGTAAATTGACCCCCTTGCGACTTTTGAGAACGCCCCCCGTCACCACTTCGCACCGTACCGCGGCGCCGTCCACCCCTGTCACCTTCAACTCCAGCAAGCCGTCGTCCAACAAAACCGGCGTGCCGACTTCCGCTTCTTCCGCCACATGGGGATAGTCAATGCCGACGGTTTCGGGTTGTCCTGCGTACTCCGCCTGGGGCACCAAGGTCAGGGCGGCGTCTTCTTCAAGTAACAGCCCTTCCGGAGGCAGTTGTCCCACCCGAATTTTCGGTCCCTGTAAATCCTGCAACAGAGTTAAGGGCAAATCCAACTCCCGGGCTGTGGTTCGCAGAAGCCGGATCATGGCTTCGTGGTCGGCGTAACTGCCGTGGGAAAAGTTGAGGCGGGCCACATTGACACCCGCTAGTAGTAGCTCTTTAATCACTTCCGGCGAAGAACTGGCGGGGCCAATGGTAGCCACAATTTTCGTCCGGTGCAGAAGGGGTTTCATGGTCAGGCGCCGTCAGGAAAACACCCCCATCTTAGAGAGGAATCTTCATGGAGGCGTTAAGGGCGCCTTAAATTCCGTTAACAGTCCTTAACTTTATCCCCCTTGGTAAGGGGGACTTTGAATGCGATTCCCCCCTTTCCAAGGGGGGCTAGGGGGGATTCTAGCTCTTCTTTACCCTTCGGCTTGAGCACCGTTACCGCCTTGAGCGCCGGAGCCGGAGGATTGACGGCGCTGGCCGAAGCGTTTGCCTTGACCTTTGGTGGATTGAGAACGGAACTGCCGAGCGTAGGCTCTATTGCGCTCAGCTTTTTCTTTTTTCAGGTTACGACGTTTAGCCACTCTGATTTCCTCATAAAAACGATCCATCATCCCATATTAGAGACTGGATCGGCAACCTGGATCAGGACGTAGGGTTGAACAATCAGGGTTTGAAAGCCTTGAGCACCCTCTTGGTTCCATTGACCTAACTCGGCGGAGCTGGGTTTATGAATCAACCCGGCGCTAATCCAGGCTTGAACCGTTTCCGCTTGATCCGCGGCGATGGCGGCGCCCGCTTCCACTAAATCGAGGCTAGGCTCCACTACAATTAACCCGTCCCGCTGGGCGTGGGGCCTGAGGCTCTCCCATTCCATCACGGCGAGTTCAGACTGGAGTTGGGCGCGGAGGGTTTCTAGAAGGGTCATGGAGTTAACAGGCGGAGCAATTCGGTTTCAAGTTGGGGAATCAATTCGTCTAAGCTGATTCCCAGACCGTCAAGACATTGGGGGGGCGGCAGTTCCGGTTGAAAATAGAGCAGTTTCACTTGCCCCTGGGCGAGGGCGACAATAGCCGTTTCCCGTTCGGGATCATGGTGGAGCAACAGCCCCAGCAATTCCTGAATTTGTCGGTCAACGCTTTGGTTGAGGCTCTCTAGTTGGGCGTAAGAACAGCGAAAAAAATGGGGTGTCGGCTCTAGGTCAAGGCCCAGATAGTCCTGGAGGTCTCCCCATTCCCGTCGTAGTTCCCAAGCCAGCGCCGCTAGGGGAAGTTGCCGATCCCGGACAAAACGATCCAAGGTCGCGAACCAAGGGGAAGAGGGGGGCGCGGCGCCGGGAGGGGAAAAAAACATGACGGGGAGAGGGCGGTGGCAAAGTTATATTCTATGATCCTGGAGATCCTTCAGTAACCGGTTTCCCTAAAGCTGGCGCCTGTAGTCTGTCATCCTTAGGGCCAGTCCCCTATTATCCGTGGCTCCCTTGCCGAAGCTTAATACTATTG